>DVON01000057.1 GCA_018713585.1 Candidatus Pullilachnospira stercoravium | reverse complement strand
GTTATGTGAACTTTCCGTTGCCATGAACAATGAAAAGCCCGCTATACGGATTTCCCTTTTATGCACAACGGCAAGCCCGCCGCGCGGCATCATTTCAGCTGCAGCGCCTTCATGCTCATCTCTTCCAGCAGTTCGCTTTTGATCTTGTACAGCTTGTCGGAAAGATCCACATATACCTCCTGGGGATTCACCAGACGGCGGGTCTCCGGCCAGAGGGTCTCCTGCTCTTTTTTGCAGATTTCCTGCATCTCCATCACGGACGGGGATTCGTACACGCACAGGCCCTTGTGGAAAATGGGAACCAGCAGCTCCCGTAGGGTGTAGGTGCCGCCCTTGATCTTTGTCTTCTTCCAGGTCTCGATGGGATCAAAGATAATCATGTCTTTGGACTCGTCAAACACCTCATCTGCCAGGCAGATCAGATCCGCCCGGATCTTTCCGGTGGCCTTGTCGTAGATCCGGAAGATGGTCTTGTTTCCGGGGTTGGTCACCTTCTCGGAATTCTCGGAAAGCTTGATCTTGGGGATGAACTCCGCGTCCTCCCGGTCCTTGATGGCCGCCAGCTTGTACACGCCGCCGAAAGCCGGACAATCCTTGGAGGTGATCAGGTTGGTTCCCACGCCCCAGGAATTGATTTTTGCCCCCTGGGCTTTCAGGGAATCGATCAGGTACTCGTCCAGGTCGCTGGAGGCGGAAATTATCGCGTCGCCGAAACCGGCGGCGTCCAGCATCTTGTAAGCCTCCTTGGACAGATAGGCCAGGTCGCCGCTGTCGATGCGGATACCGTAATTCTTAAACTCCGGATCCTTCTCCTTCATCTCTTTAAATACCCGGATGGCGTTGGGAACGCCGGAATCCAGCACGTCGTAGGTATCCACCAGCAGGATGCAGGCGTGAGGATAAAGCTCAGCGTAAGTTTTGAAGGCAGTATATTCATCCGGGAAACTCATAATCCAGCTGTGGGCGTGGGTGCCCTTCACGGGAACGTCGAACATTTTTCCCGTCAGGACGTTGGAGGTGCCGATACAGCCGCCGATCACCGCCGCCCGGGCCCCGTAGATACCCGCGTCCGGTCCCTGGGCACGGCGAAGGCCGAACTCCATGATGCCGTCCCCCTTGGCGGCGTAAACCACCCGGGCCGCCTTGGTGGCGATCAGGCTCTGATGGTTGATGATATTCAGAATCGCAGTCTCCACCAGCTGCGCCTCCATCACCGGAGCGATCACCTTCAGAAGTGGCTCCCTGGGAAATACCACTGTTCCCTCCGGGATAGCATAGATATCTCCCGTGAAATGGAATCCTCTCAGATACTCCAGAAAATCATCCTCAAAAAGGCCCAGGCTCCGCAGATACTCCACGTCATCGGGGGAGAAATGCAGATCCCGCACATATTCAATTACCTGCTGCAGACCCGCCGCTATGGCAAAGCCGCCGTCGCAGGGATTCTTCCTGTAAAACGCGTCAAAAACCACCACCTGTTCTGTGGGATTTTTGAAATATCCCTGCATCATGGTCAGCTCATACAGATCTGTCAGTAACGTTAAATCCATTGCTCTCATGGCAAATACCCTCCGTCCGTAGTCCCCGCGGCCGCCCGAAAATGCTGCCGCGGCTATGTTCTTTTCAGTATACCACCGGAGTGGGGGAAAGTAAACGTTCTGTTAATTTTCAGAAAAGAGAAAGAACATGAAAATCATGTAATTATAGACAATTTTCAGGTAAAGTGCTATAATTTGTTTGTTTAAAGCGACAAAGTATTGAAGCGGAGAGGGAAAGAACATGAAGATTATTGTCTGTATGAAACAGGTGCCCGCGGGCACCAAAGTGGATATCGACCCGGAAACGGGGGCCATGAAGCGGCTTTCCAGCGATACCCGCACAAATCCCTATGATCTCTTTGCTCTGGAATGTGCCCTGCAGCTGAAGGAAAAGCTGGGGGGAACTGTCACCGCACTGACCATGGGCCCGGCGCAGGCGGAGTCCATGATGCGGGACGCCTATACCATGGGAGCTGATGACGCGGTGATCCTTTCGGACAGAAAGTTTGCCGGAGCGGATGTGCTGAGCACCTCCTACACCCTGTCTCAGGGGGTACAGCTTCTGGGCGGAGCGGATCTGATTATCTGCGGGAAGCAGACCACGGACGGAGATACCGCGCAGGTGGGGCCGGCGCTGGCAGAGCACCTGCACATCCCCCATGCCGCCTGGGTGACGGAGATTATGGAGGCGGATGAGAAATGCGTCTGCGTGAAGCAGAAGCTGGCCAGTGTGACGCAGGAATCCAGGATCCCGTATCCCTGTCTGATCACTGTGGACAAGGATATCTGTGTGCCCCGGCTGCCTTCCTACCTTCTGAAAAAGAAGACGGCGAGAAAAGAGGTGCGGATGGTGGGATACAGCGATCTGCCGGATCAGGATATGAGCCGTTACGGGCTGATCGGATCCCCCACCACCGTGGAGCGGATGTTTGCTCCGCCCGAGGAAAAGAGGCAGGTGTACCTGGAAGGAAATACCGCTGAAAAAACAGAGCGTCTGTTTGCGGTTCTTACTGAAAGAAAAATTATCTGAGGAGCAGCGAGAGATGGAATTTTTAACATTTGACGCGGAAACCTGTACCCTCTGCGGCCGGTGCGTGGACGCATGTCCCTTCGGAGCGCTGACCATGGAGAAGGAAGGAATCGTGGTGGGCGACGGCTGCCGTATGTGCGGCCTGTGTGTCCGTCAGTGTCCGGTACAGGCCATCCGTTTTGAACAGCGGGCCAATGAAGTGAACAAGGAGGACTGGAAGGATTTCCTGGTTGTGGCAGAGCAGGAGCGGGGAGAAATCCATCCGGTGACCCTGGAGCTGATCGGAGAGGCCCTGAAGATGGCCCCCAAAGTGGGATTTCAAGTGAACTGCCTGATCATCGGGGGTGAAGGAACAGAGGAGAACGGAAAGAAACTTCTGGAGTATGGAGTGTCGAAGGTATTTGCCTATGAGAATGAGGCCCTCACGTATTTCCGGGCGGACAATTACACGGATGTGGCGGCGGACTGCATCGCGGCCACGAAGCCGTCGGCAGTGCTGATCGGAGCCACCGAGCTGGGCCGTTCCCTGGCGCCCCGGCTGGCCACCCGGTTCCACACCGGGCTTACGGCGGACTGTACCAGGCTGGATATCAAGGAAAATACGGATATGATCCAGATTCGTCCCGCTTTCGGCGGAAATATCATGGCGCAGATCGCCATCGCCAAATCCCGGCCCCAGTTTGCCACAGTCCGTTACCGGGTGATGGATCAGGCCACGAAGGTAGCGCGGCCCGCAGGAGAGGTGATCTCATGCCGGGTGACGGAGGAAATGGTATCCTCCCGGATTGAAATTCTTTCTGCCCAGGTGGTGGAAAAGAAGAAGTCGCTGGAAGAAGAGGATGTGATCGTGGTGGCAGGCCGGGGAGCCCGCGCGGAAGCCGGTGTGGCCCTGTGCGGCAGGCTGGCAAAGGCCCTGGGAGGCCAGCTGGCATTTACCCGTCCCATGGTGGAGGACGGCTTCGGCGACACGGCGCACCAGATCGGACTTTCCGGAAGAACGGTGCGTCCCAGACTGATCATCACCTGCGGAGTATCGGGAGCTATTCAGTTTACCTCCTGCATGAATCATTCCGACTGCATCGTGGCCATCAACCAGGATCCGGAGGCGCAGATTTTCAAAACCGCCCATTACTGTATCGTGGATGACCTGTTTGCGGTGGTGCCCAGACTGACAGAACTGATTGAAAACCGGAAGGAGGACTGAGAAGATGGCATATCCTTATAAGAAAATGGATGAGGACGATTTTGCGTATATCCGCTCGGTCACTGCCTGCGACCGGGTCTGGGTGGGGGATGAAATTGCCCGGGAATATTACCGGGACGAGATGCCGGAATACGGCGTATTTCCCCCGGAGCTTTATGTGGAGGTCATTAATAAGGAAGAAATTTCCGCCATCATGGCCTACGCCTATGAGAATAATATCCCGGTGGTCTGCCGGGGAGGCGGTACGGGGCTGGCCGGAGGGGCCACCTGCAAGTACGGCGGCATCATGCTTTCCGTGATGCGGATGAACCGGATTTTCCCGGTGGATCACAAGAACCAGACCATCACGGCTGAGCCGGGAGCGCTGCTTCTGGATATCCAGCAGGCTGCTGCTGTGGAAGGACTGTTTTATCCGCCGGATCCCGGAGAAAAAACAGCCTCCATCGGCGGAAATGTCATCACCAACGCCGGAGGCATGAAGGCGGTCCGCTACGGACTGACCAGGGATTTTGTCCGCTGCATTGAGGCGGTGCTGCCGGACGGCTCCATCATGAATTTTTCCTCCAATGTGGTGAAAAATACCACCGGCTACGCGGTGAAGGATCTGGTGATCGGTTCCGAGGGAACCCTGTGCATCCTCACACAGGTGACGCTGAAACTGCTTCCGGCGCCCACCTGTTCCAGCACCCTGGTGATGCCCTTTGGCAGCCTGGAGGACTGTGCGGATATGGTGCCGAAGGTGCTGGAGCTGCCCTTTGTACCCACGGCCATTGAATTTCTGGAGCGGGAGCTGATCGAGATTGTGGAGCGGAACCTGAACAAGCATTTTCCGGTGACGGACGGGGAGGCGGTGCTGATTGTCATGTACGATGCTTCCAGCCGTCAGGAGCTGGACGGCGCGGTGGAGGCTGCCGCGGAGGCGGCCCTTGCCAACGGCGCCAGCGACTGTTACATCGCGGACACCCCGGAGCGGGCCGGTACTGTCTGGGATGTGCGGGGAGCGATCCTGGAGGGCATGAAGGCGGACTCCGTTTCCCAGGAGGAGTGTGACGTGGTGGTACCCCGTTCCCGGATCGCCGAGTATGTGAAGGCGGCGAAACGGATTGCCCTGTCCAAGGGAATCCGGGTGGAACCCTGCGGCCACTGCGGCGACGGAAATATCCATACGGAAATGCTGCGGGATAAGGGCATGAGCGACGAGGAGTGGAAGAGCGCCACCCACGCCTGCCTGAAGGAACTGTATGCCCTGTCCAAAGAGCTGGGCGGCCAGCTTTCGGGAGAGCACGGCATCGGAAACGGCCGTCTGGAGTTCCTGGAGGAATTTGTGGGGCCCCGGATGATTCAGCTTTACAAGGCCATCAAGCTGGCCTTCGATGACCGGCTGATCCTGAATCCGGGAAAAGTAGTGGAATTTAACAAATAAGAAGAGGCAAAAGGGGAAAATACAATGAGCAATAAAAAATCGCTGCTGGTGGACAAAAGCAGAATGCCGCTGGCCATGGGAATCGCCTTCGTGGCATTTACCACCCAGTTCGGAGGCGGATTTGCCTCCGGCGCGCAGATCTATCAGTATTTTATCAATTACGGCATCTGGTGCCTGGTGCTGCCGCTGCTGACCCAGGGACTGTACGCCCTGTTTTTCTGGTATGGCATGCGCTATGCCTACAAACACAAAACCTATGATTACCGGAGCTTTTCCGACAGCCTGTACGGGAAAACCCGCCACGTGATGTCCAACCTCTATGAGATCTGTTATCTGATCATGATCGGCACGGCATCGGCGGCGGCCTTTGCCACCGGCGGCTCCACCCTGGAGTCTCTGTTCGGGCTTCCTTATTGGGTATGCACGGTGCTGGTGGCTGCTTTCATCTTCTTTGTGGCTCTTTTCGGCACCAGCGTGGTCCGCAAATGCGCTTCCACCCTCAGCGTGCTGATCATCATCGGCCTGGTGCTGGTTCTGGTGCCCAACATCATCGCCCAGTGGGACAGCATTGTGGAGTCTGTGGCAAGAATGAGCAGCGGGGAGATGACGGTGCTGTCCGGTGAAAGCGGTGCCTTCGGACCGGCGCTGTGGTCGGCGGTGCTGTATTTCTTCTTCCAGCTGGCTTCTGTCTCCGTGATGTATCAGCACATGGAGCCGGTGACCGATGTGAAACAGATCAACCGGGCGGCCATCGGAATGTTTGTGTGCAATTTCTTTGCTATGGAGCTGTCCATTGTGGGCCTGCTGGCGGTTGCCTATGTGGCGGAGCTGGCCACCGCGTCCGTACCCATGCTGGTGCTGGTGCAGAACGGTGTGGGATCCACGGTTCTGACACCCATTATCTCACTGCTGATTATCCTGGGAGCGATTTCCACAGCAGTAAATATGATTTCCGGTATCGTGACCCGCTGCGTCAACGCGGTGGAGCGCCGGATGGATTCCCCGGAAAAGCGGAAAAAGGGGCATCTGGCCCGCAATGCGGTATTTACCCTTATTTTCACCTTCCTGGCTTTCGGCATCGCCCAGTTCGGACTGATGGCGGTGGTGAGCAAAGGATACGCATACCTGGGTTACGCAGCGTTTATCACGCTGTTCATCCCGTTTGTGATCCATGCCATTGCCACGAAAGGAAAAGAAATCTGAGGTTACAGTTCAGCCGTCCGTCTGCCTGCGGCAGAGGGCGGCTGTTTCTATGTCGGGAAGGAGAATATTTCCTGTACATCGGCTTCTGAAAAAATCTGTGAAAAAAAGTTAAAAAAAATTAAAAAAAGTGCTTGCTTTTTCCGGATGGTTGCTATATAATACATTTTGTCGCGAGCGAGATGCGGCGGACAAAAAGTATAGGGCTATCGCCAAATGGTAAGGCAACGGACTCTGACTCCGTCATTTCAAGGTTCGAATCCTTGTAGCCCTGTTCGAAGCCCTGGAAAGATTCCAGGGCTTTTTTCGACAGAAAGAATTGTGTGAATTGTGTCGGGAAGTGGAGGGAAGAAAATGGGATATTCCTTTGAGAGCCGGGTACGCTACAGCGAGATTGGAGAAGACAAGCGGCTGACAATGACCGGCCTGCTGAATTATTTTCAGGACTGTACCACCTTTCATTCGGAAGCGGTGGGAAGGGGAATGGAGGTGCTGGAGTCCATCCGCCATGTCTGGGTATTGTCCTCCTGGCAGATCTTTGTCAACCGCTATCCGAAACTGGGAGAACACATTGTGGTGAGTACCTGGCCCTATGATTTCAAGGGCTTTTACGGCAGCAGAAATTTTGAATTAAAGACAGCGGACGGGGAACAGCTGGCCTATGCCAATTCTCTGTGGTCCTTCCTGAATCTGGAAACCGGCATGCCGGCCCGTATCCTGCCGGAGGAACTGGCAGCTTACCGTCTGGAGGAAAAACTGGATATGGATTACGCTCCCAGAAAGATCCGTGTGCCGGAACACACGGTTCAGCGGGAAACATTCACTGTAAAGCCGCACCATCTGGACACCAATCACCATGTGAACAACGGCCAGTATGTAAGCATGGCCAGAGACTGTTTCCGGGAGGATTTTACCATCCGCCAGCTTCGCGTGGAATACAAACGCCAGGCCCTCCTGGGCGACCAGATCATCCCATACCTGGCAGCGGAAGGGGACCGTTATGTGGTTTCCCTGAACAATCCCGACGGCCAGCCCTATGCCATCGTGGAGTTTACCGTGAAAGCCCGACAGCAGTCAGGTGACGGATTTTGCACATCCGGATATTGGAAGATGAAATAATAATTTACAGACAGGAGAAGGTATGATTGAATTAGGAAAGACACAGACGCTTAAAGTTGTCAGAAAAGTGGATTTTGGCGTATATCTGGCGCAGGTCAATGAGGCGGGAGAGCAGGAACGTGTGCTTCTTCCCGGAAAACAGGTGCCGGAGGGCACGGAAATCGGAGATGTGCTGGAGGTGTTTATTTACCGGGATTCCTCAGACCGGATGATTGCCACCACCAGAAAGCCTGCACTGGAGCTTCACCAGACGGCGTTGCTTACGGTGGCCGATGTGGGAAAGATCGGCGCATTTCTCAGCTGGGGGCTGGAGAAGGATCTGCTTCTGCCTTTCCGGGAGCAGACGGCCCGGGTAACGAAGGGACAGCAGGTACTGGCGGCCCTTTATCTGGATAAAAGTTCCCGGCTGTGTGCTACCATGAAGGTATATCCGTATCTGCGGACGGATTCTCCTTATGAAAAAGGAGATGAGGTGGAAGGGCGGATTTACGATATCAGCGATAATTTCGGCGTATTTGTGGCCGTGGATGACAGGTATTCCGCCCTGGTTCCCCGCCAGGAGGCCCAGGGAAAATTCCAGCCGGGGCAGGTGATGAAATTCCGTGTGACGGCAGTGCGGGAGGACGGGAAAATCAATCTGTCTCCCCGGCAGAAAGCCTACCTGCAGATTCAGGAGGACGCGAGCCTGGTGATGAAAGCGGTGGATGAATATGCAGGCGTGCTTCCCTTTGACGACCGGGTATCCCCGGAAATTATCAGCCGCGAGCTGGGACTGAGCAAAGCGGCTTTCAAACGCGCGGTGGGACATCTGCTCAGGGAAAACCGGATTGAACTGAAGAACGGGAAAATATTCCGCCGCTAAGGACAGGGAAGCCGGAAGGCTGATATATATTTTGCGTGGAGTATGTGTGTACCGCTTGATTTTACAGGACATCCTTGTTATACTTTAAGATGATATTTTTCGTGAGACACTAAGAAGGAGGATTTTTGTTGGACTCGATAGACTATTATAACCGATATGCGGTGCCTTATTATGAAAAGACAGTGGACGCCGATATGGGGGAGGTTATGAAGCCTTTTGTGGAACTTCTGCCGGAGAATGCGGAGGTTCTTGATCTGGGATGCGGTTCCGGGCGGGATACGCTGGCGCTGGAGGAGTATGGTTTTTATGTGACTCCTCTGGACGGAGCAGAGAAGATGTGCAGGCTTGCGGAGGTGAACATTGACCGGGATGTACTCTGCATGACTTATGACGAGATGGATTTCGATGATGTGTTTGACGGAATCTGGGCCTGTGCCTCGCTGGTACATCTTAGAGATGACCAGATGCGCAGCGTGCTGAAGAAGCTTATTCTGGCGCTCCATGAAGATGGAATTCTCTATTTTTCGGTTCGGAAAGGGGACAGAGACGGCATCTACGGAGAACGGTATTTCAGAGATTATACGAAGCGGGAACTGTATGATCTTCTGGAGGAATTTCCTCAGCTGAAGGTTATTGACCTGTGGACAACCCAGGATGTACTGCCCGGGCGGCAGGACAGGGTATGGCTGAACGTACTGGTGAAAAAGGTGGATCCGGAGGTCTGACCGCTGCAGACTGCCGAAGCGTGGCAGACGTGATGTTATAAGCAGCAGATGCGGCGCTGGGCGGGATTTCTGCTGTTGTGAATAAGAGTTCCTTGCGGGGGTTGCTGCGTAGCGCGGCAGCCCCTTTTTGTGACAATGAAAACTCGGGCAGCGAGGTCTGACAGAAAATACAAACCATAAGGAAGGAGACAGAATGGTGAATTTCACACATCTGCATGTGCATACAGAGTACAGTCTTCTGGACGGCTCCAATAAAATCAAAGAATATGTAGCCAGAGTGAAAGAGCTGGGAATGAACAGCGCGGCCATAACCGATCATGGCGTGATGTTCGGCTGTATTGATTTTTACAAGGCGGCCCGGGAGGCGGGGATCAATCCCATCATGGGCTGTGAGGTTTATGTGGCTCCGGGTTCCCGGTTCGACAGGGAGGCGCAGGCCGGCGAGGGCCGGTATTATCACCTGGTGCTGCTGGCGGAGAACAATACGGGATACAGCAATCTGATGAAAATTGTTTCCGCCGGATTTGTGGAGGGCTACTATTACAAGCCCAGAGTGGATCTGGAACTGCTGGAAAAATACCATGAGGGGATCATTGCCCTCAGCGCCTGCCTGGCAGGAGAGGTGGCCAGAAATCTGGCCAGAGGAATGTATGAGGAAGGGAAAAAAGCGGCCCTCCGCTATGAGGAAATTTTCGGAAAAGGAAATTTCTTCCTGGAGCTGCAGGATCACGGGATTCCGGATCAGCAGCTGGTGAATCAGCAGCTGTTGAGAATGAGCCAGGAGACAGGGATTGAACTGGTATGCACCAACGATGTGCATTATACCTACGCAGAGGACGCCGCGGCACATGATATCCTTCTGTGCATCCAGACCGGAAAAAAAGTGCAGGATGAGGACAGGATGCGCTACGAAGGCGGCCAGTATTACGTCAAATCCCCCCAGGAGATGGCGGATCTGTTCCCCTACGCGCCTCAGGCTCTGGAAAATACCCGGAAGATCGCCGACCGCTGCCATGTGGAGATCGAGTTCGGCGTCACCAAGCTGCCCCGGTACGATGTCCCGGAAGGGTACACATCCTGGGAATACTTAAACAAGCTGTGCAGGGAGGGGCTTGAGCAGAGGTATCAGCCGGTGACACAGGAACTTCGGGAACGGCTGGAGTATGAGCTGGACACCATCCGCACCATGGGGTATGTGGACTACTTCCTGATCGTGTGGGATTTTATCAAATACGCCCGGGATCACGATATCATGGTGGGGCCCGGAAGGGGATCCGCGGCCGGAAGCCTGGTGGCTTATACCCTGGGCATCACCCAGCTGGATCCCATCCGGTACCAGCTGCTGTTTGAGCGTTTCCTGAACCCGGAGCGGGTGTCCATGCCGGATATTGACGTGGATTTCTGTTTCGAACGGCGCCAGGAGGTCATCGATTACGTGGTGAGAAAGTACGGGAAGGACCGGGTGGTGCAGATCGTCACCTTCGGTACCATGGCTGCCCGCAACGCCATCCGGGATGTGGGACGTGTGCTGGATATGCCTTACGCCCAGGTGGATATCATTGCCAAAATGATCCCCACCGAGCTGAATATCACCATCGACAAGGCGCTGACCATGAATCCGGAGCTGCGGAAACAGTATGAGGAGGATCCCCAGGTCCGTTATCTCATCGACATGTCAAAACGTCTGGAAGGACTTCCCCGCCACACCTCCATGCACGCGGCGGGTGTTGTGATCAGCCAGAAGGATGTGGTGGAATATGTGCCCCTTTCCCGGGCCTCCGACGGTTCCATCACCACCCAGTTTACCATGACTACCCTGGAGGAGCTGGGCCTTCTGAAAATGGATTTCCTGGGCCTGCGGACGCTGACGGTGATCCAGGACGCGGTGCGGCTGGCGGAAAAAAGTTCGGGATCCTCCATCGATCTGGATAAAATTGATTATAACGATCCCAAAGTGCTGGACATGATCGGAAGCGGAAAATGTGAGGGTGTGTTCCAGCTGGAAAGCGCCGGCATGAAGAACTTCATGAAGGAGCTGAAACCGAAAAATCTGGAGGATATCATCGCGGGAATTTCCCTGTACCGTCCCGGCCCCATGGATTTTATTCCTCAGTATATTAAGGGAAAAAATCACCCTGAGAACATCACCTACGACTGCCCCCAGCTGGAACCCATCCTGAAGCCCACCTACGGCTGTATCGTCTATCAGGAGCAGGTTATGCAGATCGTCCGGGATCTGGCGGGCTATACCCTGGGCCGCAGCGACCTGGTGCGCCGTGCCATGTCCAAGAAAAAGGCGGCGGTGATGGAAAAGGAGCGCCAGAATTTTGTCTATGGAAATCCGGAAGAAGGGGTGCCGGGCTGTATCGCCAATGGCATTTCCGAGCAGGTGGCAAACAAGATCTATGACGAGATGATCGATTTCGCCAAATACGCCTTCAACAAATCCCATGCGGCGGCCTACGCGGTGGTTTCTTATCAGACCGCCTGGCTGAAATACTATTTTCCGGTGGAATTTATGGCGGCCCTGATGACCTCCTGTATTGAAAATCCCTCCAAGGTGGCGGAGTATATCCTCAACTGCCGGCAGATGGGCATCAAAATTCTGCCGCCGGACATCAACCGGAGCGAGGGCAATTTTTCCGTGGAGCCGGGCGGTATCCGCTACGGCCTGTCGGCCATCAAAGGCATCGGGAAACCGGTGATGGAGGCCATCGTGCAGGAGAGGAACCAGGGCGGCCCCTATACGTCCCTGAAGGATTTTGCCCAGCGCCTCAGCGGAAAAGAGGTCAACAAGCGGACCATTGAAAATTTCATCAAGGCAGGCGCCTTTGACAGCCTGGGCGGCACCAGAAAGCAGTTTATGATGATTTATGTGCAGGTGCTGGATACGGTGAATCAGGAGAAAAAATCTTCCATCACCGGCCAGATGAGCCTTTTTGACATCATGGGCGAGGAGGAGAAAAAAAGTTTTGAAATCCGTCTACCCGATGTGGGAGAATACGGCAGGGAGATGAAGCTGGCCTTTGAAAAAGAGGTGCTGGGCGTGTATATCAGCGGCCATCCTCTGGAAGAATATGAACAGAGCTGGAGAAAGCATATCACCGCTGTGACCACCGATTTCAACCCTGACGAGGAGACGGGAAATCCGTCGGTTTCTGATGGAAGCCGTCAGGTGGTGGGAGGCATGATCACGGAGAAAACCATCAAATATACGAAAAACAACAAGGTGATGGCATTTCTGACCCTGGAGGATCTGGTGGGCACTGTGGAAGTGGTGGTGTTCCCCAGAGATTACGAGAAAAATTCCCACCTCATTGAACAGGACGCCAAGGTATTTATTCAGGGCCGGGTATCGGCGGAGGATGACCGGGCCAGCAAGCTGATCTGCGAGCGGGTGCTGCCCTTTGACCAGATGCCCCGCCAGCTGTGGATCCAGTTTGCATCCCGCAGGGAGTACGAGCATCAGGTGCAGGAGCTGTATGATATTCTGCGGCAGTCCGACGGCAATGACCAGGTGGTGGTTTATCTGAAACAGGAGCGGATGATGAAACAGCTTCCCGCGGCCAGAAGCGTCAGGATCGATCAGGACCTGTTGGATAGTTTAACCAACCGTTACGGGGCTGGGAACGTGAAAGTTGTAGAAAAGAGTATTGAAAAACAGCGCTGATTGCATTAAAATAAATACGATAGTTTGTATACACGAAGTAAGATAAAATAGATAGTGGAGGTAAGGTTATGGCTAAGGAAATCAAAACCATCGGTGTGCTGACCAGCGGAGGAGACGCCCCGGGTATGAACGCTGCCATCCGTGCGGTGGTTCGCCGCGGCCTGATTAAGGGCGTAAAGATGAAAGGTATCCAGAAGGGATATGACGGACTGCTGAACGAGGAAATCATTGACATGACGGCAAGAGACGTGTCCGATACCATCAGCCGCGGAGGTACGATTTTGTATACAGCCCGGTGCGCGGAGATGAGAACAGAGGAAGGCCAGAATAAAGCGGCGGATATCTGCAGAAAGTACGGGATTGACGGTCTGGTGGTAATCGGAGGCGACGGTTCCTTCGCAGGCGCGCAGAAGCTGGCGAATCTGGGCATCAACACGGTAGGAATTCCGGGAACCATCGATCTGGATATCGCATGTACCGATTACACCATCGGCTTTGATACGGCTGTCAACACTGCCATGGAAGCCATCGACAAGGTACGTGACACCTCCACCTCCCATGAGCGGTGCAGTATCATCGAAGTTATGGGAAGAAATGCCGGATATATCGCTCTCTGGTGCGGTATAGCCAACGGCGCGGAGGATATTCTCCTGCCGGAGAAGTATGATTACGATGAGCAGAAGATCATCAACAATATCATTGACAACAGAAAACGCGGAAAGAAGCATCACATCATTATCAACGCCGAGGGAATCGGACATTCCAGCAGCATGGCCAAGAGAATCGAGGCTGCTACGGGAATCGAGACCAGAGCCACGATCCTGGGTCACATGCAGCGAGGCGGAAGCCCTACCTGCCGTGACCGTGTATACGCGTCTGTGATGGGCGCCTATGCGGTGGATCTGCTGCTGGAAGGAAAAACCAACCGGGTGGTAGGCTACAAGGACGGCGAGTATGTGGACTTTGACATCAACGAGGCTCTGGCTATGAAGAAAAATATCTCTGAGTACGAGTATGAGGTGGCAAAGGCTCTCTCCGCAAATTATAAAAAGTAAAAGCAGTACACGCGGAATCTGCAGCGTGTGTTTCGTCTTATCGGACGGGCTGCCGTATTATCAGGCGAACAGGCACCGGATCAGGGTGCTCTCCCCGATAATGCGGCAGTTTTTTTATTTTGTAACAGGAAATTGCTTTCCTGTGAAACTTTCCCGTTTGGAAAGAATAGAAAGAAGGAGTTTGTGGAAAAAATATGATTACCAGTACAGGGAATCCGAAAGTAAAGCATATGATACAGTTGGGGAAGAAAGCCAGAGAGCGGAAGAAGGAAGGCGTCTTCCTGGTGGAAGGACTGAAAATGTTCCGGGAAGCTCCCAGAGAGCGGCTGGTGCAGACCTTTGTGTCGGAAAGTTTTCTGGCGGAACCGGAACATGCGGCACTTCTGGAAGGAATCCGGTGGGAAGCGGTGAAGGACTCCGTGTTTGCCCAGATGAGCGATACCCTGACGCCTCAGGGGATTCTGAGCGTGGTGCGGCGGCAGGAGAGGAAGGCGGAGGATCTGTTTGAGGGGCAGAAGCCTCTGCTTTTAGTGCTGGAGGATCTTCAGGATCCGGGAAATGTGGGAACCATTTTCCGAACGGCTGAAGGGGCCGGCGTGTCCGGGATTATCATGACCAGAAACTGCGTGGACATTTACCATCCCAAAACAGTCCGCGCCACGATGGGAAGCATTTACCGTGTGCCGTTTCTGTGTGTGGAGGAGCTGTCTCCCCTGATTACGTTGCTGAAGGAAAAGGGCATTGTCACCTACGCGGCCCATCTGAAGGGACAGGAGACCTATGACAGGGAGGATTACAGCAGGGGGACCGCGTTTTTCATCGGAAACGAAGGAAATGGCCTCAGTGAATGGCTTTCCGGCCAGGCGGATCGGCTGATCCGGATCCCCATGGAGGGACAGTTGGAATCCCTGAACGCATCGGTGGCGGCAGCCATCCTCATGTATGAGGCGGCCCGCCAGAGGAGAACGCGCATCTGAGACACAAACCCCGGGAATCCGCCGCCGCGAAAATGTCAGAAAAACGTAAGAAAAGAAACGTCGTTTTTTTCAGATAGTTTTGGTATAATAGCCGCGAACGCGAATATTATACCTGCGGATATTATACCTGCGCATAAGCGATTTCTGCGGAACCGCAGAAAGTCGCAGCGCATCCATCGGAGGTATCGTGACCTACAACGGGCCAGTCCTTCAGCTGGATTGGCAAAGAAGGGAGTATAAAGTATGGGGAAACCAACACGCGGGAAACGGAAACGTTCCCTGATCGGAAAAACGGTGATTCTGGTTGTTTTGCTGGCGGTTCTCGGAGTAGCTGTTTTCTTCCTGATCCGGACACTTCAGAAAGACGCGGAAAAGGTGAAAGATCAGGAGCAGACGAATCAGGAACAGACGCAGGGGGATCCGGCGGAAGGAGAAGCCGGTGATCAGGAGCTTCAGGAAGGGCAGGAGGCAGCTCAGGATACATCTTCCGGCGCGGCCACGGACCGTCAGACCGTTCTTGATGAGGCAGCTTATCTGGCGGCCACCTATGACTATGACGGAGCCATGGAAAAACTGAACAGTCTGCCTGGCGCGGCTCAGGATCCGGAAATTTCCGCAAAGCTGACGGAATATCAGACGGCAAAAGACAGCTGCGTACCGGTGAATCCGGAGCAGGTGACGCACATTTTCTATCATTCGCTGGTGGTGGATCCGGAGCGGGGATTCGCGGGAGATGACAGCATTGCCGCGGGATTCAAACAGTGGATGACTACGATGGACGAATTTAACAAAATTACTCAGACCATGTACGACAACGGCTATGTGATGGTACGTCTTCGGGATCTGGTGGTGCAGACAACAGACGCGGACGGAACGGTACATTTTACCCCCAACACCAATCTGATGCTGCCGCCGGGAAAGAAAGCCTATGTGCTTTCCCTGGACGACCTCAGCTACTATCACAGCTATGACGGAAGGGGCATTGCTTCCAAAATGGTGCTGGATGAAAACGGAAAACCGGTCTGCGAATATATTCAGGCGGACGGGACCACAGTGACAGGCGCTTATGACTGTGTGCCGCTGCTGGATCAGTTTATTGAGGAGCATCCGGACGCTTCCTATCACGGAGCCAAGGGTATGATCGCTCTCACCGGCTACAATGGAATCCTGGGCTACCGGACGGATATTGCCTATAAAACCGGCGAGAATCTCAGTGCGGATCAGCAGGCATGGCTGGACGCTCACCCGGATTTTAACTGGGATCAGGAGTGCCAGGAGGCCAAAAAAGTGGCGGACGCCATCAAGGAACAGGGCTGGGAATTTGCCAGCCATACCTGGGGCCATATGCATGTGGGCGACGCCAGCATGGAACGGCTGCAGGCGGATACGGAAAAATGGGAGAATTACGTGAAACCCCTGGTGGGTGAGACGGATACCATTATTTTCGCCCATGGACAGGATCTGGACGGCTGGCAGGGGTACGCTGCGGATAATGAGAAATTCAATTATCTGAAGAGCAAGGGATTTAATTTCTTCTGCAATGTGGATTCCGCGCAGTATTTTGTTCAGATCCGGGATAATTACGTGCGCCAGGGAAGAAGAAATCTGGACGGCTACCGGCTGTGGTACGACGTTCACGGGGAAAGTAATAAGACCAGCGATCTGTTTGACGCTTCCCAGATTCTGGATCCCAGACGTACAGATGTGCCCCCGCTCTGATGAGAGGAAATATTGATTTAAAATTGCGGATGCAACATAATAGACTGTAAAAGAGTATCGGAAAATTCAAAACAGAAAACCGGGGACGGCCTGAAACGGGCCGTCCTTTTTTGGGTGGAAAAACGCCGCTTTCGTTCTTTAAAGAAGAATTCTGTCGCGGCCTGGAAAAATCAGGAGAAATTTTCTGGTTGACAGAGAAAAGTAATTCTGATACAATCTGTCCGTAACATGATTTAATAAAATTGTAACAAATCGTAAAATTAAAGAAATCATTGGAGGTAGTAATGAGAAAAAGGACATGGAAAGCAGCGGGAGTTCTCGGAGGAATTCTGATTCTCGGAACCGGATCGGGGACTCTGGTACATGCAGAGGAAGCTTCTATGGAGGTTGCCGTCGGGCAGTCTGCGGATTCCGTTCCGGAAGAAATTAATACCTGGGAGACAAAGGCGGCTGCCAATGTAAACAGCTATGCCAATATAAGAAGCGATGCTTCTGAGGAAGCGGAGAAAACCGGTGTGCTGCCGAAGGGGGCGGCCGCCGATGTCATAGAGCAGCAGGGTGAATGGACAAAAATCACATCCGGTGAGGTAGAAGGGTATGTGAAAACAGACCTCCTGGTTTTTTCCCAGGAGGCGCAGAACCTGTATGAATCTACATACGGGACCCGGGGAACGGTGACAGCCAGTTCCCTGCGGATCAGGAACACCCCGTCCCTGGAGGGCGAGATTGTGGGAGCAAAGCCCCAGGGCAGCCAGGTGACACTGGAAGGACAGGAGGGTGACTGGTATCAGGTGGATCTGGGCGACGGCCAGCCCGCCTATATGTCAGCGGAGTATATTGAGATAGAAGAAAATGAAGCTCTGACCATGGAAGAGTATCAGGCCCTGCAGGCAGCCGAAGCACAGGCGGCCCGGGAAGCGCAGCAGCAGGAGCAGGCCGCCGCGGCGGCAGCCTCCGTATCCGGCGGAGAGCTGGATCTGCTGGCGGCGCTGATTCAGTGTGAGGCCGGTGGAGAGAGCCACACAGGAAAAGTTGCCGTGGGCGCCGTGGTTATGAACCGGGTCAGAAGCGGACAGTTCCCTAACAGCATCACAGAAGTTGTGTACCAGAGCGGCCAGTTCTCACCGGTGGCCAGCGGCGCGCTTTCTTCCGTGCTTGCGCAGGGAGCCAGAAGTGACTGCTACGACGCGGCCCGGGAGGCCCTTGCCGGATCCAATCCGGTGGGAGGATGCCTCTACTTTAACAGCGGATCCGGACAGGGAATCCAGATCGGCAATCAGCATTTTTATTAATGATCACAGGGGAGTATTTGACCAGGCTGCCGCCACATTCGCGGTCCGGTATATGAAAACGTATGCCGGACGGGATTTGGCGGCAGCCTTTTTTCTGTAAATTCCAGGTAAAACAAAGACTATGTCTAATTTTTGTTGTTTTTTCGGAAAAAATAGTGTATGATATCCGTAAGATGTCCGAAATACCGCAGAGCTGCGGGGGCTTTGACTCTTGCGGCAGGTCTACGTTCCGCTTCGGTTGGCTCGTTGCCCGCGGAAATAAAGAAAGGGGAGGCAGTTATGGACGCGATTATATGGCTGGGCATTGTAATTGTGCTGATTATCATTGAAATCGTAACACTGGGTCTTACCACTATCTGGTTTGCCGGCGGAGCGCTGGCGGCCTGTATCGCGGCGCTTTTGGGGGCGGCTCTTCCGATTCAGGCAGCGTTGTTTCTGGCGGTTTCGGTGTTGCTGCTTCTGTTCACGCGGCCGCTGGCAGTACGGTATCTGAACCGGAACAGGACGCTTACCAATGTGGAGAGTATGATCGGCCGTCAGGGTGTGGTGCTGGAGGCCATTGACAATCTCAGGGAACAGGGTCAGGTGCGGATCGGAGGTCTGGAGTGGATGGCCAGAGCTGCCGAGGACACGGATAAGATTCCTGAGGGGACTGCCGTGGAAGTGGTGAAGATCGACGGTGTGAAAGCGATTGTAAAAAGAAAGTGAGGGAATTGAGATGGAATGGGCGGTTTTGATACTGATTTTAATTCTGCTGCTGCTGATTGTCTTTTCGTGCATTAAGGTGGTTCCGCAGGCCAACGCCTATATTGTGGAGCGTCTGGGAGCCTTTCAGAATACCTGGTCCACCGGACTGCACTTTAAGATCCCGTTTATCGAGCGGGTGGCAAAAAGGGTGAATCTGAAGGAACAGGTGGTGGATTTCCCGCCGCAGCCGGTGATCACAAAGGATAATGTGACTATGCAGATCGACACGGTTATTTTTTACCAGATCACGGATCCCAAACTGTTTACCTACGGGGTGGAGAATCCTATCATGGCCATTGAAAATCTGACAGCCACCACCCTTCGGAATATTATCGGAGATATGGAGCTGGATGAAACGCTGACCTCCAGGGAGGTTATCAATACGCAGATGCGTTCGGCGCTGGATATTGCCACAGATCCCTGGGGAATCAAAGTAAACAGGGTAGAGCTGAAAAATATTATGCCGCCGGCAGCTATCCGTGAGGCCATGGAGAAGCAGATGAAGGCAGAGCGGGAGCGCCGTGAGGCTATTCTGATAGCGGAAGGCCAGAAGAAATCCACGATTCTGGTGGCGGAAGGAAAGAAAGAGTCGGCAATTCTGGATGCGGAGGCCGAAAAGCAGGCAGCTATTCTGCGGGCGGAGGCCGAGAAGGAGAAAATGATCAAGGAGGCGGAAGGTCAGGCACAGGCGATTCTTACCGTGCAGCAGGCCAACGCGGATGGTATCCGTTTCCTGAAAGAAGCAGGGGCGGATGAGTCAGTGCTGACGCTGAAGAGCCTGGAGGCGCTGGAACAGATGTCCCAGGGACAGGCCACAAAGATCATTGTGCCTTCTGATTTGCAGGGGCTGGCAGGACTCGCCACTTCCCTGAAGGAGATTATGAGTGACAAATAGGCCGGAATGAGCCATGGATAAGAGAAGCGGGGGAATGCGAGGAAGCACACTTCCCCGCTTTTATTCATTCATGACAATAAAAAGTTCGCGCGGCGTGCTTCCCATTCCTTTACAGGGAAAATGGCGCTTCGCGGAAGCATGCATACAAGGAGGAGCTGTTATGGAACCGGTAATTGATCTGGAAAAAGAATATGGCGTGGTGCTGGAGGGCGGAGGAGCCAAGGGCGCATACCAGATCGGAGCCTGGCGGGCGCTGTGGGAAGCCGGAGTGAAGATCCGGGGAATTTCCGGAACCAGCGTGGGGGCGCTCAACGGAGCCCTGATGTGCATGGGAGATCTGGATCTGGCGGAATCTGTGTGGGGAAGCCTTACCTATTCCCAGGTGATGGATGTGGAAAATGAGAAGATGAAAAGCCTGATGGATCACGATATGCCCTTCTGGGAAGCTCTGGGCCAGGTGTTTCAGACAATGGGAGAGGGCGGTCTGGATGTGACGCCTTTAAAGGAGTTGCTGCAGCGCGTGCTGGATGAGGACCGCATCCGGAATTCTCCCATTGAGCTGTACATTAAAACTTTCCGGCTGGATCAGATGAAGGAGCTGGATATCGATCTGAAGCAGGTGGAGCCTGGAACCATGAAGGATTTTCTGCTGGCCAGCGCCTATATTTTTCCGCTGTTCAGGAATGAGAAGCTGATGGGCGCCCGTTATATTGACGGCGGGGCCATCAACAATGTGCCGCTGGATTCTCTGGTGAACCGGGGGTACCGGGACATTCTGATGATCCGGATTTACGGCATCGGCCGCAATAAGAAAATCCGGCTGCCGGAGGGGACGGATATTGTCACGGTGGAGCCCCGGGTGAGCCTGGGAAATATCATCGATTTTGATCCGGTCAAAAGCAGACGGAACATGAAAATCGGATACTATGACGCGAAAAGAACCATCTACGGGCTGAAGGGGCGTATTTATTATATTGAAGAAAACCGGGAAGAGTGTTATTATTTAAAGCAACTGCTGCAGATTTCTCCGGAAGCCGCGGAGGAACTGCAGCGACGGCGCCGGGGGCGTATGGAAGAAGGAACGGGGCTCCGCCGGATGATGGAGGAGATCCTTCCGGGACTTGCCCTGGAGCTGCGGCTGGGACGGGAGTGGGACTACCGGGATCTTTATCTGGGATGCCTGGAGGCCACCGCCAGACTGTGCCGGGTGCCCAAATACAGGATTTATACGGTGGAAGAGCTGTATAATGCCGTAAAAAGCCGGCTGGCGGCCATGCCGTCCCGGCGGAGAGAAGAGCTTCCGGCATTTTCCCTGTTTTTCCAGTGAGCTTTTGGAGCAAGAGGAAATGTTGGTTACAGGAAAGCGAGGAGGAATTATTTATGAATTTAAAAGGACGCAGTTTTCTGACACTGAAAGACTTTACGCCGGAAGAGATCGGCGGACTGCTGGATCTGGCGGCGGAATATAAGGAAAAGAAGAAAAAGGGCATTCCTGTGGACACGCTGCGGGGAAAAAATGTGGCCCTGATTTTTGAGAAAAACAGCACCAGAACCCGTTGCTCTTTTGAGGTGGCTGCTCACGATCTGGGCATGGGATGCACCTATCTGGACCCCAAAAGCTCCCAGATCGGGAAAAAGGAAAGTATTGAGGATACGGCAAAGGTGCTGGGAAGTATGTATGAAGGCATCGAATACCGGGGATACGGCCAGGAGATTGTGGAAGAACTGGCGGCCTACGCGGGGGTGCCGGTGTGGAACGGGCTCACCAACGAGTACCATCCCACCCAGATGCTGGCGGATATGCTGACCATCCGGGAGAATTTCGGCCGCCTTGCGGGTATCAAGCTGGTATACCTGGGCGACGCCCGCTATAATATGGGAAATTCCTACATGATCGCCTGCTCCAAGATGGGAATGGATTTTGTGGCCTGCGCGCCGGCGAAATATTTCCCGGATGAGCGGCTGGTGGAGCAGTGCCGCGGATACGCCGAGGCATCCGGTTCCACCATCACCCTGACGGAGGATGTATGGGAGGCCACAAAAGACGCGGATGTGATCTGCACCGATGTGTGGGTATCCATGGGTGAGCCGGATGAGGTATGGGCGGAGAGAATCCACGACCTGACGCCTTACAAGGTGACCTCCGATGTGATGAAAAACGCCGGGGAACAGGCGATTTTCCTGCACTGCCTGCCTTCCTTCCACGACCTGAAAACCGAGATCGGAAAAGAGATGGGAGAGCGCTTCCAGCTGACGGACATGGAGGTTACGGATGAGGTGTTCCGCTCTCCCCAGTCCAAAGTATTCCAGGAGGCGGAAAACCGGATGCACACCATCAAGGCCGTGATGGCGGCAACCCTGGGAGCCTGATTTATGGAAAATACAAAGACCAGAATTCTCCGGAAGCTGCGGGAGCGGGAAGGATTTGTGTCCGGCCAGGAGCTGTGTGAGGAGCTGGGGATTTCCCGGACGGCTGTGTGGAAATATATCCGCCAGCTGGAGGCAGAGGGCTACCGGCTGGAGGCGGTTCCCAACCGGGGCTACTGCCTGCGCCAGGTGCCGGATATCCTCAGCGAGAGCGAGATTCAGAGCCGCCTGCATACCCGCTGGGTGGGGCAGAAGGTAGTCTGCCTGGCGGAAGTGGACTCCACCAACATACGGGCCCGGCGGCTGGCGGAGGAGGGCGCGCCCTCCGGAACGCTGGTGGCGGCTGACCGGCAGACAAAGGGCCGGGGCAGCCGCGGGAGAAGCTGGGAATCCCCGGCGGGAGAGTCCATTTATATGACCCTGCTTCTCCGGCCGGAATTTTCACCGGCCAGCGCGTCCATGCTGACCCTGGTGATGGGCCTTTCCGCGGTCCAGGGGATGGAGCAGGTAACCGGAGCGGCCCTGCAGATCAAATGGCCCAACGATGTGGTGCTGAACGGGAAAAAGGTAGTGGGAATTCTCACGGAAATGAGCGCCCAGGTGGATTACATCGAGCATCTGGTGATCGGCGTCGGGGTGAATGTAAACGGAAAAGAATTTCCACAGGAGCTGCAGGATAAAGCCACGTCGCTGGCGGCCCAGCTGGGGAAAGATTTCAGCCGGGCGGGCCTTGCCGTGGCCATTTTGGAGGCTTTTGAGAGAAATTATGAGATCTTCTGCAGGACGGAGGATCTGTCCGGGCTGAAGGAAGAGTATCAGCGGGTACTGGCCAACGCGGGAAAACAGGTGCGGGTGCTGGATCCGGCCAGCCCCTACAGCGGTCTAGCTCTGGGGATCGATGAACGGGGCCAGCTGCTGGTGCGCAGAGAGGACGGCACGGTGGAACGGGTGTATGCCGGAGAGGTGTCTGTCCGTGGACTTTACAGTTATGTGTAGGAGGAAACCCTATGTATTCAGATAAGATTGTGCTGTGCGGCGCCAGCGCCTATGAGCAGAAATACTACTTTAACCAGGATTTCGATTCGCTTCCCCAGCAGGTGAAGGACGAGCTGCAGATTATGTGCGTCATGTACACGGAGGAGATCGGCGGCGTGCTGACCCTGGAATTTGACGAGGAAGGGCAGCTGCAGTTTAGGGTGGAGGCCCTGGAGGCGGACGCCATGTTTGACGAGATCGGCAGCGCGCTGAGAATCAAGCAGCTGCGGCAGACAAAGCGGGAGCTCCTGGAATCCCTGGAGCTGTATTACCGGGTGTTCTTCCTGGGGGAGGACGCCGGGCTGGACGGAGATGAGACATGAAACTTCAGATAGGAAACGTAACACTTCCCAATCAAGTGGTACTGGCGCCGATGGCAGGGGTATGCGACCTGCCATTTCGTCTGCTCTGCCGGGAACAGGGAGCAGGGCTGGTCTGTATGGAAATGGTCAGCGCCAAAGCCATCTACTATCACAATAAAAACACGGAACTGCTGATGCAGACGGATCCCGGGGAGCATCCGGTATCCCTGCAGCTGTTCGGCTCGGATCCGAAGATTATGAGCGAGATGGCAAAGCAGATCGAGGAACGTCCCTTTGATATCCTGGATGTGAACATGGGCTGCCCGGTGCCGAAGGTGGTCAACAACGGCGAAGGCTCCGCCCTGATGAAAAATCCGGCGCTGGTGAGAGAGATTGTCACGGCCATGGCGAAAGCGGTGAAAAAGCCGCTGACGGTGAAAATCCGCATGGGATTCGACGGGGAACACATCAATGCGGTGGAGATCGCGAAAATTATCGAGGATTCCGGCGCCGCGGCGGTGGCGGTTCACGGACGTACCCGGCAGCAGTATTATTCCGGGGAGGCTGACTGGGAGATTATCCGGAAGGTGAAGGAGGCTGTTTCCATCCCGGTGATCGGAAACGGGGATGTGGATTCTCCCCAAAAGGCCAAAAGGATGCTGGAGGAGACCGGATGCGACGGCGTCATGGTTGGAAGGGCAGCCCGGGGAAATCCCTGGCTGCTTGGCAGGATTGCCCGTTATCTGGAAGACGGGGAGCTTTTGGAGAATCCCTCCCCCGAAGAGGTGAAGACCATGATCCTGCGCCATGCCCGGATGCAGCTGGAATATAAAGGGGAGTACACGGGAATGAGGGAGATGCGCAAGCATGTGGCCTGGTACACCGCCGGATATCCCCGGTCCTCAAAACTGCGTCAGGCGGTCAACGGGCTGGAGAGTCTGAATCAGCTGGAAGAACTGCTGGAAGGCTGGATTTAACGGGATTTTACGTAAATTTTAGAATAGGAAAGGTTGACAAGAAATGCCCTTTCCTTTATAATACATTGATTGTTAACAGGGAAAAATGCAGGCTTCAGGCCTTTCAGGGAATTTCTGGAATGAGCCGGAAGTCTGTGTAATATGAATGAGAGAGGGAAATAATTCTTGGGTTGAGACAGGCAGAGATGCCGGCAGCATCCCTGGAGTGCGGGGAGAACTGTAAGTATTGAAAGAAAGGAAACGGATGGGAAATGGAAGAGAAGAAGAATTTGCTGACGTATGCCGGACTGAAGAAACTGGAAGATGAGCTTCATGATCTGAAGGTTGTAAAAAGAAAAGAAGTGGCTGAGAAAATCAAGGAAGCCAGAGAGCAGGGGGATCTGTCCGAAAACGCTGAGTATGATGCGGCCAAGGACGAGCAGCGGGATATCGAAGCCCGTATCGAGGAAATTGAAAAAATCCTCAAAAACGCCGAAGTGGTGGTTGAGGATGAGGTAGATGACGGAAAGATCAGCGTGGGCTGCAAGGTTCAGGTGCTGGACATGGAGTATGACGAGGAGATGGAATTCCAGCTGGTAGGTTCCACTGAGGCCAACAGCCTGCAGGGTAAAATCTCCAATGAATCTCCGGTGGGAAAAGCCCTTATCGGCGCGAAACAGGGGGATGTGGTCGACGTGGAGATGGGCGATTCCGTTATGCAGTACAAGGTACTGAAGATTGAGAAAAATATTTAAAAAATAAAAGAAACAGGAGGAAGGAAAATTGGCTGGACAGCAGAACAAGGAACAGGATATCAATCATTTACTGAAGGTCCGCCGGGAAAAACTGCAGGAACTGCAGGAAGCCGGAAAGGATCCTTTTCAGATCACCAAATTTGATGTGACCCATCACAGCGCGGAGATCAAAGAGAATTATGACACGCTGGAAGGCAAACAGGTGACTGTGGCCGGCCGTATCATGCAGAAGCGTGTAATGGGTAAAGCATCTTTCT
>DVON01000056.1 GCA_018713585.1 Candidatus Pullilachnospira stercoravium | reverse complement strand
CATGGGACGGGGAGAAAGCCTGGCACAGGATACAGCTGTAGTATACATCCACAGACTCATCTGTCAGATTGTTCAGACGGTCATCACGTTTCTCAAATGTGGGGATAGCCACCTCATGACGAACTCTTGTACACTCTGCGGGATCTGTGTAAATGGTTACCTGACATTTGTCAACAACAGCTTCAAACTCATTCTTAACGGAAGCGTACAGCACCTCGCCGATGTGTTTCAGCCGGAAACCTGCAGCAAAGGCATTTTTACTGATACGGATTCTCTGCATATCTCTCTGGCCGGTATGGTATACACCCTCGATGCAGTTGATGTAGTTATGGAACTTACGCTCGATAACCGGCTCGAAATCGGACTGCATGGATTTTCCGGCAACATCAACCACATATGCGATGCTGTTCTTGCTTCCCAGCTCCATCTCGTCCACATCCGGTCCCACGATGGTGATCTTGTGATCCTCTACCTCGGAAGCGTCTTTGGTCTGTACCAGCTCGGCGCAGTCCACACGGGATCCGTCGAACTCTACCTGCATGTCACCACGGCGGATAATCTCACCTTCAAAAGCGGAAGCAAATGCCACCGGGATATCGATCTTGGTAATTTTGATCTTAATGTCGCGTGCCTCCAGGGAAGTAGCGTTGAACTTGCTTACATCCTCCTGTACAATCAGGCTCTTGGGTACGCGGAAGATATTCTCGGTCTCGTTGGTGATTACCGGGAAGCCCAGAGCGATAGCGCCGGCTCCGCAGGCAACGATCACATCATCCAGCGGCGCGAAGGCATTGACGAATGCCGGTACACGCTGCATGGTGTACTCCATCAGAGCTTTGGAATCGCCAGGTGTGATATTTCCGAAAATCAGAGCAGCTCTCAGAGCTACGGATACCACATGGATTACAGAGGTTACATCCTTGCCCAGGGGGATTACACGCACATTGGCTCCGGTGTTCATGCCGGCCTCAGCCACCTGATCGCAGATACCGCCTACCAGAGTTACCAGGATACCCTGTGCCTGATAGGATTTTACCAGATCCACGCCTTCCTGTACGGTGGGAGCGGAACCCAGGATAACAGCTACGCCCGGGATGTCTCCGGTTACCAGCGGCACACCCAGCTCACGGATTACAGCGTCCGGCAGATGGCCGTACAGCGGCTGCTGATAGGGAGCCGCGCCGTCGATATATTTCAGAACCTCAATGAACTCCGCGCACAGAGCAGTGGCAACACCGGACATAAACGCGTCGTTTAAGCGGGGTTCTCTGGTCATCAGGGTTTTCACAACGCCCAGAGCTTCTTTCAGTTCTTTCAGGTTAGTAACCTTAACGCCGGTTACAGAATAGTAGCAGGGAAGGCTGTATGCGGTATCAGGAAAGCTGACCGCCTTCTCCTCTCCATACTGAGCGATTGCTCCGTCGATGGCCTGCTCAGTAAGGCCATAAACAGTGTCGTTTCCATTGAATACTCTCTCAAATAATGTCAATGTTTTCTCCTCCTATTCGTTGCAATCATCGAATTTATCAATGATCTTTTTTATACTGCGGATCTCCTCTACTGCAGATCTGCTGTAATCGTAAGGGGAACACCCCTGACGGTCCGCATCCATGATCTCGGTGTTATAGTGGACGAAGCCCAGCAGATCCTCTGCCGGAATATGATTCCGGATGAATTCCTCATCCTTCTCGTCCCGTACCTTATTGGCCACCACATGAACCTGTTTCACTCCCAGATCCTCCGCCAGACGCTTAACGTTCTTGTATGTCTGTACGCTGCGGGAACCGGGTTCAATCACCACGATAAACTGATCCATGCCTTCCGTGGTTCCCCGGCCCAGATGTTCCAGGCCTGCCTCCATATCCAGCACAACCACATCGCCTCTGTGAAGCACCAGGTTGTTGATAATCCGTTTCAGCATTACATGCTCCGGACACACACAGCCGGCGCCTCCCGTTTCCACCGTTCCCAGCACCAGAAGTTTGACACCGTTGCACACCTTCCCGTATGCGTCCGGAATGTCATCCACCTTGGGGTTGATCCGGTAAAATTTGTTGTCCGGGCTTGCGCCTGTACGCTCTTCCACCAGCTTTCGCATCTTGCTGATGGGAACAATACTATCCAGCTCTTCCTCGGAGAAGCCCAGCGCCAGACCCAGATTCGCATCCGGGTCCACGTCCGCCGCCAGTACATGGCGTCCCTCCTCCGCGTAAAGCCGGGCCAGGGTCGCGGCAAATGTGGTTTTACCCACACCGCCTTTTCCTGTAACCGCAATTTTCATCTTTCTTCATCCACCTTCAGTCTTCTGACCTGCAGATCAGCGAGAACCGGCAGTCAACTCCGGGATCATCAGATTCCCAGAGCTGCTCTCTTCTCCTCGATTCTTGCAATCATCAGGTCTACTAATTTTTCGATATCCGTCTCAACGGTAAATGCAGCCTCGCACCACTGTCTCGTTCCTTCAGTCAGAAGCTGTGCCATCTGATCGGAACCAGCCACATACGGATCCACGCCCAGGAAGGTATCGATACCGGATCCAATTACATAGTTACCAATGGATACGGCTTTCTCAGACATCCACTCCGGAGCGCATCCCACAACAGGCAGCTGAGAAATGTGCAGTCCGGCATCTTTTGCCAGTGTGGCTGCCAGAACCAGCATACGGCTGATATCCACACAGGATCCCATGTGAAGTACCGGCGGAATGTCAGCCAGCTCGCAGACACGTTTCAGTCCGGCGCCACAGATCTCTTTTGCAGCTTTGTCCATCAGGCCTGCCTTTGCTGCAGCCTGTGCAGAACATCCGGAAGCGATGATAATAATATCATTGGCGATACATTTCTTCATCAGCTCAATGTGTGCGTAGTCCGGACGGATCTTCGGGTTGTTGCAGCCTACCATAGCCACAGCGCCGCGGATAACACCGGAAGTAATGCACTCCAGCAGCGGCTTTGTGGTTCCGGTCTCGTCAACCTGAGAGTTGGTTACGCCGTCCAGTACCTTTACGATTGCTTCAACGGAATATCCAACCGTAGCTTTCTGCTTCATATCCGGGATATGAACCAGCTCCGGTTTTCTGTTTTTAAAGTTCTCAATAGCCATCTTTACGATAGACTTTGCATTCTCCGCGGCAGTCTCGGCGCTGAATCTTACGAACTCAGAATCCGGCATCTGCGCAATGGGAGAAGTTGTAACGAATTTGGTATGGAAGCATTTGCTTAAGGGGCCAAGTGCCGGGAAGATACACTGTACATCCACCACAATGGCCTCGCAGGCGCCTGTCAGCACCACATTCTCCTGCTGCAGGAAGTTTCCTGCCATGGGAATTCCGCGGCGCATGGCAACCTCATTGGAGGTACAGCACACACCGGATACGGTGATGCCCTTTGCACCCATCTCTTTCGCGTAAGCGATCATCTCCGGATCATCGGCGTACTCGCAGATCATCTCGGAAAGACTCGGATCATGTCCGTGTACCACAATGTTGACATTCTCCGCAACCATAACGCCCAGGTTCGCTTCGGTGTCCACCGGCTTCGGAGTTCCGAACAGCACATCGGAGAACTCGGTTCCCATCATGGAACCGCCCCAACCGTCAGACAGTCCGGCACGCAGAGACTGTTTTACCAGAGCCTCCGGCAGGGAAGAACATCCCATATGAGTCATATGTAAGGAACGGGAAATCTCACGGTCAATGGCGTGAGGCGCCAGTTCATTCTCCTCCCACAGCTTCTGCTGGGATTCCGGAGCTCTCTTTAAGAATCTCTGGGTTCCGAAGGGTTTTCCATACTCCATAAGACCGGTCTCAGCCACTTCATGAGCCAGATCATAGATATCTTTTCCCTCTGTCTCGATATCCCACTCTTTCGCGATGCGGATCAGCTTCTCGGGATCTTTCACCTTGTAGCATCCGTCTGCGGAAGATACATAGAGGGTATGGCAGATTTCACGGCCATGATCGGAATGTGTAGCAGCTCCGCCGGCAGTGAACTTCAGATAGTTACGTCCCACAATACCGTGAGCGTCACATCCGCAGATTCCTCTCGGAGCCTTAGGAGTGATACGGCAGGGACCCATGGAACAGATCCGGCAGCAGATTCCCTGCTCACCGAACTTACAGTGCGGTGTCTGTCTTTTCACACGAAGCTGCCAGGCGTCAGCTCCAACTTTCTCACCTGTTTCCAGAAGACGGGCGGTTGCAGCCTCCATTTCTTCCAAAGTCGTCATCTTGAATTCACTCATTATAAACCTCCTCTGATATGTAAGGTAAACCCTTTCGGGCAGCCGGGGAATCCCGGCAAAAGAGCCCGCACATCTGTGCGGACAAAGGGGTGGATTCGGGATGAATTCCACTCATTTTTCTGTGATCTCCGGCTCCGGGAAAAGCCGGACATTCCCAGCCTGTTTTCAGGGCCGTACTCCGACAGACGGCAGACATTCTTCAGGGTTCTGTCCACCGGCCGTCTGCCGGCCTGCGCAACCGGCATCAGTCACACTGAAGCTTGACAATGCTGTTGGCCAGATCCACCATCAGGATCTTTCCTTCCACCGTTTTTTCATCTCCCATGATGTCGCGGATGATCAGCTTGTCCCCCTCCACCAGAATTTTGCTGACATTCCGGCAGATGACGGTATCATCACTCTCTTTGTATACGGTAGCAAGACACATATTTTTACGCCTCCTTTAACTGCTCTTTCACGGTTGTGAGCGCCAGGCTCAGCCGCAGATTTCCTTTCTGAAAATCCGAAACTGCTTCTTTGATCTGCTTCGCGGCCGTATCCATGCCCAGTTTCTGCAGATTCTCTGCCATCTGGTCCAGTTCCGCCGCATGGTGCTGGTTGTGGTCCAGCATATAGGTCAGAAGCGCCACGGTTTCATTTCTGCATTCTCCTGAATCCTGGCAGCCGGAATTACAGCTGTGGCTGTGGCCGCATGCATGACTGTGATCGTGACCGTGGTCATGCCCGTGATCATGGGTGTGTTCATGGCTCTGCTCATGGCTGTGAGGCATCACATTCCCATTTTCATCTTTTATTAAATGCATGTCAATACTCCTTTCTGACGGAAAGATTATCAGTCCGTAATACGGATATGATAATCTTTTGTCAATTATGGTTTATTATACTCTATTTTACTTTTAGATTCAATAGAGTTCCTGGAATTTACCGTAGAACTATCCTGTATTTTTTTCCATACACAGAGAAATTCTGTATAATTTGCCTATGAATTGTCCTTCTTCTTCCCCCTTGCCCTCCCACCTGTTATTTTTTTGACAGTGTTTCGTTTTGTTATACAATCGTAATATTTTTTACCTTTTTACTTCACATCTTTATGCTATACTTTGAAAGGTTTTATACAGGGTTTTACTGTACGCAAGGAGGTTTTTCATTATGCAGGCAATACCCGCACTGACTCTGAACACCAATGATAAGATGCCGCTTCTGGGACTGGGCGTATACAAGTCCGTGGCACCCGGAGAGGTGGAATCCGCCATTTTCTACGCCATGGAAGCCGGATACCGCCTGATCGACACTGCATCCGTCTACAAAAACGAGGACGGCGTGGGGAGAGCCGTGAAGGCCGCTTCCATACCCAGAGAGGATTTGTTCATCACCACGAAGGTATGGAATACGGCACAGCGGCTGGGCAGCGTGGAAAGTGCTTTTTCCCGCAGTCTGGAACGGCTGCAGATGGATTATGTGGATCTCTATCTGATCCACTGGCCGGTTCCCGGATGCTATCTGGATACCTGGAAAGATCTGGAAAAAATTTATGCCGACGGACGGGCACGGGCTATCGGCGTCAGCAACTTTGACATCCCACAGCTGGAGGCGCTGTTTGAAAGCTCCGGCATTGTTCCCGCAGTGAATCAGATTGAATATCATCCGCTCTGGAATCAGTCCGAACTCCGCGCCTACTGCCAGGAACGTGGCATCGCCGTACAGGCCTATGCGCCGCTGGCCCGGGGCGCATACTTTTCCCGGGATGTTCTGATACAGATCGGCCAGAAATACGGAAAAACACCGGCCCAGGTGGGACTGCGCTGGATGATTCAGAAAAACATTTCCGTTATTCCGAAATCTTCCCAGCCGGAGCATATCAGGTCCAACGCGGACATTTTTGATTTTGAACTGACGGATCTGGAGTGTCAGGCCATTGACGCCCTGGACGAAAAGTTCCGCAGTGCCAGCATTCCGGAGGACATGCGCTGACGGTTCTCCGGAACACAGGCATCGCGTCCGGCGCGGCAAAAGGAACAGATCAGATACATAAAAAGGGTATCCGGGTTGGTTGTAAACACCTCTTCGGATACCCTTTTTCCGTCTTATCCCTGCCGCTGTTTTCCGGTTTCAGTCTCCCTCTTTTTCCAGGGATCGTATTCCAGCTCGTCCTTCCCCACCCGCTGCATCAGCTCATTCACCGCGTCTCTGGGGGATTTGTTTTCAAAAAGTACTTTATTGACTTCCACAATAATAGGCATATCCACCTGATATTTTTCAGAAAGAGCCAGCGCCGCTTTCGCGGAATAAACACCCTCCACTACCATTTTCACCTCATCCATGGCTTCCTGCATGGAATATCCTTTTCCCATCAGATATCCTGCTTTCCTGTTGCGGCTGTGTACGCTGGCACAGGTGACGATCAGGTCTCCGATTCCGGACAAGCCGAAAAAGGTTTCCGCCCGGGCGCCCATGGCGATCCCCAGCCGGGAAATTTCCGCTATGCCACGGGTAATCAGCGCGGCTTTGGTGTTGTCCCCATAACCCAGACCGTCAGCCACACCCGCCGCCAGAGCAATCACGTTTTTCAGCGCAGCTCCCAGCTCAATTCCCAGCACATCCGGACTGGTATATACCCGGAACACAGGGCTCATAAATATCTCCTGCAGTTCACAGGCCAACTCTCTGTCAGGCGCTCCCACTACGCAGGTGGTGGGTAGGCCTCTGCCCACTTCCTCCGCGTGGCTGGGACCGGAAAGCACAGCCACCCGGGACTGGGGAATCTCCTGCTCAATAATCTGGCTGAGGGGCATCAGCGTATGTTCTTCCACGCCCTTCGCCACATTGACGATAATCTGCCCGTTCCGTGTCAGAGGAGCCATCATATGCGAAGTGCTGCGGGTAAATGGGGAAGGAACCGCCAGCACCAGCACATCCTTGTCCTTCATGGCAGCTTCCAGGTCGCCGGTAATCTCAATGTCCTCCGCCAGCCGGACCCCCGGCAGCTTCGTCTCATGTTCCCGCTTTTCGCGAAGCATGATCACTTCCTCTTCCACAATGGACCACATGGTCACCTGATGGCCATTCTGATACAGCAGGCAGGAAAGCGCCGTTCCCCAGCTTCCCGCTCCGATCACTCCGATTTTTTTCATGAGACACCTCCGTTATTTCTTCTTTTTCAGATACGTTTTATTTTCATTTCCGTGCAGCAGCCGCCCGATGTTGGCCCTGTGCTTATAGAAAGCCAGCACTGCCAGAAGGAAAGCCAGAATATACATCTCGTGCAGAGCGGAAGCCTCCATACCGAAAGCTCCCATCTGACCCAGACAGGCCAGGCCTGCCAGAAACACCACATACACCAGAAGGGATCCCAGCGACACATAATGAGTCGTAAGAAATACGATCAGAAAAACGATAAGCGCTGCCAGCGAAATTCTCCAGTCAAAGGAAATCAGCAGTCCCGCAGTGGCCGCGATTCCCTTTCCCCCACGAAACTTCAGATAGAAGGGAAAGTTATGCCCCAGAATCGTCCCCGCCGCCGCGTACAATCCCAGCAGACGGATAATATCCTGATGGCTGTTGCCGAAAATCACCCGGACAATCAGCACCGCGATCACACACTTGAAACAGTCGCCGAGAAATGTGATGGCGCCGGCCTTTGCCCCCAGCGTACGCAGCGCGTTGGTGGTTCCCGCGTTTCCGCTTCCGTAATTGCGGATATCGATCCCATGCGCCCTTCCATAAATATAGGATGTCTGAAACAGACCGCAGACATACCCGATCAACAGACAAATCAAACGTTCCACCATGGTTTACCACTCCTTATCTTCCCCTGCAGATTACTTTTCGCCGCCCCGCTCCCTGATAATAAACTTCAGCGAGGTCCCCCGGAAGCCGAAGGCGTTCCGGATCTGATTTTCCAGGTATCTGGTGTAGGAGAAATGCATCAGTTCCCGGTCATTGACAAAGATCACAAAGGTGGGGGGCTTCACCGCCACCTGCGTCATATAAAACAGCTTCAGCCGTTTTCCTTTATCGGATGGGGGCTGCTGCATAGCCACAGCTTCCGTCATGATTTCGTTGAGCACACCGGTCTGTACCCGCAGCGTCTGATTTTCCAGAACCATGTCGATGGTCTCAAACAGCTTCGGCAGCCGCTGTCCTGTCATGGCTGAAATAAACAGAATTTCAGCATAGGGCATATAGGACAGAATCTCCCGGACCTTTCCCGTGTATTTGTAGATGGTTTTGTCGGTTTTCTCCACCGCGTCCCATTTGTTGACCGCGATGATGATTCCCTTTCCTCTCTCGTGGGCAATTCCGGCGATCTTGGCATCCTGCTCGGTGATGCCCTCCACCGCATCGATGACCACAATGACCACATCGGCCCGCTCCACCGCGCTGACGGTACGGATGATGCTGTACCGCTCCAGCTCCTCTTTGATTTTGTTTTTCCGGCGCAGTCCGGCGGTGTCAATAAAGGTATACTCCCGCCCGTTCCACATCACATTGGTATCGATGGCATCTCTGGTAGTTCCGGCCACATCGGACACAATCACCCGGTTCTGGCCTAGAAGTCGGTTGATGATGGAGGATTTTCCCACATTGGGTTTCCCCACAATGGCGATTTTGGGAATCTCATCCTCCTCCTCGTCCAGCTCA
>DVON01000003.1 GCA_018713585.1 Candidatus Pullilachnospira stercoravium | reverse complement strand
TCGGTATACCCTTTTTCCGGCACAATCTCCGCGCCTGCCACGGCATCCTCCAGAATTTCCGCCGCTTCTCTGATCTGGCCTCCGGTGGTAAGTTCATTCAGGTCTACTCCCGTGCTTTCCAGTTCCTGATTCAGCGCCCAGTAAACATTCTTGTCTTTCACAAACGGGGTGCCCACCGGATATACGCAGAACTCCACCTGCTCCAGTCCGGTTCCCAGATCCTTCAGCTGAATCCGGATGCTTCCTTCTCTTTCCGCAGAATAATCCTCTGCCCGGGCCGGAACCGCCGTTCCCAGAAACAAAAGCCCCGCCGCCAGAAACATGGCAAAATTCCTTGCTTTTTTCTTCAATGCGTCATACTTCATGAGTATCCCTCCTCATTTTCTGTCAGATATTTCTTTTTTTCTTTTTTCTGCTTCTGCATTTCACCAGCAGCGCCGCCATCACAGCGGCAGCCGGTACGGCAAGAGCCACGGGAAGCACAGGAAAGTGATCCTCCTCGCTTTCCTCCGGTTCTGTCTCCTCCGCAAGCAGCACCCGATGCCCCCTCACCAGCAGCCGGTGGCTGTTAATCCCATAGGGGGTACAGGTGATCAGCGTACAGTAATCCTGCATCGGAACGATGGCAAGAGCTTCCATATCCTCCGGCTCCACGATCAGGATCTGATCCACTTCATAAGTAAGGCTTTCCTCCAGCACCCGAAGGGTAAACAGATCGCCCTCTTTTAATTTGTCCAGATCGGTAAACAGCCTGGCGCTGGGAAGTCCCCGGTGCCCGGAAATAGCGCAGTGGGTGCCCATTCCTCCCACAGGAAGCGACGTCCCCTCCAGGTGACCTGCGGCCACTTGCAGAACCGCCTCATCCGTTCCGTGATAAAATGGCATGGAACAGTCGATAGCCGGGATATCCACATATCCGATCATTCCGGTATCCGATACCTGCAGCAATTGTTCATACTGTTGTTTTTCCTCTTCCGTCATCAGAAACCGGTCTGGATTTTCCCTCAGAGCGGCATTGTACTCCTGAGCTTCGCGCCACATCTTCTCATATTCTTCCCGATTGATATTCTCCGCCTGCTGAGAATACTCCGTGATAGCCCTGGACTGGTGCATGGTATTCCACCAGTTGCTGACCGTCGGGTACAATAACAAAGACAGCCCTGCAAGAAAAAGCAACAGGAAAAACACAGTGGTGACTTTTCGTTTTTTCATGCAGAGTTCTCCTTCTCACTGTAACCTGAAATGTAACGATTCCGCCTTCCGGCTTCACCGTTATCCTGCGGTTTCCTTCCGCAGGCCGGATCTCCGGCAGCAGAGAAGGCAGACGCCTTCCCCGCAGTCCGGCAAAATCCTTTTTATTTTCCTGCGCTGACGCGTCTTCTGATCACAAAGAAGATACCCGCCGCTGCCACCAGCACGCCGCCGATGATATAGAAGATGGTGGTTCCCATACCGCCGGTGGACGGTATCAGGCTGCCGGTTTTGTTTACGATATGTACGCCGCCGCTCTGCCAGGTATCATTGGAAACAGATGCTTCCAGATTGGCCTCTTTCACAGCGATCTCCTCGCGCTCCGCCAGCTTGTTGTATCCGTCGGGAGCCTTGGTCTCTTCCAGATAGTAATTGGTGTTGGCGTCAAAGCCCTTGATTTCCAGCTGACCGTTTACTGTGGTGATATACTCCTCACCGGTCTCGCCAACTTTAGCAAAACGGTAAACGCCGTCGGACACTTTAACTAACGCAATCTCATTGCCGCCGGTTTTCGCGTCGTAGAGTTTGAACTGGGCGCCGTCGAGAACTTTATTCTTGTCATCTGTCTTTACAACGTCTACTTTGAAGGTGTAGGTTTTGGTCTCTGACGGAACTGTTTCAAACTCGCTATCCTCACCATACTTCAATGTCGTCTTATTCGGGTTTGCAGAAGGAGAAACCTCAGCGTTCTCATTTACTACAGCATTGTATGTAACCACGATATCCATATCCGCTGTGATCGTGTCCAGATACGACTGATGGAACACAACCTCGAACGTACAACCATCACTGAGGCCGGTCGTTACAACATGATAATCTCCGTTATCTGCATCCTCACCTTTTGTTAAGCTGTCAGGTTCCGTAACCGTAATGCTTTCAGGCTTAAGCGTCAGGCCTACGGACATCTCATCGTGAAGAACATAACTCTGAGCACCCGGTTTGGCTTTGATCGTAGTTCTGTAATTTACGGTATCCCCGATCTCGGCTGTATTTTCAGTTCCCCAGGATTCATCGGAATCTTCCTGAACTTTCTTTTCCTGAGAAGGAACCTCGTTCTTCTCCTGCATAGTCACATTCGGTATTGTGGTATCCAGAGAACACAGAGTACCCAACGTCGTGTCAAGCAGATAATAGCCAAGGTTCAGGTTCTCAAATTGAACCGTCGTACTGTCAGCCGTCACTGTTTCAGTTGGCTGAATATTATTTTCTCCAGCGTAAGCGAGGGCTTCTTTGGCAAACGCGGCCGGATCTGCATCCTGCACCCACGTCACATAACCCTGAGCATCAATATTTACATAAGCTGTCTGACTGCTCAGCCAACTCTCCCATACCGGATTTGCTCTGTAAGCATATGCCCCATATGCCCCGGCATCCGTATTGTAACTTTCCAGTACCAGAATCTGATAGGCATTGTAAGTATGCCCTTTCACCGCATCGTTAATGGTAATCGATCCGCTGTCATTGTTTGTTCCCTGTGCCGCGAAGGCAGCAGTTGACATGGAAAATACCATGACCATGGCCAACAGCAGGCCGGCTAACTTTTTAAACAATTTCATATTTCTGTCTCCTCTATAAAAATAATTACTGTTAAAAACCTTTTCTTTTTCTGCATACAATTCCTGTGTACGCAAGTCCCATCAGTAGCATCCCCCCAAACACACAAGCATCCGTGCCCGGCCCTCCGGTATTCGGAAGCCTGGGGTTGCAGGTATTGGTGAAAAGAACGATACTGTTCTTTCCAACCGGTGTCGTACCGTTCACCTCCGCAGACTGGTTGGGATTTCCATTATCGATGGTATTGCTGACAGTAAAGCCCTCTGCATTGGTTTCTTTTATGGTGTAATGGGTTCCATGCTGCAAGTAGTCAATGATCACATACTCGTCTGCCTTGAGCTTGAAGGTTCCTTTTCCGTCGCTTAACAGCGAACTTTCAATGCGGTCACCCTTCGGGTCATACCGGACGATGGAATAATCAGAACCCTGTGCCGATCCGTCATCCGACCAGATGTTGATATCAAAACTGAACTCTGTGTCGGGATCCGCGTCACCTACAACTTCCTTCTGAATCTTCAGCTGACCATTCTGATAGGTTGGCGGTACAGAGGAAACCGACGGCAGTGTAAACTGCATGTAACAGGTGGAGCCGGAAAGGCCTCGCTCGGTGTAGTAAAACTTAAGTGTGTGGGTACCTGCGTCATCCTTTTCAATGTAGTCCCACAGATT
>DVON01000055.1 GCA_018713585.1 Candidatus Pullilachnospira stercoravium | reverse complement strand
TCTCCTTTTCAATAACATTCCCTGAATATTTCCAGAATTTCTCCCGGCTCCATCCTCCGGTATCCGCCGGGCGAATAATGGCAGGAATCCGCGATCTGCTTCATCTGCGCTTCATCCCGCACTCCCAGCTGGCGCAGAGTGGTGGGAAGTCCCACCTTACGGATAAAATCTGCCAGCGCCTGAATTCCTTCCTGTGCCAGCGTCTCCTGTGTCTTTCCCTCCGGCGGGATTCCCCACACACTGACGGCAAAACGGGCGAATTTGGAAAGGCCGTCCCGGAAGATATGCCGGTAATACGCCGGATGCAGCACCGCCACGCCGCATCCGTGGTTGCAGTCCGTGTACGCGCCGATCTGATGCCCCATCAGATGGCAGGTGAAATCACATTTCTTTCCCAGCTTGATCAGCCGGTTTTCTGACAGCGTGGAGTCCCAGAGCAGGTTGCTTCTTGCCGTATAATCTCTCGGGTCCTTCACCGCCTGGTTCAGATTTTTAATGATGCTGCGCATCAGCGCCTCCGCGATTTCATCGGAAACATTCGGTTCATCTGGCTGGCTGAAATACGTCTCCATGATATGGGAAAGGCTGTCAAATGCCCCCGACACCATCTGCATCCTGGGCACGCTGTAGGTGTAGGTGGGATCCATCAGGGCAAACAGCGGATTGCAGACCGGATAATCGTACCCTGTCTTCACCTTCTTGTCCTCGTTGGTGATCACCGCGGCGCCGTTGCACTCGCTTCCGGTTCCCGCCGTGGTGACCACCACCCCCAGGGGAACCGGCTCAAAATCCACGATCCCCTTTCGCTCCCAGAAATTTTTCCAGGCGTCTCCCTCATACCGGGCAGCCAGAGAAATGGCTTTGCAGCAGTCCATGACGGATCCTCCGCCGATTCCCAGAATCATGTCCGCCCCGGTATTTCTTACCAGACGCGCCCCCTCCATCACCTTTTTGTAGGTGGGATTGGGCATAATCCCGGGAAATTCCACCACATTTTTTCCTTCCTTCAGGAGAATGTGCAGCACCTCATCGTAGATGCCGTTTTTCCTGGCGGAGCCCTGTCCGTAAGCCAGCAGGATGGTATCGTAACGGCCGATCAGGCAGGAGAGAAATTCCTTCACACACCCCTGTCCGAAAAAGACCTTTGTCCTGTTTTCGTATATAAAGTTATTCATTTTCCGAAAAACCTCCTGTCATCCTCGCTGATTTCATTATAAAAAAAAGAGACTTCTCAAAGAAGTCTCGATTAGTTTACCAGTTAATACCCTGCGCTTTATACTGTTTTTTTCATGATCTTCAGAAACCGTTTTACCCGCTCCGATGGCTCCGGAGAATACAGGATCCCGTAGGGGATGGAATATTTCCACTCCACCGGAATCACCTTCAGCAATGGATGCACGTCCTTCATATTTTCCACCACCATCAGGATGTCGTTGCTGTTCTCACACTGATTGAAAATCTCCACGCTGTAAATATCAAAATCCACCACATGAATCTGCGGATGGTTTTTCCAGATATCATCCCGCAGTTCGTCCACATAATTGCTCCAGCCCCGGTGCATCATCAGAAAATTCTCCCCGTGCAGATCCTGGATGGTCAGCACATCCTTCTGTGCCAGCGGATGATTCAGCGACACCGCACAGCAAAGCGGCTGTCTGGACAGTTCCAGTCCCGCGCACTGCCGCAGCTTCAGCATGGTCTCGTCAAAAATCCCGCCCACCACATCGATATTCTGCCCCAGATTCTTTAAAATCTCCCGGGCATTCTCCAGGCTGTTCATATAAGGAACCATCTGCAGCTTGATATCCGGGTACTCCTTCTGCACCTTCGACCACAGCTGAATCAGCGGCGCCGCCGGCGTCATGGGCGAGGTGCCGATCCGGATCACATTATCCTTCTCCTGCATGGCCCGCTTTGCCCGCTCCACAGATTCCTTACAGTATTCAATGATATATTTTGCGTCTTTATATAATGATTTCCCGGCTTCCGTCAGGATCAGCCCCCGATGGGTCCGTATAAACAGCTTCAGCCCCAGATCCTTTTCCAGCAGATTCATCTGCTTTGTCACCGCGGGCGGGGTGATATAGAGCGCCTCTGCCGCCTTGTTAAAGCTTCCCATATCCGCCACAACGATAAACGTCTCCAGCTGCAGGTTGTACATGGAACATCCTCCTTCCCGTCTGTACCGTACACTCTTTTCGCAACAGTTTGGCCGGATGGCCTTACTGCCACTCTTTTCCCCCTCTGAATAAAAATATACATGGAAAAACGGGAGGATGTCAATATGCCTTGTTATTTCTCCGCCCGGATGGTAGAATAATCTACAACAAGAAACCGCAGAAAGGAGGGGCGTCATTATGCGTGAATGGAAGAAACTGAAGCCACCCATCGGCATAGAAAATTTTGAAGACATCCGCCGGGAGGGCTTTTATTATGTTGACAAAACAGTTATGATACGGGATCTTCTGCAAAACTGGGGAAAAGTCAATCTTTTCACCCGCCCCCGGCGTTTTGGAAAATCTCTGAACATGAGTATGCTTCAGACCTTTCTGGAAATCGGCTGTGACAGAACACTGTTTGACGGTCTGGAAATCACCCGCGAAAAAGAACTCTGCGAAACG
>DVON01000054.1 GCA_018713585.1 Candidatus Pullilachnospira stercoravium | reverse complement strand
AAACGGGAAGCATCGGATTGGCGGACGTACCGCTGTTTATGGAAACGTGTGATGAGGATGACGCTGCGGCTATGCGGGAACTGCTGGAAGAGTACCGGGACTGCCGTCCGGATGTGGTGATCGGAAGCGGTTGTCATGGAGCGTTTGTGAAAAAGGAAAGGGAGATCCTCGGGGAAATTTTTCCGGATACTCCCGTCACAGGAAGAGTAAAAGAAATTGCTGGAGAAACATTGGGAAGCGGATTTTCCGTCAATACCGCGGCAGCGGCTGTCTGCCTGAAGCAGGGTTATGTGCCGGAAGCGCTGCTGGGGAAAGAATATGGGAGCAGACGGGCTGCAAGGATTCTGGTATGCGGCTATGATATGGAAGGAAATTATCTGTGCGCCTTGTTGGTACGGTAAAAAGAACGTCATATAGAGGAATTTGGGAAGCCAAAAGGAGGTAACATGGGAAGACTGGATGGCAGGCTTGCGGTGGTGACCGGAGCGGCAGGGGGAATCGGAACTGCTATGGTAAAAGAATTTCTGAATGAGGGTGCAGCGGTGGCCGCTGTGTGTCATCAGAAAGAAGGCAATTTATCTGCGCTTGCAGGAAAGAATCTGCAGATATTTCATATGGATGTCCGTGATCCGGCCTCCGTTGCCGACACAGCGGGACAAATTATCGCCCAAATGGGGGATCCGGAGATTCTGGTAAATAATGCGGGGATTACAGAGGATGCATTGTTTTTTGCCATGGAGGATGCCGCCTGGGACCGCGTATTGAAAACGGACCTTTACGGTCCCAGAGATGTCACCCGCCATTTTCTGATGTCCATGGTGCGTCTCAGAAAAGGTTCCATTGTCAATGTGAGTTCTGTAAATGGCCTGGTGGGAAGTGCCGGGCAGTCAAATTACTGCGCGGCAAAGGCCGGGCTGATTGGAATGACAAAGGCGCTGGCCAGGGAAATGGCGGTAAAGCATATTCGGGTGAATGCGGTGGCGCCGGGGTATATTGAAACAGAAATGACAGATAAACTGCCTGAAAGGAAGAGAGAACAGCTTCAAAAATCAATTCCCATGGGACGGTTTGGACGGTCGGAGGAGGTTGCCAGATTGATCGCGTTTCTGGTTTCAGAGGAAGCTTCCTATATTACGGGACAGGTATTTGTGATAGACGGAGGTCTCAGTGCCTGAAACAGGTAGCAGATGGACAAGGGGGGGCATGGACATATGGCCGGGGAATGGCAAAACGGAAAAGAAAAGCTTCCTGCCAGAGAGAGAATTCTGGCTCTGGTGGATCCGGGATCTTTCCGGGAAATCGGGGAAGAGATTAAAAGCAGAATCGGGGGATTCGGAACGGAAGAGGATTGCTGGCGTCCGTCCGGGGTGATTACCGGATACGGAACCGTAGAAGGGCGTCCCGTAGTGGTATATTCCCAGGATGCCTCCGTAATGGCCGGAACACTGGGGAAAAAGCAGGGGGAGAAGATTGTGCGGGCATTCCGTATGGCGATGGAAAATCGGTGCCCCTTGATTGGAATCCATGATTCCGGCGGGGCGAGAATTCAGGAGGGCGTGGACGCGCTTGCCGGATACGGAGAGATTTTTTATTACCAGACCCTGGCATCCGGTTATATCCCTCAGATTTCTGTAATTGCCGGGAATTGCGCAGGAGGGGCTGCCTATTCTCCCGGCCTTACGGATTTTGTTTTTATGGTGAAGCCGATAGGAAATATGTATGTCACAGGTCCCCGGGTGGTGGAAACTGTGCTTCATCAGAAAGTGGCGGCGCAGGAATTCGGCGGTGCGAAAATGCATGGAAGAAGGAGCGGCGTCGCGCAGTTTTCCTGTGAGGACGAGCAGGATTGTTACCGCCAGGTACGGAAACTGCTGTCAATTATCCCCCATTTTTATGGAGATAATGCGAGAGGGAAAGAATGTCCGGCGGTACATGAAAAGAAAGCCGGAGAAGAAATAGAAAAGATTCTGCCCTCCCGAAAGTCCTCTGTCTATCAGATGCGGCAAGTAATTTCCTGTCTTGTGGATCAGGGGGATTTTCTGGAGACGGGGAAGGAATTTGCGCCAAGTATTCTTACCGGATTTGGGAAAATGGAAGGAGCATGTGTTGGGATTGTAGCCAATCAGCCTTACAGCATGGGTGGTGTGCTGGATGTGGACAGCAGTGTGAAGGCCGCCCGTTTTATCCGCTACTGCGACTGCTTTGATCTTCCAGTCATCACTCTGGTGGATGTTCCCGGGTTTATGCCCGGGCAAAGTCAGGAGGAGAGAGGGATTATCCGCCATGGAGCAAAACTGCTGTATGCGTACGCGGAAAGCACGGTGCCTAAAATCACGGTGATTCTGCGGAGGGCATACGGAGGGGCTTATATCGCCATGGGCAGCCGCCATCTGGGAGCTGATTTCGTTTATGCATGGCCGGGCGCGGAGATTGCGGTTATGGGAGAAGAAGCCGCAGTGGAAATTTTGTGTGGGAAAAAATTGAAAAAAATGCGGGAAGAAGATAGAAGGGAGCAGTTTCTGAAGCTGTCCGGCCAATATCGGACAGAGGTGATGAACACACGCGCCGCTCTGGAACAGGGCTATGTGGATGGAATTCTCAGGCCATCGCAGACCAGAGAGCGGATTTGCGGTGACCTGAGAATGCTTCGGGGGAAAATGAGAGGAGACAGGGTCAGGAAAAAGCATGGAAATATTCCTCTGTAAGCTGGCCCAAACAGGGCCGGGAGGTGATTCACAGATGGAAAATGAAAGCGTACTTGAGAGGATGGCCAGACGGTATCACGGGCTGTATCTTCCGGTGCGGGAAGGAATGCGGGGAACGCGGGAATACAGGCGCTGTGTACTACAGGGAATTTTGCCGGAAGATGGAAACGGACTGCCTGGTTTTTCGGGATCAGAAGAAGATGCGGTGGAACTTACTGCCACT
>DVON01000053.1 GCA_018713585.1 Candidatus Pullilachnospira stercoravium | reverse complement strand
GGGGAGAGCTGCTCCGGGTCGATGTCCCAGGAAGGCTTTTTGGAACGGCCATGCAGCAGAGGACGTGCCAGACGGCGGTTGAAAAACTCGATCATGGGTCCCATCAGGAACGCGGTGATCACTGTTCCAGCTCCGATAAAGGAGAACACAGCTGTAAATTCACCGCCGCCCAGCAGAAACAGTGTCAGTCCCAGAGCCACACAGATCAGGTCACTGACCGTTCTGCAAACTCTGAAGGAAGCGATTTTCCAGACGTTGGCGGCAATCAGGGAGACCGCGTCATAGGTGGAGACACCCAGGTCAGCCGTAAAATACAGCGAAGAGGAGATACACATCACCACAATTCCCACGGCCAGAAACAGCATCCGGAAAAACAGGGACAGGTCCGGAAACAGCCACAGCAGAAACTGATGGGAATAGTCGGCCACATAACCCACCACGGTCAGATTGATGATGGTGGCCAGACCGATGTAATGTCTGTCAGCCACAAAGACAAAGGCCAGAAAGACTGCGCAGAGTATCATATATAAAGTGCCGTAGCTGATCGGGATAACCGCATTCATTCCAGTGGCAAAAGACTGAAAGGGATCGACCCCGAAAGCCGCCCGTTTGAAAAAGCCCACGCTGATGCCGCACAGCAGTACACCGGCCAGACACATCCATATCCGTTTTTTCAGCATTTCCATTTTGAAAGATCCTCACTTTCCAAATCTGATATCACCGGAAGAGGCATTGCCATCTTCCTTGCAAACGGTTATAATTATAGAAACTGAAAGGATGAATTTCTACTAGAAAAGTACACATTTTTATTAATATAGTCCCAGGAAGGGAGAAAATAACAGGATGGAGAACAGAAAAGTGGTAACGAAGCCCACACTGGAGGAGGATAAAAACCATGGAACCCGGGGGTTCCCTTTTCAGATTTACAGGGAAAATTACCGGCAGTACCCCATGGGAGTTATGGATCTTCACTGGCACAGGGAACTGGAGCTGGATCTGGTGACGGACGGGACGGTACTCTTCAAGGTTGGAGATCAGGTTCGCTGTCTGGAAAAGGGAGACGGCATTTTTGTCAACTCCAATCTGCTGCACCTGGCAAGGGCGGGAGACCTGACGAAAAATACGGAGCATGTGGCAATTTTGTTTGCCCCGGAGTTTCTGGCGCCTGAGGACAGTGATATTTTTCAGGAGGACGTATTGCCTTTCCTGAGGGACCGACAGACAGGATTCGTAGTTCTTTCCGGAAAGATTCCCTGGCAGGGTGAGATCCTTCGGCTGGCCCGTCTGGCCGCCCGCCGTTTTGAGGATATGAGTCCTGGCAGGAAGCTGGAGATTCATGCGGATATCTGCCAGATCTGGCAGCTTTTGATCCGGGAGGTGGCCCGGGAAGGGAAGCAGGAGGGAAACCAGATGCCGCAGGAGAGAACCCGGCAGATGCTGGCGTATATCCGGGAACATTACGGGGAATCGATTTCCGCTGAGGACCTGGCGCAGGCCGCGGGAATCAGCAGAAGCGAGTGCTTCCGGTGTTTCCAGCAGTATGTGGGACAGAAACCTTTTTCCTACATCAACAGCTACCGGCTGACCCAGGCGGCAAAGCTTCTGCGGACTACGGATCTGTCCATCTGTGAGGTGGGGATCCGCTGCGGATTCAACTACCAGAGCTATTTTGGAAAAATGTTTCGGGAGGCTTACGGCCAGACGCCTTTTGCTTACCGGAAAAGCGGAGGTGGTACCGGTTGACGGATTGCTGGAAATATGCTACAAATAATTTATCGATACCGGCAGATTACGGCCGCAAACCGGCTGCGGTATCTGTTTCGTGAAATTGATTGCCATGAAGGAGGAGACAATTACAATGTCCACAACGAAAGAGATCCCTTATAAGATTTACCTGGATGAACAGGAGATGCCGACGCAGTGGTATAATCTGCGGGCGGATATGAAGAACAAACCGGCGCCGCTTCTGAATCCGGCCACCTTAAAGCCCATGACTGCCCGGGAACTGGGCGCGGTTTTCTGTGATGAGCTGGTAAAGCAGGAACTGGACAATGAGACGCCTTATATTGACATCCCCGAGGAGATCCGTTCTTTTTATAAGATGTATCGTCCCTCTCCCCTGGTGCGGGCCTACTGCCTGGAGGAAAAGCTTCAGACGCCGGCCAGGATTTATTACAAGTTTGAAGGAAATAATACCAGCGGAAGCCACAAACTGAATTCTGCCATCGCCCAGGCCTATTACGCCAAAAAGCAGGGGCTGAAGGGTGTGACCACCGAGACGGGAGCCGGACAGTGGGGAACCGCCCTTTCCATGGCCTGCGCGTATCTGGATCTGGACTGCCAGGTTTATATGGTAAAATGCTCTTATGAGCAGAAGCCTTTCCGCCGGGAAGTGATGAGAACCTACGGCGCTTCCGTGACCCCGTCTCCCTCGGAGACCACCGAGATCGGAAGGAAAATTTTAAAGGAGCATCCGGGTACCAGCGGAAGTCTGGGCTGCGCCATATCTGAGGCAGTGGAACGTGCCTCCAGCATGGAGGGTTACCGTTATGTGCTGGGAAGCGTGCTGAATCAGGTGCTGCTGCACCAGACGGTGATCGGGCTGGAGACGAAGACAGCCCTGGATAAGTACGGTATTGTGGCGGATATGATTATCGGCTGCGCCGGCGGCGGATCCAATCTGGGAGGACTGATTTCCCCGTTTATGGGTGAGAAACTGAGGGGA
>DVON01000052.1 GCA_018713585.1 Candidatus Pullilachnospira stercoravium | reverse complement strand
AACACTGAACAAAAAAAACTTTCAGAAATTGGAAAAAGAATATAAACGGGAAATTCAGGTGATTCAGTACGGTGATATCAGAGAGCATATTCCTTTTGATTTCGATACTTTGGGATGGAATCAGATTGTTCTGTCACGGCTGCTCTGGGATCGTTTTCTTCCGGAAAAAGTAGAGAGAATCCTTTATCTTGACGGTGATACCATTGTGAATGGGAGCCTGCAGGAACTTTGGGAGAAGGATTTCGGAGAATGTATATTGGGGGCCGGTATTGAACCCACCGTTGACTATAAGCGCCGCTGCTGTCTGGGGCTGGAAAACGCACCCTATATTAATGCAGGCGTACTTCTGATAGATCGGAAAAAGTGGAGAAATAAAAAAGCGGAACAGAGGATCCTTGATTTTTATAAGGAAAATGGAGGAAGGCTGTTCGCCAATGATCAGGACGCTATAAACGGAGCACTGCATGATGAAATCCTTTTCCTGGAACCCAAATATAATTTTTACAATATTTTCTGGTTTTATCCCTATCGCTTTTTAAAAAAGCTTATGAAGGGAGCGGAGTATTTTTCGGAAGCTACTTATAATGAGTCCCTGGAGCATCCGGTCATTTTTCACTACCTGGGAGAGGAAAGACCATGGAGAAAAGGGAATCGCCATAAATATAGGGCGGTTTATGAAAAATATAGCAAAATGACCCCCTGGAAAGATGATCCGCAGGAGGAGGGCTGGGAGCTTTACTATTTCTGCTGGGGAATTTTCAATGCGGTCACCAAGTATTTTCCGGGCGTACGCTATAACATTATTAACCGACTGATTCCGGTAATGATGAAATGGAGAAGCCGCCGCCTGAAGAAACAGGGACAGATACAGAAGAAGGGCTGATATGGAGCATAAAAAAATATCAATGAAGGCAAGTATCCTCTGGAATTCCTGGGGAAGTATTTTTTATCTGGGATGCCAGTGGCTTTTAACGGTTCTGGTGGTTCGGCTTGCGGGCGTGGAAGAATCCGGTATCCTCTCACTTGCCATGTCGGTGAGTAATATCTGGTACAGTCTGGCCGTTTACGGCATGAGAAATTATCAGGTGTCGGATGTGACGGACAAATACAAAAACGGTACTTATATCTTCAGCAGGTGGATTACTGGATTTTTATCCCTGGCAGGCTGTGTGATTTATACGGCGGTGATTTCCTATTCGCTGGAACAAAAACTCTGTATCCTGATTTATTTTCTTTATAAACTGACAGAGGCATACTTTGATATCTATGCAGGAATTTATCAGAAAGAGTGGCGGATGGATTTCATTGGAAAATCCATGACTGCTCGGGGAGTTCTCACACTGGGAAGCTTCACGGTTGTTCTTGGGCTTACGGGAAATATGGTGCTGACGCTGGCTGTGATGGCGGCGACCTGTGCCGCTTTTGTGATTTTGTATGATGTGCGGACGGCAGGAAAACTGACAGATACTTCGCTTGTATGGGATCGAAGGGCGGTTTGGAACCTGCTGAAAGAATGCAGCCCGCTGGTGGTATATACGCTGCTGTCCACAGCTATCGGAACGATACCCCGGATTATCATGGAACGATATCTTGGAAGTTACCAGCTGGGGATTTATGGTTCCGTGGCAACGCCCACGCTGATCATTCAGATGGGGGCAACCTATATCTTCAACCCGTTTGTGACACTTTTTGGTGAACGGTACCAGCAGAGAGACCGGAAAGGCTTTGGAAAAGCGCTTCGGAGCTGCTGCCTGGCAGTGGCTGCCATAGCGGCAGCGGGACTTGTGGGAGGAAGGCTGTTGGGACACTGGGGCCTGAACCTTTTATATGGACAGGAGGTGGCAGCCCACGAAGAACTGTTGCTTCCCCTGATTTTCTGTACGGTGCTGACCGCTTTTGCCTGGCTTCTGTGCGGCGTACTGACGGCGGTTCGGGAGTTCCGGGGCCTGGTGTGGGCCAATGTCTGGGCAGTGATCTGTTCTGCTGCGGCTTCTCTGCTGCTGGAGCGGTCCATGGGAATGCAGGGAGCCAGTCTGGCGCTGGCACTGGCAACGGTGGTGGAGATTGCAGTTTTATGGTTTTATCTGTTCCGTAAAATGCGGAAAAATTTCCAATAATCTAGGAGAGAAAAATGGAAAAACAGCATACATTCGTAATCTGCGCGTATCAGGAAAGCGAATATCTGGAGGAATGTATCCGTTCGCTGATGCGGCAGACTGTAAAAAGTGAGATTTTAATGGCAACATCAACGCCGAACCCGTATATAAAAAAAGTATCCGAAAAGTACGCAATTCCGCTGTATGTCAATACGGGAGAGCGGGGAATTACCCAGGACTGGAATTTCGCGTACCGGCAGGCGAAGACGCCGCTGGTTACTATTGCGCATCAGGATGATGTGTACGCCAAAAACTATACAGAGTTGGTGTTGGAGTACCTGAAAAAAAGCAGAGATCCTCTGCTTCTGTTTACTGATTATGGAGAATTGAGAGATGGTGTGACGGTGCTTAAAAACCACCTGCTTCAGATCAAACGGGCAATGCTTCAGCCATTGCGGATTCCGATGTTCTGGAATTCCATTTTTGTAAGGCGGCGTATTCTGTCTCTGGGCGACCCCATCTGCTGTCCGGCGGTGACTTTCTGCCGGGAACGGCTTCCGGAAGAAATTTTCACGCCGGGCTTCCGCAGCGATGAGGATTGGGAAGCTTGGGAACGGCTTTCCCGAATGAAGGGAGCGTTTGTGTTTATTCCGTCCGTGGGAATGCTTCACAGAATTCATCAGGACTCGGAGACCTCCGCGATTTTAGGAGATCATGCCAGAAATGAAGAGGATTATCAGATGTTCCGGAAATTCTGGCCCAGGCCGATCGCCAGATTCCTGGCGAATCTTTATTCGAAGAGCGAGCAGTCGAATAACTTATGAAAAGAGAGAAAGGCAAATGAAGAAATTAATTATCATACCAGCATATAATGAGAGCGAAAATATCGTAAAAACGGTGGAGAGTATTCGCGAAAAGGCACCGGGATTTGATTATATCATTGTCAACGACTGTTCCCGGGACGCTACCAGAGAAATCTGTGAATCCAGAGGGTATCCGATTCTGAACCTGCCGCTGAATCTGGGAATCGGCGGCGCGGTTCAGACCGGATACCTTTATGCGGTGGAAAACGGTTACGATATGGCTGTGCAGGTAGATGGAGACGGTCAGCACGATCCCGCTTATCTGGAAAAAATGGCGGCATATATGGAGGAACAGAAACTGGACATGGTGATCGGTTCCCGTTTTATTGAAAAGAAAGGCTTTCAGTCCAGCGGAATGCGGAGAATCGGTATTCGTTTTTTTACGGTTCTGATTCGTATTCTGACCGGAGCGGTGATCACGGATCCCACCTCGGGACTCCGACTGGTTAACCGGAGGATCATGGAAAACTTTGCCGCGGATTATCCCAAAGATTACCCGGAACCGGAGACAGTGGTCCGGGTACTGGGAAAGAGCGGTCGCGTAGGGGAACTCCCGGTGATTATGAAAGAGCGGGAAGGAGGGGTTTCCTCCATCTCCAGCGTGAAGAAATCCGTCTACTATATGATTAAGGTTTCGATTGCGATTGTGATTGAAAAAATCCGGGGAGGTAGATTATGAATATACGGACACAGATTCTGGTAGTAGTGCTGGCAGTGGCCGCATTGTTTTGGATTATCCGGAAAATCTGCCGCAAGGGCATCGAAGTGAAATACAGCTTGTTATGGATCCTGCTGGGAATCGGCGTGATTATTTTCGCCTGCTTTCCCCAGTTTACAGCCTGGTTGGCGCAGCTTGTCGGTATCGGACAGCCCATCAACATGGTATTTTTCGCGGGATTCTGCTTTGCGCTGGTGATTATTTTTTCCTTGTCGGTTTCTGTATCCCGGCTGTCCAATAGGGTAAAACGCCTGACGCAGGAGATGGCGCTGATGGAAAAGAAGATTGAGGATCAGAAGGAGAATAATTGGAAAAATGAAGCATAGACGAAAAATAGAATTCCATTATTTGAAGTATTTTGTGGTATTTCTAAGCCTGTTTTTTATG
>DVON01000051.1 GCA_018713585.1 Candidatus Pullilachnospira stercoravium | reverse complement strand
TTCCTTCCAGGAGAAGGATAAAAAATATGAAAACATATCCGATCATGGAGGTCAGATATCCTTTTATTTCTTTTTTATAAATTGCTGTCATCTTTTTCGTCCTCCTGCCCGCGGCCCTCTGTATCAGTCTCCTGCCTACGGCCCTCTGTGTCAGTTTCCTGCTCATGGGCATCTGTGTCAGTCTCCTGCTCATAGCCCTCTGCATCAGTCTCCTGGACCGCGGCCGCCTCCTGTTCTTCTTCCTTCTTATCCCATGCGAACCGCAGTTTTCTCTTCTTTGATCCGGCGGGTTTTTTTGCGCTGTCCGTCAGTTCCAGGAAGATATCCTCCAGAGAAATCTTAGTGGAATGCATATCCATGATGGGCATCTGTTTCTCTGCCATCTTGTAAAAGATTTTTTCGCGGACATCCGTATTTTCATCGGTGGTGATTTTCAGGCTTACAAGGTCCTGTTCCTCTGATTTCACCCACTCGACCTCCCGGATTTCTTCCATCTGATCCAGAATGTTTTTCAGCCGTTCCCTGTCACCTTTCACGGACAATTCCAGAGTGTTAGAACCCATAGTCATTTTTTCCAGATTGTCCGTAGTGTCACTGGCCACCAGCTTTCCATTATTGATAATAAGAATGTAATCGCAGACCTCGCTTACCTCGGAAAGAATGTGAGAGCTGAGAATAATGGTATGGTTCTTTGCCAGCTTCCTGATCAGCTCCCGGATTTCGATAATCTGCTTCGGATCCAGTCCCACCGTAGGTTCATCCAGAATAATAATCTCCGGATATCCCAGGATTGCCTGGGCCAGTCCCACTCTCTGACGGTAACCTTTGGACAGATTTTTTATCAGACGCTCCTGCATATTGGTGATTCCTACCATTTTCATCACATCTTTGATCTGATTTTCCCTTCTGTCCCTGGGAACTTTCTTCAGCTCTGCCGCGAATTTCAGATACTCTTTCACTGTCATATCAAAATACAGCGGCGGCTGTTCCGGCAGATAGCCAATACATTTTTTTGCCTCCTCCGGCTCCTCCAGAATATTATGTCCGTTAATAATCACCTCACCGTCTGTGGAAGCAATGTACCCCGTCATAATATTCATGGTCGTCGATTTTCCTGCGCCGTTTGGGCCCAAAAAGCCGTAAATCTGTCCCTTTTCCACATGAAAAGACAGGTGATCAACGGCCAGATGATCACCATACTTTTTGACCAGGTTTTTTACCTCTATCAATGTCTGATCCCTCCTTTTCCTTACTATTTTATAAAAAAAGTGTGTTCAACTTTCTAAAAATATGTGATCATTCTGTGAAAGAAACCGTGCCTTTCCTGTACGTCAGAGTTTCAATATGGCATGCAGATACGATTGTTATATTAATGAGGTATATTTTTATAGAAATAGGTGAAAATAAAGAATATTATTAAAAAAAGAAAACAAGAAAAGATGAAATTGACATAAAATCTGTCAGATACTATCTGACAACTCAGATAAGGGGGAATCCTCATGAAGGATATTACAGTTACTCAAACCCGGCTCATTGACAAGAGAAATCTGGATGATGATGGGAGAATTTCCATAATATCCCTGATGAACTGGATTTATGAAACAGCTGTCATTGCGGCCATGCAGTCCTGCGGATCAAAAGTATTGGTAAGAAACACGGATCATCATGATTTTCTGTGCCGGTTTTTGTCCGGATGTACTTTTCTGGAAATAAACGCGAAACCGGTACATACCGGTGAATTTTCCATAGAGATTCAGGCTGATGTGTTTGCCAGATCTTCCGATCATGGAAAATTTCTTATCCATCGCACCTATCTGACAGCAGAGGCTGTGGATGAAAAATTACACCCCATTCACATTGCCTGACAGTAACAGGATCTTTCCGCAAAAGATAATATAAAAAACAGAGAAACCGCTGATCACTGTTCTCCGGTTTCTCTGTTTTTCTGTCTGTAGTCAGAAGGGCTGACTCCCTTGTATTTCCGGAAAATTTCCGCGTAATAGCTTGCACCCTGAAACCCGCTGGAAAAAGCCACCTCCGTAATGCTCCGGGAGGTATCCAGAAGGAGCGGGATACTGCTCTCCAGCCGGTAACTGTTCAGAAATTCCAGAGGCGTCTGATTGACAAACTGCTTAAACAGGCTGCAGCACTTATTTCTGCTGATGTTCCCGGCCCCGGCAATGTCCTGAAGAGAGAGTTTTTTTCTGTAATTCTGATAAATATAAGACATCATATTTTTCTGGGAGCGTATATTCTCATCTTCCTGCTGACTGTCCCTGTCCGCCACATCCTCCAATTCAAAAAGGGCAGCCCAAATCAGCAGAAGATCACTGATAATGTAGAGTTCTTTCTCCGGAATATTACTCATATAATTGGCATAAATTTTACCAAAAATGTCCATAATTTTCCGGTGTCCGGGCTGCGAAATATACAGGCGGATAAAGGAAAAGGACGGATTCTGGGTAATTGGACAAATATATCTTCTGGCTATTTCCCTGCTTCCCGTAAGCAGCTGGGTGCGGAACAAAACCGCCTGATATGTGCAGTCCTGCTGACGGTACGGGGAAGAATAATGCATCTGCCGGGAGTTGATCAGCACCGCTTCCCCTTCCTTCATGAGAATCTTTTCGCCGTTGATATAATAATACATGCAGCCACGCTCTATCCTGATATATTCCATTTCATCATGCCAGTGACACAGCGGCGTCATGTTATAAAACAGAGACAGTTTTCCCGCGGCAACATAGAGAGGAAGCCTGGGATCCTGATAAGGTATAATTTCTGAGTTATCCTTCATTCGCTGCGTTTTCAGCATACTTATCCACACTCTTTTCCTTATGAAAGCGGTTCTTTCCCCGGCATTCCGGCCTTTCTGGGAAATCTTTGCGACGTCTGTTTTTCCTTCTTCACCATCACAAAAGACCTGTCCAGATCTGTATCCGGCAGCTGGAATTTTACCACCCGGGCAGGGCTTCCTCCCAGCAGTTTCACCGCCTTTTGGGCCGCCGAAACTTCCTCATCAATCTTGCCGGATTTGTATGCCAGGAAGCTTCCGTTCACCTTCACATAAGGCAGGCAATACTCCGAAAGCGTGGAAAGATTGGCCACCGCGCGGGATACCACAAGATCAAACTGCTCCCGGTATTCCTTCTGTCTGGCGAAATCCTCCGCCCGCCCGTGGATGGTTTTCACCTCCGAAAGGCCCAGTTCCTCCACCACCTGATTGAGAAATCTGATTCTCTTATTCAGAGAATCCAGCAGCACCAGGCGGATGTTGGGAAAGGCGATTTTCAGCGGAATTCCGGGAAATCCTGCCCCACATCCCACGTCAATCACCGTGTCCGTATTTTTAAAATCCCATACTTTCACGGATGCCAGGCTGTCCAGAAAATGCCGGAGAATCACCTCCTCATACTCTGTGATGGCCGTCAGATTCATCACCTTATTCCACTCCACAAGCAGCTCATAATACCGCAGAAACTGCCGGATCTGACTCTCAGACAGCTCCACATTCAGGGCAGCCAGCCCTTTTTCAAATGAACTGATATCATATTTTTCCATCGGGAATCTCCCTTCTTTTTCACTGTTTTTCCCGCTGCTTCTGATCCTCTGCAGCTTCCTTTCCGGCCTCATTTTCTCCCGTTCTTCCCTGCAGATAAACCAGCAGCACGGAGATATCCGCCGGAGATACCCCGGAGATCCGGGAGGCCTGTCCGATATTGGCTGGCTGATACAGCTTCAGCTTCTGCACCGCCTCAATCCGCAGGCTTTTGATCGCGTCGTAATTGATATTCCCGGGGATCATCTTTTTCTCCAGCTTCTTAAACTGTTCCACCTGCTTCATCTGCCGCCGGATATAACCGTCGTACTTGATGTTGATGTTCACCTGTTCCCGCACATCCTCCCTGAGATCAGGTCTCTTCTCATCGATGGCGGCCAGCAGCTCATAGTTTAGCTCCGGCCGGCGGATCAGTTCCGCCAGGGAGGATCCTGAGGTCAGCGGCGTGCTGCCCTGGGCGGCAAGAAATTCATTGACCTTCTCTCCCGCTCCCACATGGGTATTCTCCACCCGGCGGATTTCCTCCTCAATCAGCCGTTTTTTCTCCAGAACCTTCTGATATTCTTCTTCGCTGACCAGTCCCACCTGATAGCCCTTCTCGCGCAGTCTCAGATCCGCGTTGTCCTGCCGCAGAAGCAGCCGGTATTCCGCCCTGCTGGTCATCATCCGGTAAGGTTCATGGTTCTCCTTAGTCACCAGATCATCGATGAGAACGCCGATGTAAGCCTCGGAACGGTCCAGAATCAGCAGCTCCTTCCCCTGAATCTTTCTGGCCGCGTTGATGCCGGCAATCAGTCCCTGGGCCGCCGCCTCCTCATAGCCGGAACTGCCGTTGAACTGGCCGCCGCTGAAACAGTTTTTGATATTCTTAAATTCCAGCGCCGCCGTCAGCTGGCGGGGATTGATACAGTCGTATTCGATGGCATAGGCATTCCGCACAATCCTGGCGTTCTCCAGCCCAGGCACAGACCGGTACATGGCATACTGCACATCCTCCGGCAGAGAACTGGACATGCCGCCCACATACATCTCGTTGGTATCCAGCCCTTCCGGCTCAATAAATACCTGATGGCGGGGCTTGTCCGCAAACCGCACCACCTTATCCTCGATGGAGGGGCAGTAACGGGGGCCGGTTCCCTTGATGGTTCCGGAAAACAGCGGGGACCGGTCCAGATTTTCCCGGATGATCTTATGGGTCTCCTCGTTGGTATAGGTAAGCCAGCAGGAAACCTGGTCAATCTGCACATCCTCAGGGTCTGTGGAAAAGGAGAACGGCACCACCCGTTCATCGCCCTTCTGCTCCTCCATTTTGGAAAAATCAATACTTCTTCTGTCGATTCTGGCCGGCGTTCCCGTCTTGAACCGGAACATTTCCACACCGTTTTTCTTCAGGGAATCCGTCAGGTGGGTGGCCGCCTGCAGGCCGTTGGGGCCGGTTTCATAGCTCACATCGCCGTAAATGCAGCGGGCCTTCAGGTACGTTCCCGTACAGAGAACCACCGCCTTACAGCGGTATTCGGCGCCGGAAAAGGTACGCACACCCCTGGCCTGACCATCCTCCACAATCAGCTCCGTAACCTCTGCCTGACGGATGGTGAGATGATCCGTGTTTTCCAGAACCTGCCGCATGGTATTGCTGTAATTTCTCTTATCCGCCTGTGCCCGCAGGGAATGTACCGCCGGTCCTTTGGACCGGTTCAGCATCTTTGACTGGATGAAGGTCCTGTCGATCACTTTCCCCATCTCCCCGCCCAGCGCGTCGATTTCCCGCACCAGATGCCCTTTGGAGGTACCTCCGATGTTGGGATTACAGGGCATCAGCGCGATGCTGTCCACGCTGACGGTGAACATGATGGTTTCCATTCCCAGCCTGGCGCAGGCCAGAGCCGCCTCGCATCCGGCGTGTCCCGCTCCGATCACGGCCACATCATAGGTTTCCGTCAATACACTCATTTTTCCTCTCCTCTTCTATTTACCCGTACAGAATTTGCTGAAAATCTCATTGACCAGATCCTCTCCCACCGACTCGCCCAGGATAGTTCCCAGAGCCTCATACGCGTCCATCAGATCGATGGAAAAGAAGTCCTCCGGCATCCCTGCCGCTATGCTGTTTTCCACCATTTCAAGGCTGTCCCGGGCCTTTTCCAGCGCGTTTTTATGGCGGGCATTGGTGATGTAAACCTGATCGTTAAATTCCAGTTCTCCCGCAAAAAACATCTTCCGGATCTGCGCTTCCAGGATCTCCACACCCTGCCGGTTTCCGGCGGAAATGGAAAGCACCGGCCAGGTTCCCATCTGCTCCAGATCCCCGGGAGAAAGCACCTGAGGAAGGTCGCTTTTATTCAGAAGAACGATGGTTTTCCGATCCCTGATAATCTCCAGAATCTCCCGGTCGTTTTCATCCAGCGGCACCGAAGCATCCACCACATAAAGAATCAGATCCGCTTCCCTGGCATACTTTCTGGCCCGCTCCACGCCGATCTGTTCCACCAGATCGGAGGTTTCCCGGATTCCCGCCGTGTCCATCATCCGAAGGGAGATCCCCTCCAGCATCACCTGCTCTTCCAGCACGTCCCGGGTGGTTCCCGCCACATCCGTCACAATGGCCTTTTCCTCACCCACCAGCATATTCATCAGGGAAGATTTTCCCGCATTGGGTTTTCCCACAATGACCGTCCGGATACCTTCCCGGATCATCTTTCCCTCGGAAAAGGACCGGATCAGCCGCTCAATGCGCTCTTTTTCCTGGGCCGTCTTTTCCTCCAGCCGCTCCGGATATCCTTCCAGGCTGATATGCTCCGGATCATCCAGGGCCGACTCGATGAAAGCGATTTCATACAGAATTTCCTCCCGGATTTTCCGTACGGAACGCATCACGGAACCTTTCAGCTGGCTTAAGGAACTGTCCAGCGCATATTCGCTTCCGGCATTGATCACATCCATCACTGCCTCCGCCTGGGACAGATCGATTCTTCCGTTCAGGAAGGCGCGTTTCGTAAATTCTCCCGGCTCAGCCATCCGGGCTCCGGCGTGCAGTACTGCCTCCAGCACCCTTCTCACTGCCAGCAGACCTCCGTGGCAGTTGATTTCCACCGTATCCTCCCCCGTATAACTGCGGGGGCCCCGCATCACCATCACCAGCACCTCATCGGCCATCAGATCCCCGTCATAGATGTATCCGTAATGGATGGTGTGGCTGGGTACATCTTCCAGCCGCTTTTTTCCGCCGGGCGACCGGTAAATCTTTCCCGCAGTCCGCACTGCCCCGGCTCCGCTGATTCTCACAATCCCGATTCCCGACGGGCTCATGGCCGTTGAAATCGCTGCAATCGTATCCTCTGACATATCTCCGTTTTCTCCTTATACACAGAAAGATGCTATTCCGTTCTCCGGAATACCATCTTTCCGCACATCATTAATCACAATGGAATTTCCGCGCAGCGGGTTTTCCACTGATTATGACTTTTTATAGACAACTACCACATGACGGTAAGGTTCTGTACCTTCGCTGTAAGTTTCCACATATTTGTTTCCCTGAAGAGCGGAATGGATAATTCTTCTCTCGTAAGGATTCATGGGCTCCAGCACCACCGGCTTTCTGGTTTTTCGCACCTTGTAGGCAATATTTCTGGCCAGATTTTCCAGGGTATCCTTTCTCCGGCTTCTGTAGTTTTCGGTATCCAGTTTTACCCTTACATAGTCCTGCTGATCTTTATTTACCACAAGGCTGGTCAGATACTGAAGAGAATCCAGCGTCTGTCCTCTCTTTCCAATGAGAATTCCCATATCCTCCCCGGCAAAATCCACGCTGAGGCAGTCGTTTTCCTTCTCATATTCCAGAGTGATATTCACAGGCAGATCCATGGCATGGAACACTTTGGCAAGAAATTCCTCCGCGGACTTTTTCATGGCCGCGATCTGCTCCTCGGTGCGGACCACCTGTTTCTTCTCTTCCTTCTTCTCTTCTCTTTTTACTTCTTTTACTTCCTGGGGCTTCGGGGCTTCTTCCCTCTGAACCGGCTTTTTCTCTTTTTTCTGCGGTTTGGCGTTCTCCCGCTCCGGCTCCTTTTTGGGTTCCCGGTGAACCTCTTTCTTTTCTTCCTTCTTTGCTTCCTTTCGGGGAGCTTCTTTTCTGGCTTCTTTCTTTTCCGTTCTGCGGGACTCTTTTCGCAGATCTTCCTTTTTCAGTTCCTCAAGAATGTTGAACTCTTCCTCTTCTACCTTCCTGCGGACTCTGATAATGGCAGGCTTGCTGCCAATTCCAAAGAATCCCGAGGTACCTTCGCGGACAACCTGAATTTCCAGGTTATCGCTGGAGGTTTCCAGCTCAAGACAAGCTTTTGTTATCGCTTCGTCAACGGTTTTCGCGGTAATCTCTCTGAATTCCATCGTCCCTGTCCCCCTATTTCTTCTTGCCGTTCTTTTCATCGAACTGTCTTACCATATTGGCCTTGGCAGCCAGACTTCCCGGCTTGTAACTGGTATTGGCGTTCTTATAGTAATCCGTCGATTTCTTCACATTCGCAGCCTTATCCGCCACAGAAGAACCTGTTTTTGTCTGCGGTTCCTGAATATTTCTCACATTCATTCTCGCCTGCTGGTTGATCTTCTGCGGATCCACGCCCTTCTTCTCCAGTTTTTTCTTAACCTTCTCCTGATTATGGCGGACCAGATCCTCCATATCGATCTTATTCATGTAATTGTTAATGACAATCTGCTGTACACACCGGATCACCGCACCGACAATCCAGTAGATACCGATACCAACCGGGAATGAGAAACACAAGATTGCCGACATGATCGGCATGAAAGTATTCATTCCCCGCATGGTA
>DVON01000050.1 GCA_018713585.1 Candidatus Pullilachnospira stercoravium | reverse complement strand
CATACAGATCAGAATAATGAAACCCAGTATATCCAAAATCTGATAGATAATCTGCAGCCAGCGGGGTACCTCTTCTGCAGTGCCCGGCATCACCATCTGTTGCTGGGCCGCCTGCTGCATGACCATATTTTCTGAATTACCATGAGGGATCAGATTCAGAAGCCACTGGAGCACATCCCGGAAAGCCCTTCCGGCAGCCGTCAGCACATGTTCCATTCCCACAAATGGAGACAAAAACATAATCAGAATGGTAAAACCCGAAAGGAACCACATCATCATCTGGTTGGTCCTGCCAAGTTTTTTCACCGGCAGCCGTTCCAGAGATGCATGGGTCTGTATAAATAGTTCCATTTCTGTCAGATTGGTATGAAAATTGCAGAGAATGAAATAGCAGCCGGCATTAAAGACTGCATAGTATCTGAGAAAGCTGCTTTCAAAATACATTCCGAGAAAATACACTGCCAGAAACAAAAGCAGCCATGGATAAGCCGGCTGTGACAGCCAGCAGACCGTCCTGCGGGCGCGGGCCTCAAAAAAGGAGAACGCGGCTACCACAACAAGAAAGCAAAGCCAGATCCTTCCTGCTGTTGTACCCCCTGCCAGATAGCCGCCGGCCCCCACCAGAATCGCTGCCAGAAAAAACTGCCAGAATTTCCGGACCCTGGCCGCGGCAACAGAAAGTACAGCGCAGGGGATCAGCAGATACAGACCACGAAGCAGCATCCGGATATCATCGGTAACCTGCTGCATCACGATACAATAAATAGCTGCCAGCAACATTCCTCCATGCAGTATTTCCAGGATCTTCATCGCATATTTTCTCATTTTTCCACCTCCCAGCGGATCCAGCTGATCTGCTCACTGTGGGGCAGCTTCCACTCCATTTCCGCGTACAGCGTAGCAATCCAGATACAGCCGCTGCCCTCTCTGGCCAGGCGGCAGAATGCCTCCACGCAGCTGGGACGCTGATTTTTGGAAATCATCACATAGGTGGTGGCCGCACCTGTTCCCATCACTCGTTCCCTGTCCAAAACAAATTCCATGGGATCTGCTTTCTGCGTCAGATCAATCCTGGACAACCCCTCATTGACAAGCCGTACCTGCTGCTCACCGGTACCTGCCTTCAGGCTGAACAGATCTCCGCTGAGAATATCCTTTCCGTTGGTACAAAATCCCACCGGAATTCCCTCCTGGATACAGCGTGATGCCAATGACGCGGCAATGCGTATTTCCTCCTCATGGATTTCATCGTACTTCCAGATCGTTTCGTCCTCCACATCAAGCATGAGGATCACCTCCTGAGCAGTGGTAGACCCGTAAAGGTTAACCATCAGCTCCCCGGTTCTGGCCGCCGCTTTCCAGTTGATTTTATTCAGCGGATCCGTGGGCGCGTATTCCCGTATTCCCCGGAATTCAAAAGGATCCTCGTAAAGATTCCGCCGGGCCAGCGACGATCCCATAATTTTCTGAAAGGAAATATCCATCTGGTCACTGTCCACCAGCCGGGGATACACATAGAAAAAATCCCGGTTTTCCAACGTTTCGTAATACTTCCGGGTCATCAGCGGGCTGCGGGTCACCAGTTCTACCTTATCCATCTCATAATATCCTCTGTGGGTACACCGGAAGGAAATGGTTCTTGTGATTTTCTGATAACCTCCCACAGAAAAAATATCCCGTTTGTAACACTGATCGGAGACACTGGTATTTTCCCCGTCAGCAAACCATAAATCCCGATGAACCCGGAATCCCACCTGCAAAAGAGGAAGAAACAGCCGTTTTTCATTGGCGATGGTCTCCGTCAGCCGGGCCTCCTCTCCTTCCATGGCAGGCTGATCCTGAAACTGTACCCGTACCGTAAGTTTTTTTGCCCATAAGGAACGGAAACAGGCATCCAGCAGGTAATTTATCAGAAAGGCCCCCAATAAAATTACCACAATTGTCATTTTATTTTTTCTCCCATTCCTCCACCGGAACCGGTACCTTCTCCAGAATTTCCCGGATTCTGTCCTCTCCGGTCACCGAACTTCCATATCCTCTGGACAGCACCAGACGATGAGCCATCACCGGCACTGCCACCGCCTTCACATCTTCGGGAACTACAAACGTTCTTCCGTCCAGCCATCCGAAAGCCTGGGCTGCATGTAACAGTGCCAATGTTCCTCTGGGGCTGACTCCGGAACGGATCTCCCGGTTGTCCCTGGTGGCCTGAACCAGCTTCACCATATATTCCAGCAGCTGCGGATGCACATAAACCTGGCGGACCTGAGCGCCTGCCTCCGCCACCTGCTGGCAGCTGCACACCGGCTCCAGAGATTCGTATGGCGCTTCAGTCAGGAATCGGTTCAGAATCTTCAGCTCCTCCTTCTCATCCGGAAGCCCCATGGACAGCTTCATAAAAAAACGGTCCAGCTGCGCCTCCGGCAGTGGAAAAGTCCCTGTGGTCTCCAGGGGATTCTGGGTTGCTATGACGAAAAAAGAATCCGCCAGTTTCCTGGTAGTGCCGTCCACCGTCACCTGCCGCTCCTCCATACATTCCAGAAGACTGGACTGGGTTCTGGGTGTCGCCCTGTTAATTTCATCTGCCAGAATAATATTGGAAAATACCGGCCCCTTCCGGAAAACAAATTCCCCTTCCTTCTGGTTAAAGTAGTTCAGCCCCGTCACATCCGACGGCAGCAGATCCGGCGTGAACTGAATCCTGGCAAAATCTGCGTCCAGAGATCTGGCCAGGGATTTTGCCAGCATGGTTTTTCCGGTTCCCGGCACATCCTCCAGAAGTACATGGCCTCCTGCAGCCAGACTTGCCAGAACCAGATCTATGGTCTGCTCCTTCCCCACCAGAACCTTCCTCATATTTTCGCGGACCGCCCGTATTGCTTCCTGCGCTCTGCTCATTGTCTCATCCTCCCGATTGCATAAACGGAAAAAGCCCCGGATCTCCTCACAGGGATGAACTCCGGGGATTGCTTTTTCCTGCAAATTACATATATTTACGTTTTGCGGCTTCCACCACATGTCCCACCAGAACAGAAGTGGTCACACTTCCCACTCCTCCCGGTACCGGGGTAATGGCTTCCACAACGGGCTCCACAGCAGCATAGTCCACATCGCCGCAGAGTTTGCCTTCCTCGTTTACGTTGATACCCACATCAATCACAATCTGTCCCGGTCTCACATAATCCGCTCCCACAACGCCCGCGCGGCCTGCGGCAACGATGATAATGTCCGCCTCTCTGGTTACGGAAGGCATGTCGACCGTTCTCGTATGGCAAACGGTAACCGTGGCATTCTTCTTAATCAGCATCATGGCTGCCGGTTTTCCAACCACCAGGCTGCGGCCGATAACTACAGCCTTCTTTCCCGTGCAGTCGATTCCGTAATGATCCAGAATCTCCATGCAGGCCTGGGGCGTACAGGGCGGGAATCCCAGCGGTTTTCCGGTAAATACGCCGGCCATGGAACCGTCGGTCATACAGTCCACATCCTTTGCCGGATCCAGCGCGTTCTCGATCACAGACTGATCCAGATGTTTCGGCAGCGGACGGAACAGCAGAACGCCGTGAATACTGTCATCCTTGTTCACTTTGTCGATGGTTGCCAGAAGTTCCTCCTGAGATACATCCTCCGGAAGCAGGAATTTCACGCACTCCACGCCCAGTGTCTCACAACGTTTGGTGGCTCCTTTCTCATAGGAGATATCGCTTCCGTTCTCTCCCACGCGAATGATTCCCAGAGTCGGGTTGATTCCTTTTTCCTTCAGAGCGGCCACATCCGCTTTGATTCTCTCATTGAGAGAGGCATTAACTTCTTTTCCCAATAACTGCTTTGCCATTTTTCCGGTTCCTCCTCTTATTTCAGTCTGCCCAGCACGCTGTCAAAAATCTCGTCCGCTTTTTTGGTGTAGGTTTCCAGCATCGCGTCACATTTGGCGTTCAGTTCCTCGGCATACTCTCTGTTTTTCATGGATTTGGTATTGATGTACACATTCAGGCTCGCACCCTTTAACGCGGCCTTGCAGAATGCCACGCCCACGCCGGCGTCACTGATGGCCAGAGCAGAACCCTTTGCGGCGAACTCCGCGATAATGTCGATGGCCTCACAGCATTTTTCCATGATCTCCATGGGAACGGAACAGGCGTCCTTCAGAACAATCTCCATTACTCTTGCCTTCTCGGCCTTCTCTTCCTCAGTCTCTCTGGGCATTCCGTAAGCCTTGGAAAGGGGCTCAAAAACCTCGGCGTCTCTCTCGATCAGATGCAGAAGCTCTGCCTGCAGCTTGTCGGATTTTGCCTTCAGTTCATACATCTCCGCCTCCACGTCGGCATATTTCTTTTTGCCGACCGTCAGGCTTCCTACCATATTGCCCAGGGCAGTTCCCACGGCGCCCACCAGAGCGGAAGCTCCTCCGCCGCCCGGAACGGGAGCTTTGGAAGCCAGAACCTCCACAAATTCGTTACACGGTACTGTTGAAAATCCCATTGTTATCGTCTCCTTTTATCTTTTTTAGAACAGTCCTGTGATCTTACCGGTCTCGTCCACGTCGATCTTCTCGGCAGCCGGT
>DVON01000049.1 GCA_018713585.1 Candidatus Pullilachnospira stercoravium | reverse complement strand
TGCCCGTCATCTACCGTATCCAGGGCATCTGTCAGCTGCTTAATGTCTGCCTTCCCGCCGGTAACCGCCTTTCCAATCTTCTCCACAGCGGTTTTCAACTGATCAGAAGAAGCTGTCCCGTTCCGGATCGCCGTCACCAGGCGGCTCCCCAGAACATCGGCGTAATCATCCACACTGGAACCAGTCGCGGCAAACAGCTTATTCAGCCGTTCCGTATTGGAGGAAAGCCGTTCCTGCTCCGACTGCAGGCCGGACAGGTCTGTCCTATACCGGTTCATCGTCCCACGGGTTTCCTCTACCTCCCGCTGAAAAGCCATGTACTGGTCTTTTCCAATATCGCCCCGCTCAAAGGCTTTCGCAACATCCTCCTGGGCCTGTTCCAGGGCTTCCAGCTTCTTTTCTGTATCTCCGATGGCAGCCTGCAGAAGTTCCTGCTTCTGTGCCAAAAGGATGGTATTGGACGGATCCAATTTCAGAAGATTATTCACATCCCGAAGCTGGCTCTGGGTCTTCTTTATGGAATTGTTCACTGCGGCAAGCGACTTTTCCAGTCCGCTGGTATCGCCGCCGATCTCCACTGTAATGCCTTTGATCCGGCTCGCCATGTGTCACCACCTCCTGAAAATGGACATAGAAAAAGCACCTACCATTTCTGATAGATGCCTTGTTTCATTTATTAATTCTTATATCATTCACTCAAGTACTTTCCAATAACCAGTCTTTTTAGATCCAACCCTTTCCACATATCCATTCTCTTTCAGGAATGTAAGATTGTTTTCCACTGCCGTTTCACTGATTCCCAATATTTGATGCAGTTCACTGGTAGTAATATTCGGATTATCTCTCATTTCCGTGATGATTCTTTGCCTTCTTGCATTTAATCCTTTTTTATTCCCCACCTTATTCCCAACTTTATTCCCAACCTTTTTTATATGATGCAGCGGGATCGTGACAACGATTGAATTTTCTCTGAAAGTAAATGCTTCCCTTCCATAAGTCTCAATGATCTTAGGCACGCCGCGGCCTGATTTTTCACTGATATGCAGCTGCAAAAAGATTTCTGATAGCTTTTCATTTACCGGAACCGATTCTCCCAGGAAAAATCCCTCCATTGTCTGTGCCGGCGGCAGTGTCCCTCTGGATAAAATTTCTATCCTGTCTGAAAACACAGAAATCATTGGCTCATTTCCGCTTACCCACAGATTATGCAAAACTGCATTTATAATTGCTTCTCTAAAGGCTTTGTTATCAAACAACGGTGTTTCCGGACGTTCCACTACCCGCTCACTTTCATCTGTCTGGATCAGATTCAATACATCTGCATATCTTAAAACTTCATCCAACGTATAGAGCAGACAGTTATTGCCAAATTCTCTTACAGAGAATAAATTAGAGCCTTTCGTTTCTCCCTCAAAAATCGAAACTCTTAGTGGAAAATGCGAATTATCCGAAAGCAGCTGTGCCAACAGATTATATTCTCCGTTTTTATTTCTCAAGCCGAGATTTTTCTCAAAAGTTTTTTCATTTAAAACAATCCCTTTTGAGCCATAATACCCAAACAGTTTAGAAAACGTCAGTTCCTGGTATTTTGCCGCCAGAGTTTCAATGGTTTCCACTCTTCCATCCAGAATTTTAAACAGCTGGATCTCTCTTTTCGGATAATCCTTCAAATTGGCTTTGGACGAACCAATGCGGATGTATCGCTTTTCTTTAAAAGCTGTCGGGATCTCTTCTGCTGCAGGAATGACCAGAACAACAACTCTTTTATCATCTATAACTGCTTCCTCGAACGAAAAATTGATACTCGGAGATAAATTTCTCGCCAAAAAGTTCTGATAGGGTTCTTTATTGTAGTCCCCATATTGATTGAATGTTGTACCTACAACCTCATGGGTTTCATCATTTACGCCCCACACAAAATAAGCTTGAGCTTTATAATGAAATGCGGCTGCATTTGAAAGTGCTGAAACATATTCGCCCAGCACCTCCGGCTGAAACCAGTTTTCTTTAAATTCAAACCATTCCTGTTCGTCATCATATGCACATAAATCCAAGACTAATTTTTCGATATTCATTATTCTTCATCCTTTTCCCAACTTTTATTCCCAACATTAATACTATAACACATTGGGAATAAAGTTGGGAATATTTTATGCATTTATCAAAAAATTATTCCTAAAACTTATCAAAATCCTCCTGCGTTGCCACCACCGCATACTTATGCTCATCGTTCCGGCTCTCCACATACATATCATTCACCATCCCGATGGTCAAAAGATCCAGATCCCGGATGGACAGCCCCAGCTGCACGCACCGCAGGAGGAACAGCGGCGTTGTCATTTCCCGGTCAGTCGGGCGAAGTTTTTTTTTAGCCTGCACATCCGTCCGGGTGTTCAGCCCCCACAGCTCAATGATCTGGGGCAGCACCTGATAGATGGAAAAGGTGTTGAACCCATCCAGCCATTCCTCCGGCGTATCCGGGATGGATGGGTCGGCGTGCTTCGCCATGACATAGGCGATGTTCTCAAACATTTCCAAAGAGAATAGGTCCAGATTGGAATTCTCCGGGTCATTCTTGTCGATCCCCTTTTCCAGTTCCCGCAGGTCTTTATAGATATCCCGGTGAAACCGCATCCGGTAGATCCGGGGGATGGCAGCGGAGGCCTTAAAAGCGACCTCCTGCCCGTCAATCATGATATTCTGTTTCATGCTCATAAGGTCTCCCCTCCTGTCTCATCGTCCGTACCCTGCTGGCCGGACTGCTGCGTCCCGGAGGTATCCGGCGTCACCTCCGGCAGATACACCGCTGTATACCATCCCGTATAAACCGTATCCGTAGTGCTGTCCCCGGTACGGGCTTTCACATACCCATTGGCCAGGGGTGCCGCCGTGATGGCCAGCGTTTCCGTCTGTACCTCGATCTCTTCCTCATTGGTCGCGGACTCGATGTTGGGCCTGGCCGCAGAGCAGTTATACAGCACATGGCGGATCTTTTTCACATCCCCGTCAAACTCAAAGAGCAGGGCAAAGTTCGCTGTTTCCACATTGGCGCTCTCCACCAGCACGCTGTTGTCATCCAGAGATTCCTTCAGCACATCCGTCCGGAAACTCTCCGGCACCATGGCCAGTTCCAGATCCCCTTCATAGCCCATGTTGTTGGAGATCGTATAATAAGCATACCCATCCGCGTAAAAGTTGGACGGCTCGCCGTTTGGCTCCAAAGACAGGGATACCGCTCCTGGCATAGCCACCGGCGTCCCAAAGGTCACCTCCCCGTCATCGTCCACCGTAATCAATGCGTAATGCACATTGCAAATATTAAATTTTACTTTATTCTTCTTTGTAGACATTTCCTACTCCCTCCATCTCAAAAGAGTACAGAACCTCATACAGCTTTTCGCTTTCGATCCAGGTTTCCGTCTTGTTATAAAAAACTCCTGCCGCATCCAGCGCATCCTCCATCTTCCTCTCCGCAGCTAAATCCTTCTGGTTCGTATATAATTCCACCCGTACCTCGCTGATCCGGTAATAGACCTTTCCATCCGCAGAAAAGTTATCGCTCCCCGGCAGCAGGTAACAAAGAAACGGCGGATCCGGCGCTTCCCCTTCCGCGAAATGGTCATAGGCATAGGGGAAGCCGGCGCTTTTCAAAATATCCAGAAATTTATCCATGCCTCAGGCTCCTTTCAATCTCGTCTTCCAGCTGCCGGATTCCCTTCTCCTCCGCCGGGGCGATATGGGCTTTGCCCTCCACCCGTCCGCCGCCCCGCTTTGCGTGGCCATACTCCAACAGATGGGCCAGCTGGTAGCGGTTTTTGGAATGAACCGTCAGCGTCAGGCTGGAGGAAGTTTCTTTTGTTTTCTTCACCGCCCAGCTTTTGGCATAGTCCCCGGTATCCTTCGGGGCGTTGGCACGGATCTCCTTTCTTACCGTCTCCCCGGCATTCCGGACCGCCTGTTTCACATCCTCGGCAGCCAGATCTGCGTATTCCTCCAAAGTCTCCATAACAACGTCCGCCAGTTCCCCAATCCGCACGGTCTGTCCCATAGTCACCGCCTCGCTTTCTCACATCGGAACTTCAGCGCTTTCTTTCTATAGTTCATGTGGTCCACAGCCGCGACGTTGTAGATTTCCCCTTGAAACAGGATACGGAACCCGTCCGCCGTTACCTCTGCCGCCTGTTTACAAAAACGGACGGTAAAGGCAATGTCAGATTCCGCAACCGTCAATCCGGCTGCTGTCTTTTCCTGCCCGCCTTCACCGCTGACTGTGGCATGACAGGTATAATAATCCTCCCAGACATTCCTTCGGTTTCCGATATCGTCCACAGCTACGGAGTTTTTCTGGAAGGTCACTTTCACATTCAGAAGAGCGATCTCCATCAGAACGCCTCCTTCCGGCTTCCAAAGAGCAGGGAGCGCAGCGTCAGGACCAGGGCATGGTGGTCAGCTTCCTCCCGGTGTTCATACAGATAGGCCACGGTATACATCACCGCCGGTTTCCCATTTTCTGCCTCCTGCAGGCCGCTTTCCTCGTCTGTCCGCAGGATATCCATACACATCCGCTCCGCTGACGCCAAAAGCGTGGTGATCAGCCCATCGTCTTCATCGTCATCCACCCGGAGATAATTTTTCATTTCTTCCAGCGTCACCAGCATCCCATTGCCCCCTTCCTGGTTAGCGGCGGCTCCCCGCATCTGGGGACGCCGCCCGCTTTTTCACATCAGATAGCTCAGGCGCTGGCCTTCTGCGCCAGTACCTTCACCGCCTCGGAAAGCACCAGCTTCCCATCCACCCTCTGGGAGCCAAGGAATCCTACCTGCCCGTTGGCGGCATACAATTCATTCAGCCGCTTAAAGGAACGCCCCTGCCGATCTGCGATCCAGTAATAGCTGAAATCGCCGAAGGCAATGGTCTTTGCCCCCGCCGCGATTACCGGCATATAGGCAGAGGTCTTCACCGGCCTGCCAAGGAGCGTATCCGGCGTACCGGCCGCAAGGGAAGGCTGCCACAGGTACTGCCCCGTGGAATCCTTCAGTTTCCGCACCGCCTTGATGGTAGAATCGTTCAGCACCCATACCGCCTTCTTCCGATAAGGAGATTTCAGGGAATAGAACAGATCCATCAGTTCATCCGCCGTAATGGCTGTAGAGGAAGCTGCCGTCACCCCTGTTTCGGCGCCGCCGGTGGCTGCAAGAACACCCAAGGGTTTCCCGGAGCCATCCCCGGTAAAGAACGCCTCTTCCTCCTTCGCCCCGATCCGGCGGGCAAATTCCTTCGCAATATAAGATTCCAGGTCAAAGACGCTGTCATTTAAAAGCTCCTCGGATACCTTGATCATAGTGCCTACCTTGCAGGCCCCGATGGATACCTGGCCGAAGGAATCATCACTCTCCGTGTAGGCCCCTTCCTCATCAATCCAGGACGCTGTTCCCTTCGTTGCCACCACCGGGATCTTCCGGTCACCGCTGGAAGTGCGGATCACGTTTGCCAGCTGGCGGAACACATTTTCCTCTTCCAAGGCTTCCACCAGGGTACGCTCATACTCATCCGGCACAAGATATCCGCCCTCGGAATCCGTTCCCTCTTCCAGGGCGTTGACCACGCTGGGAAGCGGCACCTTGGAGCGCATGGCGTTCCAGAAATTGGCCTTGTATTCCTCCGAAGCGCGGCCGGTCTTTTCCTTTCCCGCGCTACCGGATGCCGGACGTCCGGTCAGGGGCTGATTCACCGGCTGGGACAGTTCCCTCTCAAAGGCTTCCTGCCGCTCCATCCTGGCAATCTCTTTTCCCAGATCCGTGATTTCCTGTTCCATACGGGTATAGGCAGCGTCATCCTCCGCAGATAAAATCCCCCTGTCATTCCTGTGGGAATCCAGGAAAGCCTTCGCCGCCTCCCACGCCTTCGCCCTCTTTTCTCTCAGTTCTAAAATCGTCATCGTCATGTCCTCCTCTAATTCTTCAATAAATTAAGCCGCTCATAGAGACTGTCTACGCTGCGGCCTGTCGGTTCGGTTTTCGGTTTTGTCCTGCACTTTGCCGCGATCTTATCCATTAAGGAATTGACTGCGGCGGCTTCGGAATAGAGCATGGATACCGCGGGCGGCTCCATGTTATCCGGAACTTCAAAACGTTTCAGGATCCTATCGGCAAATCCCAGTTCCACTGCTTTCCCGGCATCCATCCAGGTTTCCGCGTCCATCATGTGGGACAGCTTTGTCCGGGACAGGCCGGTCTTGATCTCATAGGCGTTGATGATGGAATCTTTCACGCTTTCCAGCATCTCAATAGCCTTCTGCATTTCTCCGGAATCCCCCCAAGCGATCGTTGCCGGGTTATGGATCATCAGCATGCCTACCGGCGAGATCAGTACCTGCGTTCCTGCCATAGCGATCACGCTTGCCGCAGATGCCGCGATCCCATCGATCTTTACCGTGACATTCCCTTTATAATCCATCAGCATGTTGTAGATCTGCGCCGCGGCCACACAGTCCCCGCCGGGGCTGTTGATCCACACCGTGATATCACCGCTTCCCGCCATCAGCTCTTCCTTAAAAAGAGCCGGCGTGACTTCATCGTCATACCAGCTCTCCTCCGCAATCGTCCCATTTAGGAACAGCACTCTCTCAACGCTCTCTTCGCCGGAATCCTGATCCCGGATCTTCCTGCTTTTCCAGTTCCAAAACTTCTTCATCAAATCTCTACTCCTTTCCCCGCAAAACCATCTGCCCCTGCAGGCATCCCCTGCTGACCTGTTCCAAACAGTCCGGCATCCGCAAGCTTCGTCATGTTCCCGTTGATCAGATATAAATCCCCGCCCTGCTCCGCCGGGATCCGGTCCAGGTTTTCCAGTTCCCGGATATCATTGGCGCTCATCCAGCCGTTCTGCCTTGCCGTGGCGTAGCCGTTCATCCGGCTCTGGTAGTCCCCGCGAAGCAGGCCGTCCACGTTGAACTTGATGAAATACTGCTTTTTCTCTTCCCTGGACAGTAAAGAGCGCACCATGGACTGCTCCCACCGGGACACCCAGGGATCCAGGGTATATTTCACAAACTCCAGGGATTGCTGCTCGATGTTGTTGAAGGACGATTTTTCCAGGTCCCCAATCATATGGGGCGGCACCCGGAAGATCCGGGCAATCTCATCCAGCTGGAACTTCCTGGTTTCCAGAAACTGCGCCTGCTCCGGCGAGATGGAAATGGGCGTGTACTTCATCCCTTCCTCCAGCACTGCCACCTTGTTGGCGTTCCCGCTTCCTCCGAAGGTCCTTTGCCAGCTTTCTCTCACCCGGCTTGGATCCTTGATCGTCCCCGGATGCTCCAGCACCCCGGAAGGCGCCGCGCCGTTGGCGAAAAACTTCGCACCATATTCCTCGCAGGCCATGGCCATGCCGATGGCGTTCTTCGCCATAGCAATGGGCGAATAACCCACCAGCCCGTCAAATCCCAGACCTGGGATATGCAGCACTTCATAAGGGGACAGCCGGACAATGGATCCCTTCATGGTAGGCGCGTCATCGGAATACAGGGTGTACTCGTAGTACAGCTGCCCCTTGTCATCCCGATCCACATACATCCGGTCCGCCATCAGGGGATATAAGGCCACCA
>DVON01000048.1 GCA_018713585.1 Candidatus Pullilachnospira stercoravium | reverse complement strand
GAATGAATTGTCACAAAGAGACAAAACCCCCGGGAAAGCCGATCTTCCCCGGGGAATTTCCATACATTCTATCTTCGGTTCTGTTTTTCTGACGAAACGAAAAATCAGACGTTGATCTCCGCCGTCATTCCCAGCAGATCCCTGTGGCTCTCCAGCATGGGATCGATGACATTTTTCAGGAACGCGTCCACCTGAACGGCCGCTCTTCCCGTGTAGCGAGAGGGCTCCATGGCCTTCTGCAGATCTTCCAGGCTCAGATTGAAAGCGGGATCCGCGGCGATCAGCTCCAGCAGATTGTTGTCCTTTCCTTCCGCTTTCACCGTTTTGGCCGCCTCCATGGACAGCTCACGGATCCGCTCATGCAGCTCCTGACGGTCGCCGCCGGCTTTCACCGCGTCCATCATGATGTTCTCGGTGGCCATGAAGGGCAGTTCCGCCCGCAGATGCTTCTCAATTACCTTGGGATATACCACCAGGCCATCCACCACGTTCAGGCACAGATCCAGGATGCCGTCGATGGCCAGAAATCCTTCCGGCACGGACAGACGCTTGTTGGCGGAATCGTCCAGCGTACGCTCAAACCACTGGGTGGCGGAAGTGATGGCCGGATTCAGCGCGTCCACCATCACGAAACGGGACAGGGAGGCGATCCGCTCACTTCTCATGGGATTTCTCTTATAAGCCATGGCGGAGGAACCGATCTGGTTCTTCTCAAAGGGCTCTTCCACTTCCTTCAGGTGCTGAAGGAGACGGATATCGTTGGAGAACTTGTGGGCGCTGGCGGCGATGCCTGCCAGCACGTTCAGAACCCGGGTATCCACCTTGCGGGAATACGTCTGTCCGGATACGGGATAGCACTCCTTGAATCCCATCTTTTCGGCAATCATGGGATCGATCTTGTCGATGGTCTCCTGATCGCCGTCAAACAGCTCCAGGAAGCTGGCCTGGGTGCCGGTGGTTCCCTTGCTGCCCAGCAGCTTCATGGTGCTGATCACATACTCCAGATCTTCCAGATCCAGCATAAACTCCTGCATCCACAGGGTGGCTCTCTTTCCCACGGTGGTGGGCTGAGCCGGCTGGAAGTGGGTGAAGGCCAGGGTGGGAAGCTCCTTATATTCCCCGGCGAACTTTGCCAGCTCGGCAATCACGTTCACCAGTTTCTTCCGCACCAGCTTCAGGGCCTCGGTCATTACAATGATGTCGGTGTTGTCTCCCACATAGCAGGAGGTGGCGCCCAGGTGGATGATGCCCTTTGCCTTGGGACACTGTACTCCGTAGGCGTACACATGGGACATCACATCGTGGCGCACCAGGCGTTCCCGCTCCTTGGCCACATCATAATTGATATCGTCCGCGTGGGCTTTCAGCTCATCGATCTGTTCCTGGGTAATATTCAGGCCCAGCTCCTTTTCCGTCTCTGCCAGGGCGATCCACAGCTTTCTCCAGGTGCGGAACTTCATGTCCGGGGAGAAAATATACTGCATCTCCTTGCTGGCATACCGCTCGGACAGCGGGCTTACGTATCTGTCTGTACTCATGGCAGTCTCCTTATGCAAGGCCCAGGCGTTTGAAGACCTCGTTGTAGGCCTCTTCCACGTTGCCCAGATCTCTTCTGAAACGGTCTTTGTCCAGCTTCTCGTTGGTGTTCACATCCCACAGACGGCAGGTATCCGGGGAAATCTCGTCTGCCAGGATGATGGTTCCATCCGGCAGCTTTCCGAACTCGATCTTGAAGTCAATCAGCTTCATGCCTGCGTTCAGGAAATACTCCTTCAGAAACTCGTTGATTTTACGGGTATATGTTTTGATGGTATCAATCTCTTCCTGGGTAGCCAGTCCCAGAGCCAGCGCGTAGTCATCGTTGATGAAGGGATCGCCCAGCGCGTCGTCCTTGTAGCTGAACTCCAGAATGGGGCAGAGCAGCTGTTTTCCTTCCTCCACGCCCATGCGCTTGGAAAAGCTTCCCGCAGCCACGTTGCGGACAATCACTTCCAGGGGAACGATATCCACTTTCTTTACGGCCGTCTCCCGGTCAGACAGCTCCTCCACGAAATGGGTGGGAACTCCGGCCTTCTCAAGCTGCTGGAACACATAGTTGGTCATGCGGTTGTTCACCACACCCTTGCCGGTGATGGTTCCTTTTTTCTCTCCGTTGAACGCGGTGGCGTCATCTTTGTAATCCACGATTACCACGCCGTCCACATCCGTCGCGAATACTTTCTTTGCTTTTCCTTCATACAGCTGTTCCAATTTTTTCATGAGTCTGACACCTTTCTTCCTTTGATTTTCTCTGGTTTTACATTCCGGGAAAGGTTCCCGTGATACATAGGAAAGCAATTTCCTATGAAACAATGGAAAGTACGCTTTGCGAATTTTCCATTGTCATAAAATAAAAACAGCGTACAGAGGCAGTCTGCCGCTGTACGCTAAAATTATATACGAAACCATGGGGAAACGCAAGCTCAGTTCTGATGAATTTTCCCCAAAAATTCCCTCATTCTTGTGTGTTCTGCCTGAAACACCTCATCCGGCGTTCCCTGCACCTCAATGAGGCCTTTGTCCATGAAAATAATCCGGTCGGAAATATTTCTGGCAAACTCCATCTCGTGGGTGACGATCACCATGGTGATATCCAGATCCGCCAGGGACCGGATCACCTTCAGCACCTCGCCGGTCAGCTCCGGATCCAAGGCGGAGGTTGGCTCGTCAAAGAAGAGAATCTTCGGATTCAGCGCAAGAGCCCGGGCGATGGCCACCCGCTGACACTGGCCGCCGGACAGCTGATAGGGGTACGCATCCTCCTTGTCCGCCAGTCCCATTCTGGCCAGCAGACTTCTGGCCTCCTGGTACGCCTCTTCTTTATTGCGCTTCTGCACATGGATGGGGGCGTCCGTAATGTTGCGGATCACGGAATAGTGGGGAAACAGGTTAAAGCTCTGGAATACCAGCCCGAAATACGACTGGATTTCTTTCTTTTCCTTCCCCTTCGGCCCCGCGGGCTTTCCGTTCTCCATCCAGGCCGCCCGCCGGTCCAGATAGCGGATCTCTCCCCCGTCGATGGTCTCCAGCATGGCAGCGCACCGGAGGAGGGTGGATTTTCCGGATCCGGAAGGGCCGATGATGGACAGCACCTCGCCCTGTTTCACGGACAGGGAAATGTCCTTCAGCACCTGGACTCCGTCAAAGGATTTTTGAATATGATTCATTTCCAGCAAATTCATAACAGCCTTCTCCTATCGATAGTACGCTAACTTCTTTTCCAGCTTTTCCATAATCACGGCCACCAGCAGATTAAAGATATAGTAGAAGATGGCGGCGGCAATATACGGAAGCACGCTTCTCTGGGCGGCGGCCAGCGCTTTGGCCATGGTAAACATCTCCAGATAGGCAATGGCGAAAGAAAGGGATGTATCCTTCACCAGGGTGATCACCTCGTTGGTCACCGACGGAAGGATCCGTTTGATAACCTGAGGAAGAATAATCCTGAAGAAGGTCTGCATCTTCGTATAGCCCAGAAGCTGAGCCGCCTCGTACTGGCCCAGCGGCATGGATTCGATGCCTCCCCGGTAAATCTCGGCAAAGTAAGCCGCGTAGTTGATGGCAAAGGCGATCAGCACCGCGTACAGCCGGTAGCTGTCCGTGATCCGGATGCCGAAGATGAAGTAGGGGCCAAAGTATACCACCATCAGCTGCAGCATCAGCGGCGTTCCCCTCATGATGGAAATATAGGCCTTGAAAATCAGCTGCACCACCCGGAATCTGCTCATTCTTCCAAAGGCCACCAGCAGCCCCAGAGGAAGCGAAAGCACCAGGGTGCAGAAGAAAATCCCTATGGACCTCCCCATACCGGGCAGCAGCTGCTGAAAAATCTCAACCAGTGTCATATGTATCCTCCCGTTCCGGACGGCGCTGCGCCGCCGGATCTATCCGTCTTTATTTTGCGAAAGTAGTGATGTCAGAGCCGAACCACTCGGTGGAAATCTCGGCGATGGTTCCGTCCTCCGCCATCTCCTGCAGTACCTGCTGCACATTGTCTCTCAGCTTTTCATTGCCCTTCAGGAAACCGATGGCATATTCCTCGGAGGAAATCTCCTCGTCCAGAATACGGAACTGGTTCTCCCGGTTCTGAATCTGATAAGCAGCCACCACTTCATCCATGGCGATGGCATCCACGGCGCCCTGCTCCAGATCCATCATGGCCGTATTGTAATCCGGCACGGTCTGCATGGTTCCGAAGGTTCCGGAAAGCTCCGTATTGTCATTGAGGGCTGCCTCCGCGGAGGAATCCGCCTGCACCTCCACAATCTTTCCTGCCAGATCCGCGGAGGACTGGATATCGGAGTCGGAATTCACCACAAACACCTGACGGTTGTCCAGGTACGGGTCAGAGAAGGTGTAATCCTCCTCCCTGCCGTTGATGGTAAAACCGTTCCAGATACAGTCGATGGTACCGGAGGACAGTTCCATATCCTTGGCATCCCAGCTGATGGGCTGGGGCACAAACTCCAGATCCAGCCGGGAAGCCACTTCCTCAGCCAGAGCCAGGTCAAATCCGGTGTACTCTCCGTCCTCTCCCACAAATCCCATGGGCGGGAACTCCTGATCAAAGCCCACCACAAACTTTCCTTCCTGGCTGGTTCCGTAGGTGGTATCCGGCTCCGCGGAAGCGGTCTCCTCCCCGCTCTCTTCCGTCGCGCTCTCTTCGGAACTGCTCTCCTCGGAAGTTCCTGCGGAGGAATCCTGGGAATCTCCCGAACCACAGCCTGCGAATACCGTTGTCGCCATCGCTGCCGCCAGCAG
>DVON01000047.1 GCA_018713585.1 Candidatus Pullilachnospira stercoravium | reverse complement strand
CAATTCATTCCTTTGTTGCAGTTCAGCCCTCGCGGGACAGTGGAAGGATGAACTGTTACATTCCTTCGCAAATTCCGCAAGGAAAGAATTGTAATTGTCCGATTCATTTGGTAAAATAGAGAAGTGGCGTGTCAGAGCGGCCGATATTTATTACCAGCATTTATAATTGAATATTATTTATAAGTAATAATAAGTTTCTCTTATAATAAAGCTGTGCTATAATAGCCGCGTAGGAGTTTTTACGATAATGAACCGATCAGGAGGTAACCAAATGATTAAAGCTGTTGTTGGAGCAAACTGGGGAGATGAAGGAAAAGGCAAAATCACGGATATGCTGGCCCGGGAGGCCGACATCATTGTGCGTTTTCAGGGCGGAGCCAATGCGGGCCATACCATCGTCAACGACTATGGTAAGTTTGCACTGCATACCCTGCCGTCCGGTGTGTTTTACAATCATACCACCAGCGTGATTGGCAATGGCGTGGCGCTGAATGTGCCGAAGCTGTTCGGAGAGATCCAGAGCATTGTGGAAAAGGGAGTTCCCATGCCGAAGATTCTGGTTTCCGACAGAGCACAGATGGTAATGTCCTATCACATATTATTTGACCAGTATGAGGAGGAGCGGCTGGGCGGAAAGTCCTTCGGTTCCACCAAGTCCGGTATCGCTCCGTTCTATTCCGACAAGTTCGCGAAGATCGGCTTCCAGGTCAGCGAGCTGTTCGACGAGGAAGCACTGAAGGAAAAGGTGGAGCGGGTCTGCGTGACCAAAAACGTACTTCTGGAGCATCTGTATCACAAACCGCTGCTGGTTCCGGAAGAGATTTTCGAAGAGCTGATGAACTATAAAAAGATGGTGGAGCCGTATGTCTGCGATGTGTCTCTGTATCTGTGGAACGCGCTGAAGGAAGGAAAAGAGATCCTGCTGGAGGGTCAGCTGGGTTCCCTGAAAGATCCGGATCACGGAATTTACCCCATGGTAACTTCTTCCTCCACGCTGGCGGGCTACGGAGCCATCGGAGCCGGTGTGCCGCCCTATGAGATCAAGAAGATCATTACGGTCTGCAAAGCTTATTCCAGCGCTGTGGGAGCGGGCGCTTTTGTGTCCGAGATCTTCGGCGAGGAGGCCGACGAGCTGCGCCGCCGGGGAGGCGACGGAGGCGAGTACGGAGCCACCACGGGACGTCCCAGAAGAATGGGCTGGTTTGATGCTGTGGCTTCCAAATATGGCTGCCGGATCCAGGGAACCACGGATGTGGCGTTCACGGTTCTGGATGTGCTGGGCTATCTGGATGAGATTCCGGTGTGCGTGGGCTACGAGATCGACGGAAAAGTGACCACGGAGTTCCCCACCACCGCTCTGCTGGAGAAGGCAAAACCGGTATATGAGACACTGCCTGGCTGGAAGTGCGATATCCGGGGCATTAAGAAATATGAGGATCTGCCGGAGAACTGCCGGAAATATATTGAGTTTGTGGAGGAAAAGATCGGCTTCCCCATTACCATGATTTCCAATGGACCGGGAAGAGACGATATTATTTACCGCTGACAGAGGGGCAAATGGACATGCAAGCATGTCCGCTTGGCTCGTTGCCTGCGGGAATGCCGAAGGGCCGTCGGATGCAGAAATGTTCCGACGGCCCTTTTGGGTGTGATAAGCCTGGAGGGCGGCCGCCGTGCCTGCACGAGCGGCTCTGCGCTTCGCTGCAGTCAGCGCAAAACGCGTGCCATTGGCATGCAGTACCATGGGAATTGGACAGGAGAGAAAACAGTATGTAAAAGACATGCTGTTTTTTCTTGCTTTTGCGTGACTATTGTAGTAGTATAAAAGTAAGATAACTACTGCAATAGTCAAAACCGGAAATCTCAAAGGAAATTCCTGAGAGATTCCGATGCGGCCCAAAGGCCTGAAAAGAGAGGAGCTGGACAGATGAAACTGTATGAATCGGAACTGAAAGTGATGGAGGCCCTGTGGAAGCAGGGAGAGGCTACGGCGGGAGAGCTGGCCAGGATTTTGGGAGAACAGGTGGGATGGAACCGGAATACCACCTATACGGTGATAAAAAAGTGTGTGAGCAAGGGGGCCATCCGGCGCAGTGAGCCGGGATTTCGCTGTATTCCGCTGATCAGCCGCCAGGAGATTCAGCAGGAGGAAACCCAGGAGCTGATTGACCGGATGTTCGCCGGGTCCAAGCCTGTGTTTCTCAATGCGTTTCTGAAAAACACGGGGCTTTCCCAGGAGGAGAGAAGACAGCTGAAACAGATGATTGAGGAGTGGGAATAGGAAGGCGGGATGCCGGGAGGAGGTGGAGCGTATGAAGCTGTGGGAAATGAGTTTTGTGGGGGCTGTGATGGTATGTGGAATCCTGCTGGTACGGGCGGCAGGTTACCACAGGGTTTCCAAGCAGACTTTTCTGGTTCTGTGGATGGCTGCCGCGCTGCGGTTTCTGACCCCATGGCAGCTGCCCTGGAGTCCGGAATTCTGGGGATATCTGCCGGAAAAACAGAAACTTTGGGGAGAAAGGGTGGAGGAAATGGCTGCGGTTCCGTTTGTGGGAGCCGCGGCGGCCGGGGAGGAGCAGGAGGTATCCGTATCTTCCATGACAGGAGAAAATCAGCAGCCGGGGACAGTACCTGCCGGCCGGAAACCGGGCGAAAAGGCCGGGGAGAGTTATGAAACCCAGCTGTATCCGGCGGCCGGAACTCTTCGGAGTCCGGGATGGTACCCGGTGCTGAGAGGCATCTGGCTTTTGGGAGCCGCGGCGGTGGGAGTATATTTTGCGATACAGTATCTGATTCACCGAAGGAAAATGCGGGAGCTGCTTCCCGCGGAGGACTGGCCGGCGGTGGAGAGCTGGCGGGAGCGGCATGAGGCCGTGCAGCGCATCCGCGTATTTTACACGGATTATTATGATACACCGTTTTCCATGGGGATTTTCCGGAAGAAAATTGTGCTGACCAGGGAGATCCGGCACTTTTCCGCGGAACGGCTGCAGGATATCCTGGAGCATGAGGCCGTGCATCTGCGGCGGCTGGACAGTCTGTGGAAGCTGGCGGGGATCCTGGTGGTCATTCTTCACTGGTTCAATCCGCTGGCATGGCTGATGCTGAAAAAGCTGGAGGAGGATCTGGAGGTGTCCTGTGACGAAAGAGTGATCAGAGCTTACGGGACGGATGCGAGGAAACGTTATGCAAAGACGCTGCTGGCCATGGACCGGGGACGCAGAGCTCCGTTTCTGGCCAATGGATTTGGGGGAAAACAGATGAGAAGAAGGATTCGGTGTGTGTTGGAGAAAAAGAGTTCCAGGTTATGGTCCTGGGCAGCCCTGACGGTCTGCGGAATATTTCTGGCAGGGTGCATGGGCGGAGGCAGTGTACCGGAGGAGAAAACTGCGGAAAGTGGAACGGACAGCAAGCTGATTGCCTCCGGAACTGAAAAGGACGGACTGCTGCAGCAGCTGGCGCTGGGGACGGAGATTATTTACCCGGAGAATATGACTGTCTATCGGGGGGATCCCTGCGGGGAGCTGGTGGTGGCAGAGGAGGATTCGGAAGAGAAATGGCTGATGGGGCTTACCATGCTGCCGGTGGATTCAAAGGGAAACGGAGCCGATGGCCGGGTGAATCCGGGGGTATATGGAGCGATCAGCGGCGAAGAGAAAGAAATTCAGTTTAACACTTACAAAATATGGGCAGATAAAGGGGAAGGAGCCGTGGTGTCTTTTGAAATGAAGGAACCACTTCCTTTTACCGTAGGATATGTAAAGGACGGTATCTACACGGAAGTTTATCAGGTGCAGGAGCAGGATATCACGGAAACATCTTCCGGGAGATATTCTATTTGTATGAGTTTCCCGGAGACAGGGAGTTATTCTGTGGTGATTCATAATACCTCGGAAGAAGCTATCCGGTTTGACAGACTTCATTATCAGGAGATTTACAAAGACGTTCATGTGTCTTAAAATTAAATGGTTCCTAGAAAAAAACGGCAGACACCGGAAGTACACCGGTGCCTGCCATTTTACACCGCTGCCTGGGTGTGAATGTTTTAGGAATAAGTTCTGGTCCGGCCTGGCCGGAAACAGGAGAAGGAAAGAGGGCAGGGTGTAAATGGATAACGGCGCATATTTTCCGTGGAAAAATACGCACCGTTACGTAAGAAAAATGTGATGTATGTAATCGGGAATATTCCGCGATTACCGGTTTTCAACATCCATGGGATACCGGCCGTCGAAGCAGGCGCGGCACAGGGGAAGCTCCCCCGCCATGGACTGCAGATCCCGGATTTTCATATAGCCCAGGGAATCTGCCCCGATCAGCTGCCGGATTTCCTCTTCCGTATGGGAGGAGGCGATCAGCTGCCGGTTGGACGGGATATCCGTCCCGAAATAACAGGGATGAAGGAAGGGCGGCGAACAGATCCGCACATGGACGCTTTTGGCGCCGGCCTGTTTCAGAAGATGAATCAGGTTGGCAATGGTGGTGCCGCGGACAATGGAATCATCCACCAGCACCAGGCGTTTCCCGCGGACAGCCGGCGCAAGAACATTCAGTTTCAGCCGAACGCTGGCCTCCCGCTCCTTCTGGGTGGGCTTGATAAAGGTTCTGCCCACATAACTGTTTTTATAGAAAACCAGGCCAAAGGGAATTCCGGATTCCGCAGCGTAACCCTGAGCGGCCGTGATGCCGGAGTCAGGAACACCGGCCACCAGATCCGCTTCCACCGGGTAGGCGCGGGCAAGAGCCGCGCCGGCCCTCAGACGGGATTCATAGACGGAAACGCCGTCTATGTCACTGTCCAGCCTGGCAAAATAGATATACTCAAAAATGCAATGGGCCCTTTGCGGGCCTGCCAGCTGCAGATTGGAAGCAATGCCGTCCCTGGTAATGGTAACAATTTCTCCCGGCTGGATGTCTCTGACAAACTGTGCGCCGCAGGATGCCAGCGCACAGCTCTCAGAGGCGATGATATAGGAGCTGCCTATTTTCCCCAGGCAGAGAGGGCGCAATCCGAGAGGGTCCCGGACTCCGATCAATTTCTGGGGGCTGGCGATCACCAGGCCGTAAGCCCCCCGGATTCGTCTGGCCGTGCGGAGGATGGCTTCCTCCACTGTAGTTGTATGCACCCTTTCCTTTGCGATACAGTAGGCGATCACCTCAGAATCCGTTGTGGTATGGAAAATTGCCCCGTCCCGTGCCAGTTCCCAGCGGAGGCTTTCGGTATTTACCAGATTG
>DVON01000046.1 GCA_018713585.1 Candidatus Pullilachnospira stercoravium | reverse complement strand
CTCCGATAGCGGCTCCCAGGCCGTAGCCCATGGTACCCAGCCCTCCGGAAGTAAGCAGCGTTCTCGGTTCTTTGTATTTGTAATACTGGGCTGCCCACATCTGGTGCTGTCCCACATCCGTCACCACAATGGCATCCCCGTTGGTCACCCGGTACAGCTCTTCGATCACATAAGGACCCGTGAGACCGTCCGGATTGTAACGGAGCGGATACTGAGCCTTCATCTCTTCGATTTCAGCCACCCATTCATCATGATTCTTGGGATGAATCTTTTCATTCAGCCGCTTCAGCACTTCCTTGACATCACCGATGATGCTGCAGTCTGTCCGCACATTTTTATTAATCTCAGCCGCGTCCACATCAATATGGATGATTTTTGCATTTTTGGCAAATGCTTTGGCATTTCCCGTTACACGGTCGGAAAATCTAGCCCCGATGGCGATCAGCAGATCACATTTGGTCACTCCCAGATTCGAGGTCTTCGTTCCATGCATTCCCAGCATGCCGGTGTACAGCTCATCTGTTCCGGAAAACGCGCCTTTTCCCATCAGAGAATCCGTCACGGGCGCATTGAGCGTATGGGCAAACTTTCTCAGTTCTTCGGAAGCGCCGGAAATCACCGCTCCGCCTCCCACAAAAATGAAGGGCTTCCTGGCCGCATCAATCAGCTGCACTGCCTGTTCCATATCCTCATCACGGATCTCCGATACACTGGGTCCCACATAAACCGGCTCCTGATATTTGTACTCTGCCGTGTCGGAGGTCACATCTTTGGTAATATCCACCAGCACAGGACCCGGCCTGTCACTTTTGGCGATCATAAATGCCCGCCGGATCGTATCCGCCAGCTTATTCACATCTTTGACGATCATGCTGTGCTTAGTAATCGGCATCACAATTCCCGCGATATCCACCTCCTGAAAACTGTCTTTTCCCAGAAGGCTGGTTCCCACATTGGCTGTGATGGCAACCACGGGAATGGAATCCATATAAGCCGTAGCGATACCTGTCACCAGGTTGGTGGCTCCCGGTCCGGACGTCGCCATACAGACGCCCACCTTTCCGGTGGCCCGGGCATAACCGTCAGCCGCATGAGCAGCGCCCTGCTCATGGGAAGTCAGGACATGGTGAATCTCGTCCTGATGCTTATACAATTCATCATAGATATTCAGAATGGTTCCGCCCGGATAACCGAATACGGTATCCACCCCTTGCTCTTTCAGACACTCTATTACAATCTCGGATCCTGTAAGCTTCATCCTTTTTCCTCCTCTTACCGTTTTTTACTGTCTGGGCACTTCCAGAACAGCGCCTCTGTTGCCGCTGGTAACCATTGCCGCATAACGGGCCAGATAACCGGTGGTTACTTTGGGCTGCCTGGGCTGCCATGCCGCGCGGCGCTTCGCCATCTCCTCATCGGAAATCTTCAGCGACAGGCTGTGCTCAGGGATATTGATACTGATGATATCTCCCTCCTGAACCAGGGCGATGGGGCCGCCCACCGCTGCTTCCGGTGAAATATGACCGATGGAGGCTCCTCTGGAAGCACCTGAGAAACGTCCGTCGGTAATCAGGGCAACCGAAGATCCCAGACCCATGCCTGCAATGGCGGAGGTGGGATTCAGCATTTCTCTCATGCCCGGCCCCCCTTTCGGCCCCTCGTACCGGATGACAACCACATCTCCGGCTACGATTTTCCCGCCTTTTATGGCCGCAATGGCGTCTTCTTCACAGTCAAATACCCTGGCCGGTCCTTCATGAACCATCATCTCATCGCAGACCGCGCTCTTTTTCACCACACCTCCGTCCGGAGCCAGGTTTCCGGTGAGCACTGCCAGGCCGCCCGTCTCACTGTAGGGATGATCGATGGGACGGATCACTTCCGGATTCCGGTTGACACTGTTTTTAATATTCTCTCCCATAGTCTTCCCGGTGACTGTCATACATTCCAGGTTCAGCAGATCCTTTTTGGAAAGTTCCTTCATCACCGCGTAAACGCCGCCCGCCTCATTGAGATCCTCCATGTAGGTGGGACCTGCAGGTGCCAGATGACAGAGATTAGGAGTTTTTTCGCTGATTTCATTGGCAAAAGTAATATCAAAGTCAAAGCCGATCTCATGGGCAATGGCAGGCAGATGCAGCATACTGTTGGTGGAGCATCCCAGCGCCATATCCACAGTCAGAGCATTCAGAACGGCCTCTTTTGTCATGATATCTCTGGGCCGGATATTCTTCCGGTACATCTCCATTACCTGCATACCCGCATGCTTTGCCAGTTTGATTCTCTCGGAATATACGGCGGGAATCGTGCCGTTTCCGGGAAGGCCCATGCCCAGCACCTCTGTCAGACAGTTCATGCTGTTGGCAGTGTACATGCCGGAGCAGGAACCACAGGTGGGGCAGACCTTATTTTCAAACTCTTCCACATCCTCGGCGGTCATAGTTCCGGCAGAGTAAGATCCCACCGCCTCAAACATGGAGGAAAGACTTCTCTTCTGTCCCTTCACATGACCGGCCAGCATGGGTCCGCCGCTTACAAATACAGTGGGGACATTGATTCTGGCCGCCGCCATCAGAAGTCCCGGCACATTCTTGTCACAGTTGGGAACCATTACCAGGGCGTCAAACTGATGCGCCATGGCCATGGCCTCGGTGGAATCGGCGATCAGGTCTCTGGTCACCAGAGAGTATTTCATACCGATATGTCCCATGGCAATTCCATCACAGACCGCTATGGCCGGGAACACAATGGGCGTTCCGCCTGCCATGGCAACTCCCTGCTTCACGGCATTTACTATTTTATCCAGGTTCATGTGCCCCGGGACAATCTCATTATAAGAACTGACAATACCCACCAGAGGACGTTCCATCTCTTCTTTTGTCATTCCCAGCGCATTGAAAAGGGAACGGTGGGGCGCCTGCTGCATACCCGTCTTCACTGCATCACTTCTCATCTTCCATCTTCCTTTCCTCATTATTGGCCGAATGGCCATACTTTTATCGGATTCGTTCCGCGATCAGATCACCCATCTGTACGGTTCCCACCTGCATACAGCCCCCGGACATAATGTCCACGGTCCGATAACCGTCCTTCAGCACCTGACGGACCGCATCTTCCACTGCATCTGCTTCTTTGTCCAGATCCAGAGAATACCTCAGCAGCATGGCCACTGACAAAATTGTGGCAATGGGATTGGCAATGCCTTTTCCGGCAATATCCGGCGCGGAGCCGTGACTGGGTTCATACAGGCCGAACTTTGTCTCATTGAGACTTGCGGAGGAAAGCATACCGATGGATCCGGTCACCATGCTGGCCTCATCGGAAAGGATATCCCCAAACATATTCTCCGTCAGGATCACATCAAACTGTCCCGGGTTGTGTACCAGCTGCATAGCGCAGTTATCCACCAGCATGTGTTCCAGAGTCACCTGCGGATAATCCTTTGCCACTTCCTCCACCACTTTTCTCCAAAGCCGGGAGGAATCCAGCACATTGGCCTTGTCCACGCTGGTGACCTTTTTTCTTCTCTTCATGGCAATGTCAAAGGCCTTAACCGCGATTCTCCGTATCTCATTCTCATTGTAAGTCAGAGTGTCCACAGCGGTCATCACTCCGTCCTTCTCTGCTGTCTCACGCTTTCCGAAATACAGGCCGCCGGTCAGTTCCCTGACAATAATCATGTCAAATCCGGCTCCGATCCGCTCCTCTTTCAGAGGGCAGGCCGCCTTCAATTCCTCATACAGATAAGCGGGACGCAGATTTGCGAACAGGTTCAGAGCTTTCCGGATTCCCAAAAGTCCTGCCTCCGGCCGTCTGGAGGGTTCCAGCTGATACCAGGGGGAAGTTTTCGCGTCTCCGCCGATAGAACCCATCAGCACCGCGTCGGAAGCCTTCGCGTCCGCAATGGTCTCATCAGTCAGCGGCACCCCGTGCCGGTCAATGGAAGCTCCGCCCAGCAGCAGCTCCTTATATGTAAAGGAATGCCCGTATATCAGGCACACCTTGTCCAGAATTTTCTTTGCCTCACGGACAATCTCCGGGCCGATGCCGTCGCCCGGAATCAGTGCAATCTTATAGTCCATACCACTTACGTCCTTTCTTTCCATTGTTGGCCGGATATCCATAGAGGGTTTTAAATCTTTACCTCTTTAATATATCGCAGTATACCTTATACTATAATCCATTTTTCCGTTGTTTTCAAGAGTGAAAAACAGGCGTTGCCGGCTACTTGAAAATTCCGCATTGTCTGGCGCAGCCGGTGGGGGTGGCGGCACATCCGCCCAGGGCGGTTTCCCGCAGTTCGAAAGGAATCCGTTTTCCTACCCGGTACATGGCCTCCGCCATTTCGTCAAAAGGAATCAGCTGCGCAACGCCGCTCAGAGCAATCTCCGCGCAGGTGAGGGCATTGGCCACGCCGATGGCGTTTCGGCTCTGACAGGGGGATTCCACCAGACCGGCGATGGGATCACACACCAGCCCCATAAGGTTTGCCAATGCGGTGGAGGCGGCATCCAGACACTGCGCAGGCGTACCGCCCATCAGTTCCACCGCCGCGGAGGCCGCCATGGCAGCGGCGGATCCCACCTCCGCCTGGCATCCGGCCTCCGCCCCGGCCACAGAGGCATTTCTCATCAGCAGATACCCCACCGCCCCCGCATTGTAAAGGCCCGACAGCATCTCCTCATCCGTCAGACCGTATACCTCCTGCAGTGCCAGCAGAAGCCCCGGCACCACTCCGGAAGACCCGGCAGTGGGCGCTGCCACAATCACGCCCATGGAAGCATTCAGCTCCAGGACCGCCATGGAGTGTACGATAGCCCGGGAGAGTACCTCACCGCAGATGGCCTTTCCTTCCCTTCTGTGCCTGCGGATCTTTTCTGCCTCTCCGCCGATGAGACCTCCAATGGAACGGATCGGCTTCTCCAGGGATTCATGCACGGAATTTTTCATGATATCCAGCGCCTTTCTCATTTTTGCGTCCACCTGATCTTCCGTCATTTCCTTCAGAAATTCTTCTCTTTTTTTCATCACTGCCGAGATGGGAAGATGCTCCTTCTCACACAGGGCCAGCAGCTCTTTTCCATTTTTAAAGTCCATTTGACACCTCCTGTACCTGTATCAGCATCAGATCCTCCACATTGGGGTTCACCCGGATCCACCGCACCGCATCCTCCGGAATGGCCTCGTCCGACTCCACAATTGTATATGCCCTGGCCCCCTTTTCTTCCCGGAACAGGCGCATAAACGCGATATTGGCGCTGGCTTCGCTGAGACACCGGGTTATATGAGCCACTACTCCCGGTTTGTCCTTCTGAATCACCACCAACGTGCTGTACTCTCCGGTAAACTCCACATCCACACCGTTCAGCCGGACAATCCGGATCTTTCCCCCTCCCAGAGACTCGCCCCGCACCGTCATCCGGCTCCCGTCGGCGCTCTCCATCTCGATATCCACCGTATTGGGATGTACCTCTGTCTCTGTGGTATTCTTCACAAATTCATACCGGAGCCCCCGCGCATCCGCAATGGCAAAGGAATCCCGGATCCTCAGATCATCCGTGGCAAATCCCATGATCCCGCCCAGAAGCGCCCGGTCCGTGCCGTGTCCCCGGTAGGTTTTGGCAAAGGAGCCATACAGGGTAAACACCACCCGGACAACCTCCTTCGCGAACAGTTTTCTGGCCAGCCCGGACACACTGGCCGCTCCCGCCGTGTGGGAACTGGAAGGTCCCACCATATTGGGTCCGATCACATCAAACACACTGATCAATGACATAAACAACTTCCCTCCTTTTAAAGCGATTCTCTCCGAAAGAAAAAGCGCGCCGGACAGGGACGCGGGCATCCATCGATACCCTGCCCCCAATCCGGCACGCTTCCGGTTCTGTTCTTACGCGTTGGCTTCGGACGCTTTCTCTACCTCGGCAATCGCAGATTTTCTCATGGGAATTCTGCAGTTTTTGTTATTGCCGAACTCCACAATAACATCTTCATCTGTGATATCAATCACAACGCCATAGAAACCGCTGGTGGTCACGATCGCGTCACCTACCGCCATATCTGCCAGCATCGCTGTGATACGCTTCTGCTCTTTCTTCTGCGGACGGATCATAAGGAACCACATCAGACCGAAAAGCAGTACGATCCACACGATCATACCAATCATTCCCGCTGCTCCGCCGCTGCTTGCTGTTGCCACAACTGCCATGTTATCTTCCTCCTGAAATTCAATTCGTTCTTATAAGAACATCTGTGCCGCTGTACGCAGCAACACACTAGTACAATGATACACAAAAACCCGACGCACATCAAGTTCTTTTTCCGTTTTTTATAAAAACTTAATGAGGATTTTCTCTGTGATCCGGTCAGTTTTTCTGCCGGGGCCCGTCATTTTCCAGAAATCCCTCCAGCTTACTTTTCTTAAATTCCTGATAGCGTCCCTGCTCGATGGCCTGCCGGATCTCCTCCATCAGATGATTGTAGAAATACAGATTGTGAAGCACACAAAGCCGCATTCCCAGCATTTCTTTTGCTTTCAGCAGATGACGGATATAGGCCCTGCTGTAATGGCGGCATGCAGGACAGCCGCAGCCCTCCTCGATGGGCCGCTCATCCAGCTCATACCTGGCGTTGAAAAGATTTCTTTTCCCCTGGCTGGTATACACATGACCGTGGCGGCCGTTTCTGGACGGATACACACAGTCAAAGAAATCCACACCCCGGTCCACGGCTTCCAGGATATTGGCGGGTGTTCCCACTCCCATCAGGTACACCGGCTTCTCTCTGGGAAGCTCCGGCACTGTCACATCCAGGATCCGGTACATCTCCTCGTGAGATTCCCCCACTGCCAGTCCTCCCACCGCATAGCCGTCCAGATCCAGCCTCCGGATCTGCCGGGCGTGTTCAATGCGGATATCCTCGTAAATTGCCCCCTGATTGATGCCGAAAAGCATCTGATGGGGATTGACGGTATCCGGAAGGCTGTTAAGCCGGTTCATCTCGTCCCTGCACCGCGCAAGCCACCGGGTGGTGCGGGCCACGGAGTTTTCCACATAGCGGCGGTCCGCCACGCTGGAAGGACACTCATCGAAAGCCATCGCGATGGTAGAACCCAGGTTGGACTGGATCTGCATACTTTCCTCAGGACCCATGAAAATCTTCCTGCCGTCAATGTGGGAGTTAAAATAAACGCCCTCCTCCTTTATTTTTCGCAGCCCGGCCAGGGAAAACACCTGAAATCCTCCGGAATCCGTCAGAATAGGGCGTTCCCAGTTCATAAACCGGTGAAGACCTCCAAGCTTTCTGATCACCTGATCGCCGGGGCGCACATGGAGATGGTAGGTATTGGACAGTTCCACCTGGGTGCCGATTTCATAAAGATCCATGGTGGAAACCGCTCCTTTGATGGCGGCGGCAGTACCCACGTTCATAAATACCGGTGTCTGGATGGTTCCATGAACCGTTGTCAGCTGGGCGCGTTTTGCCCGTCCGTCCTCTGCCAGAATTTTATACATAAACAATACTCCTCTTTTTTAAGACATTCTAAGTCAGTATACTCTTCCCCGGAAGATTTTTCAAGATTTTTAGCAATTTTTAATCATTGCCATCTGTCTGAAAGTGTCGTATAATCGATATCTGGAAATGAATCTGTCATTTCTTAATTTATTGTTATCCCAAAAATTTTCGTTTTACATATTCATAGAACAGAGAAAAGGAGGTGGCAGTTATTACTGCTGCAGAAAACACAACCAATACATATACCCTGGGAATCGACATCGGTTCCACCACGGTAAAAATCGCCATTCTTGACGAAGCGCACAAGCTGCTGTTTTCGGACTATGAACGCCATTTTGCCAATATCCAGGAAACGCTGGCTTCGCTTCTGGGAAAAGCGCGCGGCCAGCTGGGCGAGCTTACCGTACATCCGGTAATCACCGGATCCGGCGGTCTGGCTCTTGCCAACAGCCTTAAGGTTCCCTTTGTCCAGGAGGTTATCGCTGTTTCCACGGCCCTTCAGGAGATCGCGCCGCAGACAGACGTGGCCATCGAGCTGGGCGGCGAGGATGCCAAGATCATTTATTTCGAGGGTGGAAATATCGAACAGCGTATGAACGGCATCTGTGCCGGAGGCACCGGATCCTTTATCGATCAGATGGCTTCCCTTCTGCAGACGGACGCCATGGGACTCAATGAGTACGCCAGAAATTACCGGGCTCTCTACCCCATTGCCGCCCGCTGCGGCGTATTCGCGAAATCCGATATTCAGCCTCTGATCAACGACGGCGCCACAAAAGAAGACCTTTCCGCTTCCATTTTTCAGGCAGTGGTCAATCAGACCATCAGCGGCCTGGCCTGCGGAAAACCCATCCGGGGACATATCGCGTTTCTGGGCGGCCCTCTCCATTTCCTGTCGGAGCTGAAGCAGGCATTTATCCGCACCCTGAAGCTGGATGACGAGCATACCATCGTTCCGGAAAACTCACATCTGTTTGCGGCCATGGGGTCCGCCATGAACGCCAAAGAGGAAGTGTCAGTTTCTCTGGGTGAGATGCAGGACCGTCTGTCCGGCACGGTAAAGCTGGACTTTGAGGTGGCCCGTATGGAGCCGTTGTTTGCTTCCCAGGAAGAATATGACGCCTTTAACGAGCGACAGAGTCAGTACAATGTGGCCACCGCGGATCTTTCCTCCTATGAGGGAAACTGCTATCTGGGTATCGACGCCGGATCCACCACCACCAAGGCGGCTCTGGTGGGCGAGGACGGCTCCCTGCTGTACTCTTTCTACAGCAACAATAACGGAAGCCCCCTGGCCACAACTATCCGGGCCATTCAGGATATCTACCAGAAGATGCCTGACACTGCCCGCATCGCCTACTCCTGTTCCACCGGCTACGGGGAGGCGCTGATCAAGGCGGCCCTGCTGCTGGATGAAGGAGAAGTGGAGACGGTTTCCCACTACTATGCGGCGGCATTTTTCGATCCCAATGTGGATTGTATCCTTGACATCGGCGGACAGGATATGAAATGTATCAAGATCAAGAATCACACGGTGGACAGCGTACAGCTCAACGAGGCCTGCTCCTCCGGCTGCGGTTCCTTCATCGAAACTTTTGCCAAATCCCTGAACTACAGCGTGCAGGATTTCGCGAAGGCTGCCCTGTTCGCCCAGCACCCCATTGATCTGGGTACCCGCTGTACCGTATTCATGAACTCCAAGGTGAAACAGGCTCAGAAGGAAGGGGCATCCGTAGCGGATATCTCCGCCGGGCTGGCCTACTCTGTCATCAAAAACGCCCTGTACAAGGTGATCAAGGTATCCGACGCCTCCGAGCTGGGCCGTCAGATCGTGGTGCAGGGAGGAACCTTCTACAACGACGCGGTGCTCAGGAGCTTTGAGAAGATCGCCGGCTGCGAAGCTATCCGCCCGGATATCGCCGGAATCATGGGAGCCTTCGGCGCGGCGCTCATCGCCAGGGAGCGGTATGAGGACGGAAAAGAAACCACCATGCTGCCCATTGAGAAGATCAACAGCCTGAAGTACACCACCAGCATGGCCAACTGCAAAGGCTGCACCAACAACTGCCGGCTGACCATCAACCATTTCTCCGGCGGCCGCCAGTATATCAGCGGAAACCGCTGCGAGCGGGGTATCGGAAAGCAGAAAAACCGGGAGAATATCCCCAATCTGTTTGAGTACAAATATAAAAAGCTGTTCGGCTATGAGTCTCTGCCGGCTGACAAGGCCGTCCGGGGTCAGGTGGGTATCCCCAGAGTGCTGAACATGTTTGAGAATTATCCTTTCTGGCACACCTTCTTTACGAAGCTGAAATACCAGGTGATTCTCTCCCCCACCTCCACCAGAAAGCTGTATGAACTGGGCATCGAATCCATTCCCAGTGAATCGGAGTGTTATCCGGCCAAGCTGGCCCACGGCCATGTGACCTGGCTGATCCGTCAGGGCGTGAAGTTCATCTTCTATCCCTGCATTCCCTACGAGCGGACGGAGTTCCCCGATGCGGTAAACCATTACAACTGCCCCATCGTCACCTCCTACGCGGAAAACATCAAAAATAACGTGGATGAGCTGTACGGTTCCTCCATCGTATTTAAAAATCCGTTCCTTCCCTTCACCAACGAGGAGGTGCTGACCGCCCGGCTGGTGGAAGAGTTCCCCGACATTCCCAAAGAGGAAGTGGAGGCGGCGGCCCATGCCGCCTGGAAGGAACTGGATCATATGCGGGACGATATCCGCCGGAAAGGCGAGGAGACCCTGGCCTACATGGAGAAAACCGGCCGCCGGGGTATTGTGCTGGCAGGCCGTCCCTACCACATTGATCCGGAGATCCACCATGGTATTCCGGACATGATCAACTCCTACGGGCTGGCAGTGCTGACAGAGGATTCTGTCTCTCACCTGGCTCCCCTGGAGCGGCCGCTGCGTGTTAACGACCAGTGGATGTATCACACCCGCCTGTATGCCGCCGCCAACTTTGTAAAGGAGCGGGATGATCTGGATCTGATCCAGCTGAACTCCTTCGGCTGCGGACTGGACGCTGTAACCACCGACCAGGTACAGGAGATTCTTACCGACAGCGGAAAGATCTACACCTGCCTGAAAATTGACGAGGTAAATAACCTGGGCGCCGCCCGTATCCGGGTGCGTTCTCTGCTGGCGGCCATCCGCACCAGAGAAAAACAGCAGGAAAAACGGAAGATCCGTCCCTCTTCCATCAGAAAGGTATCCTTCACGGAGGAGATGCGCAAGACCTACACCATCCTGTGCCCGCAGATGTCGCCCATTCACTTTAACATCCTGCAGGCCGGCTTCAATGCCAGCGGCTATCACCTGGAGGTGCTGCCCAACGACAACAAGGAAGCTGTGGATGTGGGACTGAAGTATGTAAACAATGACGCCTGCTATCCCTCCCTGATGGTGGTGGGGCAGATCATGCAGGCCCTGCTTTCCGGAAAGTATGATTTGAACCGTGTGGCGGTAATCATGTCCCAGACGGGAGGCGGCTGCCGGGCATCCAACTATATCGGATTTATCCGCCGGGCTCTGAAAAAAGCCGGTATGACCCAGATTCCCGTTATCTCCGTGAATCTGAGCGGTCTGGAAAGCAATCCGGGATTCAGGATTACTCCCGGACTGGCACGCCGGCTGGCTTACGGCGCGATCTTTGGAGACATCCTGATGAAATGTCTCTACCGGATGCGCCCCTATGAAAAGAAACAGGGTTCCGCAGACCGGCTCCACCGGAAATGGGAAAAGATCTGTATTGAGTTTGTGGCAGGCAAACGCCTCAGCCATACCCGGTTTAAACAGATCTGCCGCACCATGATCCGTGATTTCGATCATCTGCCCATCTATGAGGACATGAAAAAGCCCCGGGTGGGAATCGTAGGCGAGATTCTGGTAAAATTCCTTCCGGCTGCCAACAATTATCTGGCAGAGCTTCTGGAGTCCGAAGGCGCTGAAGCCGTGGTGCCGGATCTGGTAGACTTTATGAACTACAGCTTCTATAATCAGAACTTTAAGCACGAACAGCTGGGCTTCAAAAAGAAATCCGCCATACTGGGAAATGCCGGAGTGGCTGCCATCAACTGGCTGCGGAAAGCCGCCGCAGAGGAATTTGAAAAGAGCCGCCACTTCACGCCGCCGGCTGATATCGCCGAACTGGCAAAGATGGCTTCTCCCATTGTATCCATAGGAAACCAGACGGGTGAGGGCTGGTTTTTGACCGGCGAGATGATGGAACTGATTCATAACGATGTGAAAAATATCGTTTGTACACAGCCTTTCGCCTGCCTGCCCAACCACATTGTGGGAAAAGGTGTGATCAAGGCGATCCGCCGGGAGTATCCGGACGCCAATATCGTGGCTGTAGATTACGACCCGGGCGCTTCCGAGGTTAACCAGCTGAACAGAATCAAGCTGATGCTTTCCACGGCGGTGAAGAATATGAAAGCAAATCCCCCGCGGCAGGATGCTTAACGGGAATTTGCTCCCGCCCGCGGCAAGGTCAGGACTGCGTTTTCCATTGAACACTCTGTCCCTATACAAACGGGGCAGGGATGACTCTTACAAGTCATCCCTGCCCCGTTTTTTATCTTAAACAAATCCGTGACAGATGAACTGCCGGCACTTTCTGACTTTTCACGGAATCCCGGTCAGCCGAATATCTTCAGCGGCCGCAGTACCTTCACCACATAGGAACCCATGGGGAACCGGCGCATCTGTTCTTCTGTGACGCCGGTAATCTTCACAAAAAGAATCAGATATACCGGCACCGCCAGCAGGATAGCCACGCCCAGGCAGAGAATCCGCACCGGAACCAGCAGATGCAGACCATAGTAGGCAACCCACGCCACCACACCCATACCGGCGGAGGCTGCCAGCGGTTTCAGATAATCGTTTCTAAAGTCATTTTTATGTCCCAGATATTTTCTCAGAGACATGGCATTTAAGAAGCACATGCTGAGAGCAAAGACAATGGTTGCCGCCAGAACGGAGAAGATACCCGCCTGCGGAAACAGGAAAGTAACCACAGCCACCACAGCCAGATTCAGCGCCAGGGAAATAGCCGCGTTGCGAAGCGGAATCTTCGGCTTTCCGATGGCCTGCAGCACACCGTTGGTAATGGTGGACAGGGCGGAAAAAATCACGGACACCGATCCTGCCGCCAGCAGCTGGCCGGACAGGTCGCCGCTCTCCGGAAACAGTGTCTTCACAATGGGGAAGGCCAGAACCGACAGCCCCACCGCCGCCGGAATACATAAAAACATGGTCAGGCGGATTCCCTCATTGATCTTTCCATTGGCCTTTTCATAGGAGCCGGTGGCATACAGCGATGAAATTTCCGGCATCATAGCCGATGATGTGGCGCTGGAGAGCGCCAGCGGAATATTAATCAGCGACACATAATAATTGCTGTACTCGCCCCACTGCTCACTGATCAGTCTGGCATCCATTCTGGCATGGCCCATGATATTGGAAAACAGAATACTGTCCAGATAGCTGCTGGCGTTGTACACAAACGTATTGAAGATGATGGGTGTCACCATCAGAATAATGATCTTAAAGACCTGCCCGTAGGATTCCTCCTGGGTATGCCGGTCTCTGGCCACCTGCCGCCGGATGGTTTTCCTGTTCAGCAGATAGACAAACAGCATAAAAATCAGTCCCGCCGCCACACCGGCGCCGGTTCCCAGAGTTCCTCCCGCGGCTCCCCAGATGGCCGTGGTCTCCTCATCTGTGGCAAAGCTGCTGATAAGAAGCCATGCTGCCGCCACGCTGACCACCGCATTGGCGATCTGTTCCAGCACCTGGGAAATGGATGTGGGAAGCATGGTATCGTGGGCCTGAAAATATCCCCGCAGCACACCCAGGATGGCGGAAAGGAAAATAGTGGGCGCCAGGATCCGGAGAGCCGGCAGAGCATTCGGCTGATTGGCCGGCAGAAGATATTTTCCGAAAAAGAACGCCACCAGAGCCGCCAGGCCGCCCACCACCGCGCCGTAGATCAACGCGCCGTAGAAAACCTTCTGAGCATTCCGGTACTGTTTCAGAGCCAGCCGTTCCGAAATCACCTTCGACACCGCCATGGGAATACTGTAGGAAGAAATCAGCAGCAGAATCACATAAACGTTGTTGGCAAATCCGTAGTAGCCCATTCCTTCATTTCCCACAATGACTCCCAGAGGGCTCTTGTAGAGAAGACCGATCACCCGGGAAATCAGGGTGGCCATCATCAGAAACGAGGCATTTTTCACAAATGTATTTTTACTCATGGTTATTCCGTTATAATCCTTTCTTCGTTACCGCTCGCCGCCCGGAAACGCTGCCGGACGGCATCCGCCGGATGCGGCCGCCTTCCTCAGCGGTCCACATTCTCGATCTGCCAGTCGATGGGCGTCATGCCGTGGCTTTCCAGCCATTCATTGGTCCGGCTGAAGGGACGGCTGCCGAAAAATCCCCGGAACGCCGACAGAGGACTGGGATGGGGAGACTCAATGATCAGATGCTTCGCCGGATCCAGCATGCCCTTTTTGGCCTGGGCCGGCCGTCCCCAGAGGATGAATACCATGGGACGTTCCTGGGCCGCCAGTACCCGTATGGCCGCGTCGGTAAACTCCTCCCATCCGATTCCCCGGTGGGAGTTGGGCTGATGCGCCCGCACGGTCAGCACCGTATTCAGCAGCAAAACTCCCTGGCGGGCCCATTTCTCCAGATAACCGTTGTTGGGAATATAGCATCCCAGATCATTTTCCAGCTCCTGATAAATATTCATCAGTGAGGGCGGGATATCCACATCCGGCTTGACGGAAAAACTGAGTCCATGGGCCTGACCGTCCCCGTGATAAGGATCCTGCCCCAGGATCACCACCTTCACCTGGTCCAGCGGAGTAAAATGAAAAGCATTGAAAATATCATCCCCTGCGGGGAAAATTTTATGTGTGGCATACTCCTGCCCCACTGTCTGAAACAGTTTTTTGTAATAAGGTTTGTGGAATTCCCCTTCCAGGGTTTTCGCCCACGCGCCTGTAATCGGAGGCATCCCGGTCACTCCCCCTTCCGGGGCAGCCGGACAGGGATCCCCCTGGCTGCCAGATATTCTTTTACTTCCCGGATCTCCAGTTCCTTATAGTGGAACAGAGAAGCCGCCAGCGCCGCGTCCGCGCCGCCCTCCGTCAGCGCCTCGGCAAAATGGGAAAGCTCTCCCGCGCCGCCGGAAGCGATCACCGGGATGGACACCGCGTCCGCGATGGCCCTGGTCAGCGGGATATCATATCCGGCCTTGGTTCCATCGCAGTCCATGCTGGTCAAAAGGATCTCCCCTGCCCCCAGCATCTCCGCCTGACGGGCCCAGTCCACCGCGTCAATCCCCATATCCACACGGCCTCCGTTTTTATAGATATTCCATCCGGAACCATCGGGACGCCGCTTGGCGTCGATGGCTACCACCACGCACTGGCTGCCGAACTTGTCCGCCGCCTCACGGATCAGCTGAGGACGCATGATGGCGGAAGAATTGATGGATATCTTGTCTGCTCCCTCCCGCAGCAGCACCTTGAAATCCTCCACGGTGCGGATACCTCCTCCCACCGTAAAGGGAATAAACACATTGGCCGCCACGGCACGCACCATATCCACCACTGTATTCCGGTTATCGGAAGAGGCAGTAATATCCAGAAATACCACCTCATCCGCTCCCGCCCGGTCGTAGGCACGCGCGATCTCCACCGGATCACCGGCGTCTTTTAAATTCACAAAATTGACTCCTTTAACCACCCGCCCGTTGTTCACATCCAGGCAGGGAATAATTCGTTTCGTCAGCATATTACCGGCCTCCTTCGGCACAGATGGCCGCAAAATTTTTCAGAATCTGCAGTCCCACATCCGAGCTTTTCTCCGGATGGAACTGGCAGGCAAAGACATTTCCCTTTTCCACCGACGCATGGATCCCGGTTCCGTACCGGGTCACCGCTGTGACGATGGAGGGGTCCTCCGCTTTCAGATAATAGGAATGGACAAAATACACATAGGAGTGTTCCGCCACTCCCGCAAACAGTCTGCCCGGATGGGGAAAAGTGATATCATTCCATCCCATATGGGGGATCTTCCTTCCTTCTCCTGCCGGAATCCTGAGAATCTTTCCAGGAAGCAGTCCCAGCCCTTCCACTCCCGGACTCTCCTCGCTGCTTTCAAAGAGAAGCTGCAGTCCCAGACAGATGCCCAGAAACGGCGTTCCCTGCTCCGTCACCCGGCGGATCACCTCCAACAGCCCGAACCGGCGCAGATTCTCCATGGCATCCCCAAAGCTTCCCACTCCCGGCAGAATCACTCCGTCCGCCCTGTAAATCTCATCGGGATCGCGGGTAACCACCGTCTCCTGGCCCAGAAGCTGCAGCGCTTTTTCCACACTTTTCATATTCCCCGCGTCGTAATCAATCAATGCTATCATTGGATACTCCTCGTATTTACGCAAAAATCGTCAAAAAATTTCATTCATTAGTTTACCACAATTTTTATCCCAGCGCCACATCTAATATCATCATCAGAAGAAATCCCAGACAGAAACCGGCAGTTCCCCCATGGCGGCTTTTATCCCGCATGGCCGCGGGAATCAGTTCCTCCAGCACCACACAAAACATGGCTCCTGCGGAAAAAGACAGTAGATACGGCATAAGGGGCGCAAGGCGGGACGCCGCAAACAACATCAACGCTCCCGCCGCCGGCTCCGGAAGGCCGGAAAACATTCCTTTCAGGAAAGCCACAATTTTTTTCTCTCCTCTGCTTCTGGCCGGAAGCGCCACGATAAAGCCTTCCGGCAGATTCTGTATGGCCACCCCCGCGGACAGCGCCAGGGCAGAAGCCGCAGCCGCCCCCTGGCTGCCGTTTCCGGCCAGCACCGCGGCAAAGGCAGCCCCTACTGACAGCCCTTCAGGGATGTTGTGGATGATCACCGCCAGTGTCATCATGCTTCTCTGCCCCTGTCCGTCGCCGGGGCAGGGTTTCCCTTTTTCCTCCAGATACCGGACCAGAGCGTCTGTAGCCGCCAGAAACGCCACTCCGCCCAGAAAGCCTGCCGCTGCCGGGACAAAGGAGAAAACTCCGAGATTGGAGGCCTGCTCCATGGAGGGAAGCAGCAGAGACCAGATGGAGGCCGCCGTCATTACCCCGGCGGCAAACCCCAGCATCACCTGTTCCGCCAGAGGATGGAGGCTGCTTTTCATAAAAAAGATAAAGGCCGCTCCCAGCAAGGTACCGAAAAAAGGAAGGAACAGGCCGCAGGTCAGCAGAAAGTACATGAAATCGTCCTGGGGGATGTTGTTAATTTCAGTATATGCATTTTCTCTTTCCGTGGACACTTTTCGTCTTTTCTGCTATAATGAGCACAATTATAAGGAGGCTCTCGCTTATGAATCAACAGACATTAAATTTTCTTAATATTTTACAGGGTATCCTTCATCGCGAGACTCCAGAACTCATCCGTCCTGACTGGGCGGTACTTTTTCAGATGGCCAGCCATCACAACCTGCTTCCGGCTGTCTATAATACCGTCAGCAACCATCCTTCCTTTTCAGAGGCTCCGGAAGATGTAAAAAAATCTTTTCTGGAAAGCGCGGTAGGGCAGTCTGGCGGACAATTTATACGTACACAGGAATTTCTTTCCCTTTGTGACAGTCTTCAGGAAGAGGGACTGGTGCCGCTGGAACTGCATGTAAATCCTTTTGGTCTGGAAACCGGAATCCGGCGCCAGATGAATAATTTATTTGCGGATCCTTTTCGCCGGGCTATCTCACTGGATATTGAAGGTCACACGATTTATACGCTCTGCCCTACAGAGCATTATCTCTTTCTGTTTTCCATCTATACAAACATTTTATCGGCGGAGGTGTAGGAATCCGCCATG
>DVON01000045.1 GCA_018713585.1 Candidatus Pullilachnospira stercoravium | reverse complement strand
CTGGGGGAGAGGGCAGGAGACCTACGGGGAGGATCCTCTTCTCACGGGAGAGCTGGCGGTCTGCTATATCCAGGGAATACAGGGGGACGGCAGGAGATTAAAAGCCGCAGCCTGCGCGAAGCATTTCGCGGCACATTCCGGACCGGAGACGGGTCGTCATTCCTTCGACGCGGTGGTGTCAGAAAAAGATCTGGCGGAGACGTATCTGCCCGCTTTCCGTGCCTGTGTGGAGAAGGGGAAAGTAGAAGGTGTGATGGGGGCCTATAACCGCATCAACGGGGTTCCCGCCTGTGGAAATGCGCGTCTGATTCAGGAGGTTCTGCGGGGAGAATGGAAATTTGACGGGTATGTTGTCTCCGACTGCGGGGCCATCGAGGATTTTCATACAGGACATAAGGTGACCGCAAATGCGGAGGAATCCGCGGCAATGGCTGTAAAAAACGGGTGTGATCTGAACTGCGGGGAAATGTATCAGTTTCTGCTGGCCGCCTGCAGAAAGGGACTTGTCCAGGAGAGCGCCATTGATGAGGCGGTGCGCCATGTGATGATGACGCGGATGCGGCTGGGAATGTTCGACCGCGAGACAGAGTATGACAGCATCGATTACTCGGAAAATGATACGGAAGCCCATCACCAGGTGGCGAGGAGAGCGGCGGAGGAGTCGGTTGTCCTGCTGAAAAACGACGGCCTGCTGCCACTTAAGAAGGATCAGATCCATTCGGTTGCCGTCATCGGGCCAAACGCGGACAGCAGAGAAATTCTGAAAGGAAATTATAATGGCACGGCGTCGGTGAGCTACACGATTCTGGAGGGAATACAGAGAGAACTGGCCGGATGTGCCAGAGTGTATTATTCGGAAGGCTGCGATCTGGTGCGGGATCAGGTGGAAGCGCTGGCCGAGCCGGACGACAGGATCAGCGAGGCGGTGGCGGCTGCCAGAAGAAGCGATGTGGTCTTTCTCTGCCTGGGGCTGAATGCCACGCTGGAAGGGGAAGAGGGCGACGCGGCAAACAGTTATGCGGGAGCTGACAGAAAGGATCTGGGACTTCCGGATCCCCAGTGCAGACTTTTGAAGGCTGTCTGCGAAACCGGCACACCGGTGGTTCTGCTGGTGGCTTCCGGAGGAGCCGTCTCCCTGCCCTATGCGCAGGAGCGTTGCGCGGCAATCCTTCATGTGTGGTATCCGGGCCAGATGGGAGGCATTGCCGTGGGGGATATCCTTTTTGGAAATACGGTTCCCTCCGGAAAGCTCCCGGTTACCTTTTACCGCGACATCGCGGATCTTCCGCCCTTTGAAGACTACAGTATGAAAGGACGGACCTACCGGTATCTGACTGCGGAACCGCTGTATCCCTTCGGATACGGGCTGAGCTACGCGGAATTTGCGTATGCCAATGCCCGGGTGACCGTTGATGAGGAGCAGGAGAATATTCATGTCCGGGTGGCGGTGACAAATACCTCGGCCGTTCCGGCGGAAGAAATCACACAGGTTTACATAAAAGTATGCGACAGCCCGCTGGCCGTGCCAAATTACAGCCTGGTGCAGTTCGGAAGAAACGCGTTTGAGGCAGGAGAGACAAAGGAAATAGAGCTGGATTTTCCGGTGGAAAGACTGCGGGTGGTGGACGAAGAAGGAAATTATGTCTGGGAAAACGCGAAAGTATATTTGTACGTAGGCGGCAGCCAGCCCGATGAGAGAAGCTGTGCGCTGACCGGGCATCGGGTGCTGCGTGTGGAGCTGTTTATGACGGAGGAAGGGAAAGTTCTGCAGGTGTAAGTCTCTGCAAACAGTTCGGGGCTGCTGCCTGACTGAGGCAGCAGCCGGCTTTCTGCTGTATCGGCAGGAAATGCTGAAAAAATTCAGAAAATCCCATGAATTTGGGAATTGACACCGACAGGTTTCCGGCGTTATAATACATTCATGTCGGAGGACATACGGCGCAGTAGCCAAGTGGTAAGGCATAGGTCTGCAACACCTCGATTCACCGGTTCAAATCCGGTCTGCGCCTTTCGTGGAAGAGCTTCAAACCCTTATAAACAGCTGGGTTTGAAGCATTTTTCTTTTTACGGATTGTTGTACAAAGTTGTACAGATGATTCAGCGAAGAATATCCTGCATCTGCACACCCTGTTCCATGGTAGTTACCGGCCTGAGTAATGCTGTGTCATTCTCAGGGTGGAGTGTCCCAGCAAGGTCTGTATGTGTGTATCATCCATACCGTTCAGGTGACACATGGAAGCACTCGTAAATCGGATTTTGTGGCTGGAACGGTACTCAATCCCGGCAGCCTTACAGTATTTCTTCAATCGCCGGTTAAAGGTTTCTGTACATAGGGGGCGGCCCTCATACAGGAAAAGATACTTCCCATCCGGATTCATACGCTTCATTTCCAGAAGCACTTTTACTCCCTCGTCATTTATCGTTTCACTCCGGATGCTGAAATAGGGATTTCCTTTGGGGCGGCGTTCAATGTGGGTGCAGGCGTTAAAGGTCAGGTCATCGTTCATTGTACGGTCATCGACAAGCTGACGGTCAATAAATATCCGGTTGAAATCCTGATCTTCCCACCGAAGTGCCTTGATTTCCCCCACACGCAGGACACTGTAAAATGCAAGCTGAATTGCCAGTGTATAAGCATCCTGCGGGAGCGATCGGATATAGGTAAGAAGCTTCTTCCGCTCCTCGGTGGTATAGGTTTTGGCTGATGACTGCGCCCCTTTGAACTTCAAGTCTCTGTAAGGAAGATCCTGCAAGGGATTTCTGGAAATCACCCCTTCCAGCACACAGTATTTGAAAACACCGTTCAGCAGCCCTTTGCGGTTTGT
>DVON01000044.1 GCA_018713585.1 Candidatus Pullilachnospira stercoravium | reverse complement strand
ATTTTTTACTTACATGGAGATTGGCTGATATGCTATAATATCCGAAAAAGACAGGAGGACAGCGGTATGAAGAAAGAGTATGAAGTGGTGGCGGAAATCTCCAACGCCTGCGCGGGAAGCGGGCGGCCTCAGGTTTACATGGAGGAAGTGGAACTGGAAAATCCGGATGAGTATGTCAGAATGAAGCACGGCAGGGACTGGGATCAGGTGAAGAAAGAAGTTCTTCCCTCCGGAGAGATTCAGTATGTCCTGGATAAAGGAAGCATCGCCTATAAATACACCTTTACGGAATAGGAGGATGTGGCGGCACAGGGGGGGGAGAGTCCCGCAAAAATTCCAGGGAAAGGAAGGCAATCAGATGCAACATCCTGAGAATATCCATTGGGGGAGGTCGCTGGCCACAACTGGGCTTATGATCCTTTTTGTGGTGGCGGCCTCCTTTGGCGTTATTCACCGCATTAACCGTATGGAGGAAGAAAAGGGGTTTGAGCGTCTTTACGAGGAGGCAGCCAGTCTGGCGGATGACATCGCCATGTATGTGAAAAGTGACCGGGAGGAGCTGGAGATGATTGCTGCCCTCATAGCAAATTATCCGGAACCCGATTCGCCGGAGCTATGGAAGATTCTGGATTCTTACACGGCGGAAGGCATGATGTCAAGAATTGAGCTGCTGCTGCCGGATGATACGGTTCTGACAGGCAGCGGGCAGCGGACAGACGCCGGAGGAGTTCTCTCTTTTGAGAAGGAGGCCGCCCTGGGCGCTCATGTCACAGACCGGGAGACGGATTTGCGGGATGACGGAAATTATATCGTGCGGCATTATGTGCCGGTACGAAGGGACGGACAGACGGCTGCCATGCTGTACGGAGTGGTGGAACTGGAAACGCTTCCGGAAAAAGCGAATATGGATCCTTATGGCGGGAAAGGTGCTCTGTATATTATAGACGGAAACAACGGGGATTTTCTGGTGGATACCTGGCATCAGGGAGAAACCGGAAACATGTGGGAACTGGGAGAGCGCGAAATGGCGCCGGGATACGATTCCGGACAGCTCAGGCAGGGAATTCTGGACGGGGACAGCAGATATGTGGTATTCGTCTCCCGGACCATAGGGGAATACCTGTATTTCTACTATACGCCGCTGGGAATCAACCAGTGGAGAGTGGCGGTTTCCGTGCCGGAAAGCGTGGTTTTTGAAAGCGCCCATGCCATCCAGCGTCTCCTCAATTTGTTCCTGGCCTTTGAGATGGTCTGCTTTGTGATCTATTTCCTGTGGATGATACGGTATGCCCGCCGGGTGACCGCTGAAAAGCAGCGCCGGCTGGATACGGTCCGCTATATTTACGATGTGGAAAAGCTCCTGTTCAATGCCCACGAAAAAAAGGAGAACATCGGCAGGGCACTGGAAAAAATCGGAGATGTTCTTTCGGCGGAACAGGTGAGCTTCTGGATTACGGGACCGTCTTCTGACAGAGAGGTCTTTTGCTGGAGGCGGCCAGGGGCAGAGTCGTACCTGGAAGCAGCCGGCAAAGGGGATGCGGCGGACCGGCTGCTGCGGTATTTTCAGGAGGGAAATGGCCAACTGGAGATGTATGAGCGGCAGGAGCTTCAGAAAATCCTTCCGGAAAACGGACAGGAGGGCATCCGAAATATGACGGCGGTTCCGGTGGAAGATATGGAGGGAAACATCTGCGGAATTCTGGCCGGATACAATATCAGCGGCGGATCTGCCTCGGCGGCGCTGCTGAGAAATATGAAATTCAGCTTTGCCATGTTCTGCCGTAATCTGAAGATATACATGGATATCCGGAAGCGGGGAGAGCGGGATGTGCTGACGGGGCTTTATAACCGGAACCGGTATGAGGACGATCTTGCCGGGATAGGCCGGGATCATCCGGCGGGACTTTCCTGCATTTATATCGATGTCAACGGCCTGCACGAGATGAATAACGCCAACGGCCATGAAAAGGGAGATCTCATGCTCAGAACAGTGGCGGAGAAGATTGGCGGATTTTTTGGTACGAAATACAGCTACCGGATCGGCGGGGATGAATTTGTCGTGTTCGTTCCGGAGAAGCGGGAGGCGGATGTGCTGAAGCAGTGCGGAGAATTTGACGCTTCGCTGGAGCGGATGGGATATCACGTTTCGGTGGGAATTCAGTGGGAGGCGGAGGTTTCCTCGATGAATGTCCTGATCAAAGCGGCGGAAAAGAAGATGTACGAAGAGAAAAAGAGATATTATGCGCAGGCTGCCCATGACCGGAGACAGCGCTGACGTATATTTTTTCCAGAATTGCCCATACTGAGAAGGAAATTTCGAAAAGAATCCTTTACGGCTGTGCAGCCTGAAGGAAGGAAAGGAGTATCAGTATGGCAGTGGATTTCAGAAACAGTGAGACAAAAGATAACCTGATGCGGGCATTTGCGGGAGAGAGTCAGGCAAGGAACCGGTATACCTTCGGCGCGGCCCAGGCCAGAAAGCAGAATCAGGCGGCCATCGCCCAGGTATTTCTGTATACCGCGGATCAGGAAAAGGAGCATGCGGAAATCTTTTACAATCATCTGAAGGAACTGGCGGGGGAGACGGTTCATGTGGACGGGACCTACCCGGTGGACCTGACGGATAATCTGGCAGAGCTGCTTCGGCGGGCCCAGCACAATGAGTATGAGGAACACGACGACGTCTACAGGCATTTCGGCGATAAGGCCAGAGAGGAAGGGTTTGAGCGGGTGGCCCGTTCCTTCCATATGATTGCTGAGATCGAGAAATTTCACGGGGACCGCTTCGGCAGATTCGCCCAGTGGCTGGAGGAGAATCAGCTGCATGTGTCCAAGGTGAGTTGCGGATGGATCTGCCTGAACTGCGGATACGTCTTTGAAGGGGAACAGGCGCCCCAGACCTGCCCGGTCTGCCAGCATGACAGGGGATATTTTATCCGTCTGGAGCTGTCTCCTTTTACGGACGGACAGGCCGCAGGCATCTGAAAATGGTTTTGGACAATGGCGTGACGGTAAATGTTTCCAGAAATTTGCAAAGTGATTGCCTCTTGAAATAAGGTGGCCATCGTGGTACCATATTTAATACTGAGGCAGAAAGGGGAGCTGCCGTATGGAGAGGGAAGGGATTGCCCGGCCCCGTCATACGGCGGCTTTCTTTCCGCCTGAAGAAGGCACCAAGAGAAAGATGGGAGAGATAGCATGACGATAGAAGAATGGCTGGGGGAAGAGAACCAGCTGGGAATGGATATCTGGACGAAGAAATACTGCCAGGAGGGCGAAGATTTCGAGATCTGGCTGAACCGCATCAGCGGCGGCAATCAGGAGATCGCGGAATATATCCGTCAGAAAAAATTTCTGTTCGGGGGGAGGATTCTGTCCAACAGAGGCCTGCAGGAGCAGGGAAGAAAGATCACATTTTCCAACTGCTATGTGATCGCGCCGCCGGAGGATGAGATCGAGAGCATTTTTGACTGTGCCAAAAAGCTGGCCAGAACCTACAGTTACGGCGGTGGCTGCGGCATCGATATCTCCAAACTGGCCCCCCGGGGAGCAAAAATCAACAATGCGGCCAAGGAAACCAGCGGATCGGTATCTTTCATGGATCTGTATTCCATGGTGACGGGGCTCATCGGACAGAACGGAAGAAGAGGAGCGCTGATGATTTCCATCGACTGCTCCCATCCGGATGTGCAGGAGTTCATCGAGCTGAAGACCGACCTGGACAAGGTCACCAAGGCAAATATTTCCGTGCGGATCCATGAGGATTTCATGGAGGCCGTGAAGAAAAATGAGGATTATCTGCTGCATTATACCCGCCAGGCCACCGGCGAGGTGATTGAGAAAACGGTCAGCGCCAGAGAGCTGTTCCGCCGTATCGCGGAGACCAACTGGGATTACGCGGAGCCGGGCGCTCTGTTCTGGGACCGGATCACCGGCTGGAACCTGCTGAGCAATACGGAGGAGTTTTCCTACGCGGGCGTGAATCCCTGCGCGGAGGAGCCGCTTCCGGCAGGAGGAAGCTGTCTTCTGGGAAGCATCAATCTTTCCCAGTTTGTGCAGAATCCGTTTTCCGACAACGCTTCCTTCGACTTTGAGGGCCTGAAGGACTGTGTGCGGGCCTCTGTGCGGGCGCTGAACGAGGTGCTGGAGGAGGGACTTCCCCTGCATCCCCTGGAGGAACAGAGAGAGAGCGTGGCCAGATGGCGTCAGATTGGCCTGGGCATCATGGGACTGGCGGATGCGCTGATCAAGCTGGGCCTTACCTACGGGGAAGAGGACGCGGTGAAGATGTGCGACAGGATCGGATTTGCCATGGCGGATACGGCCATTGAAGCCTCTGCAAAGCTGGCAAAAGAAGAAGGAGCATTTCCGGGATGCAACGTGGAAGAGATCATGAGCACCCCGTATTTTCTGGAAAATACCTCTGAGAAGACCCGGGAGCTGGTACGCAAATACGGCCTGAGAAATTCCCAGCTTCTGACCATCGCTCCCACGGGAACCCTCTCCACCATGCTGGGAATCTCCGGAGGCATTGAACCGGTGTACGCCAACTATTACGAGAGAAAGACGGAGTCTCTTCACGGAACGGATGTGTACTACAAGGTATACACGAAGATCGTGGAGCAGTATATGAAGGAGTTCGGCCTGAAAGATGTGAGCCGGCTGCCGGAGTATTTTGTCACTGCCATGACTTTGGATTACCGGCAGAGAATCGATATGCAGTCCATCTGGCAGCGTCATATCGACGCCTCCATCAGTTCCACCGTCAACGTGCCCAACGGATTTACCGTGGAAGAGACGGAGGATCTGTACCTGTACGCCTATGAAAAAGGGCTGAAGGGCATCACCATTTTCCGGGACGGCTGCAAGCGTGTGGGTATCCTCAGCACGGAAGAACCGAAAAAGACCAAAAAGGTGACGGCGGGAGACGGCCTGAAGAGGGGCGAGATTCTGCTGGTAACCGATGATGTGGTGGGCAAAAAACGGAAGCTGATCACCGGCTGCGGAAGCCTCCACTGCATCGCCCTGTTCGATCCCCATACGGGCGCGCTGCTGGAGACGTACCTGAGCAAAGGTTCCACCGGCGGCTGCAACAACTTCATGGTGGGACTGTCCCGTATGATTTCCATCAGCGCCAGAGGCGGCATCGATATCGAGACCATCGTGGATCAGCTGAATTCCAGCGGTTCCTGCCCCTCTTACACCGCCCGCCGGGTGACCAGAAAGGATACCAGCAAGGGCGCCTGCTGCCCCATGGCTGTGGGAAATGCCCTGATGGATATGTACAATGAAATGCAGGCGGAGCTGGCCGAAAAAGAGAGCGGCGAGCCTCAGAAAAAAGTGAAGAAAGCCCCCAGACCCAGAGCAGTGCCCTCCCCGGAATCCGACCGGGACCGGATGTACTGCCCGGAATGTGGCGAGCCGCTGGTGTTTGAGGAAGGCTGCAATATCTGCAAGAGCTGCGGATGGAGCAAATGCCATTGATTTTCGCGGGCAGCGAGCCAGGCGGATATGCGCGGGTGACCGTGCCGGACGGTGGCGCCGGTACGGTTCGCCGGATTTGAGAAAAGCGGCTGCGGGATGAGAGGAATATAGAGAAGTTATTT
>DVON01000043.1 GCA_018713585.1 Candidatus Pullilachnospira stercoravium | reverse complement strand
CGTATCCAGGTTCTGAACGTCCACACCGCCCATCTCCGCGCCCATGCTGACGGCGGCAGGTTCCATAAGCATGGGAACCGCCAGAACCAGGGCCAGCAGGATGGCCAGGAGCCGTTCACTGAATCTCCTTTTCTTCTTCATCCTTTCTCTTCTCCTTTTCCTCAGTTTTTCCTGTGTCCAGGATATATGCAAACAGATTTCCATTTACCAGCACATGCAGGTAAACGGAAGTGACCAGTAAAAATAAGAAAATCAAATCCGCCGCCGTTCCCAGCGACTGCCAGGCCGCTCCGGCAATGACGCACAGCAGGCTGATAATCATCACGCAGTCCACCACCACAGCCGCCCGGTTTCTGAAAAACCGGAATACTCCCGGGATTCGGTTTCTTCCCGGGCTGTCTGCGAGAAATGCGCGGTATTTTCTGTTCATTATCACATAGACAGCGATTCCGCCGATGAGCCCGGCCCAGAACAGTACACCCACTGCATATCCCATTCCCCGCTGAAGGCCGGTCTCACCGCTTCCCGAAAAGGGAATCAGCAGAACCGCCACTGAAATCAGCGCGAAGCATCCGGCCGGAATTGCCATCTGTTTTTTCATTTTTTCCCTCGTTATATCCATATTGCTCAGATCCTCTCCTCTGTGTGAACCAGCATCACGCCGTACTCCAGGCGGAAGGGACCATGGCCTGTATCCACATCTTCCTGGGCCCGGCGGATATCATAGCCTCCGTACTCCGGCTGCAGCAGCTCTGTCTCGGAAGCGCCGGATTCCTCCTTGGAAGCCAGGGAGACGGGCGTTGCCGGTCCGGTCTGGCCGGACATGGAAGCAGGATTTTCAATCAGGTCATTCATGGCGACCTTTCTCACCCGCCCGGAAAGCCGTCTGCTGATACTGCCGCTGGTTCCCTGAAGCTCCGGCCGCCGCAGCTGGCCGGTTCTGGCATTCAGCTCTTCCATCTGCTTCACTGTCTTTTTCACAGATCTTCCGGTACGGATATTGAAAATATTCCGTATGTCGAATTTGAAAAAGAAAAAGATGGAAAGCGCCAGACACACAAGACACAGGATCAGGCAGACCAGATACAGGTTGTGAAACAATTCAATTTTCTGCTGAATCTGCTGCATCGTTACTTCCTCCCTGTCCGATATTTCCGGTGTTAAACACCGCCTCCAGATTATTCTCCGCCAGCGTCACGTTATTCTGCACGGTCTGCCGCAGTTCTTCCTCATATTCTGCGTTGGCCGTGCCAGTGAGGATTTCCATCTGATCCAGGCTCTCCCGGATCTGACTCAGTTCCTCTTCCATCTGCTCTCTGGTGATGCCGGCATTTTTAAACTCTGCCGCTTTGCTGAATACCTGGGAGGTGGCCTCCTTGAAAATCAGCAGCATGTTCACGTTATTGTCCCGGGTCTCCATCTCCTGGTGTACCATGTTAGTCAGGTCATACCAGTAGTCAGAGAAAGACACCATGGAATCGCCCGCCTGATTGCGGACGCCCAGGCTGTCGTAATAGTCCGCAATTTTATAAAGATTGGCCGCCCGCTGAATATTTCTTTCATTGAGGTCTGCCGTGGGATCTGCCTCTGAGGCGATCCCCAGCCATTTCAGCGAAGCCGCCTTGTTGCCGGTTCCCTGATAGGAATAGAAATAGGCGATGCCCAGATCATAGGCGAATTTGTTGTAATCGTCCGTATTGGCCTCCAGATACTCCTCGTTACTGCGGCTGCTGTCCCCGCTGATTCCCAGCGCCCGGCGGATCTCCTGTTCCTCCTCGCTGTCAAAGACGCAGGTGGCCGCGGCGTTTCCCGTATCCTGTCCGGCATCTCCTGTATCATTTTTCTGCCACAGGAAAAAATTCAGCAGTTCCTCATAAGCTTCTCCCCGGGAAGGATTCAGATTGATGGCGTTGGTATAATATGACACACTCTCTTCCGGATCCGTGGTGGCCAGACTGGCCGCTTCTTTCAGGTAAGCGTCATAGGTGCTGGATGTGGTGGTATTTTCCGCGGTTTTAAATCCCACGGCCCCGATTCCCAACACCACCGCCATGGACGCCGTGGTAAGGAACGCTCTCCACCTGCGATTCTGAGCACGCTTAAACTCGATGTCCAGCTCATTGTAATGTTCCAGCGCGTACATCAGCTCTGCGCAGGACTGATAACGGTCCTTGGGATTCCGCTGGGTACATTTGAGAACAATCTCTTCCAGTCCTGAAGAAAGTTCCGGATTCCAGTAGCGGATGGGATACATCTCATAGGGAGGTTCGCTGGGATTATGCCCGGTAAGCAGATGATACATGGTGGCTCCCAGACAGTAGATATCCGTTCTGGCATCCGTCTGTCCGTGTCCGCCGTACTGCTCCGGCGCCGCATATCCCTGCGTTCCCAGGCAGGTGGTGTCCGCCACGCTCTTCTCCTTGAACTCCCGGGCGGTTCCGAAATCGATCAGCATCACCTTCCCGTCCGGCTTCAGCATAATGTTGGCCGGCTTCATATCCCTGTAAATAATGGGCGGCTGCCTGGAATGAAGATAGCCCAGCACATCGCACATCTGCTTTGACCAGTCGATCACATCCTCCTGGCTCTGCGCCCCGTATTCCTTCAGGATACTGCTGAGAGATTTTCCCTCGATATAGTCCATGACGATCAGGAAGGTTCCGTCACCGTCAATCACGTCGATGATGCTGGGAAGATTGGGATGGTTCAGCTTTTTCAGCAGATCCGTCTCCGCGATCAGCCCCTGTTTGACCACTTCAAAATTCTGAACGCCGTCTTTCCGTACTTCCTTGATGGCCCACTGTTTGTTGGCCCGCTCATTCATGGCCAGATAGACAACACTCATGCCTCCCTGACCGATTTTATTCAATATTTTGTATTTTCCGTCTACAATTGATCCAATCTGAAGCATAATCTTTTCCTCAGCAGACGCGGATCAGAATCACCGATATGTTATCGGTCTCATTTCTGGCCTTGTTAAGCTCCGTGAAATAAACCGCGCTTTCTTTCATACGTTCTTCTGTGGCGAGAACCGCCGGATTCAACCGCTCGTAAAATTCTGACGGGGAAATCACATGACGGAATCCGTCGGAGCAGAGCATGAACACCTGATCCTGCCGGTACTGCCCCACATAAAAATCCGGCTCAATGACGCCGCTGGCCCCCACGCACTGCAGAAGCACATTCCGCTGAGGGCTCACCCTGGCCTCCTCCGGAGTCATTCTTCCCATATCCACTTCCCGCTGCACAAAGGTCTGATCCACGGTAAGCTGGTTCATTCCGCCGTCCAGCAGGTATGCCCGGGAATCTCCCACATTGATGATGAAGTAGGTTCCGTCCACCAGCAGCAGGGCCGTCACCGTGGTGCCCAGACTCACATGAAGATTCAGGCCATATTCCGTGATCTTCTGATTGGTGTCAAGGATGAGCCGCTCCCAGCTCTCCTTCACCGTCTCCGGGGTCAGTCCCCCGTACAGAAGTCCAGGAAATACTCTGTGAAACCAGTCCGCGAAATCTCTCACTAAGACAGCGCTGGCGACCTCACCTTTTGCGAGGCCGCCCATGCCGTCACAGATTACGGCAAGGACAACCCTGCCGTAATCCGTAGCAGCGGTTTCCAAAAACAGTGAGTCCTGATTGGTTGCTTTTTTGATTCCTACATCTGTATGTACCGCTGTTAAATAATTCATATGCTTATCCTAAATGAAACTCAAACTCTTCGTCTGCCAGGCGGATCACATCGTTGTTATTCAGCATGACCTCCTGTCCCGGCATCAGCTTGCTGTTGTTGACATAGGTAAAGTTGGTGGAATTCATGTCGCTGATGAAATACTGCGCGCCCTTGCGGGTGATTCTCGCATGACATCTGCTGACAGAAGTATTTCCCGAAACGCAGTAGTTCACTCTGCTTCTCTCCTTACCCATGGTGAAAGACTGTCCGGTAATGGACACCTTTTCTCTGTTCTTTTTCCGGATCAGGAATGCCGCTCCCGCTGCGGATGCTCCCAGCAGCGTGGTCTCCCCTGCGCCTTCATTGAGCAGCGTGGTCTCTCCCGCGCCGATATCTGCCGGCTGAGGAGCCGGACGGTAAGGCTGCGGCTGAGGCGGCATCTCATGATGCATACCTGCCGGCGGCACCACACCCGGTCCCTGCTGCGGGCGTGCTCCTGACGGTCCGGGCGCAATGGCCGGTCCGCCGCTGTACGGTCCTCCGGACACAGGCGCTTTTTTCTTCTTTCCGGAAATACTTACTGCCACAATAATAATAATCACAATTACGATAATCGCCGCCGCGCCGATGATTACCCACAGCCAGATGCCCAGTCCCTGGTTCTCCTCCAGGCCGCTGATTGCCTCGCTCAGCTGCTCCGCGGCCGAATCCACAGATTCCTGCGATGCGTTGGCGTCAGCATTGACATTCTTCGCCTTGTCCAGCTGTTCTTCCAGTAGGCCGTAGCTCTGGGTGGTATAAGAGGAAGCATCAACGGCCTCCGCCTCGGCAATGGCGCTTTCCAATGCGGATTTGTCCACCGGATCCTGTTCCGGTTCTTCCTCCGGTGTTTCCGTTACAGCCGGATCCTGTTCCGGTGCCGCAGTGATCTCCGGAGCGGCACCTCCTTCATTGTAGATTACGCCCATGGCGTCCAGGACGCCCTTGATCTCATTGATCTCAACGGCAAAGTAATCGCCGCCGGCCGACTGATTATCAGTGACCGTTCCAAAGTTCACGCCGATTACCTCGCCTTCCGCATTCACCAGCGGTCCGCCGGAATTTCCGGCTGCCAGCGTGGCGCTGTGCTTGATGGTGGGAACGCCGTTGGTCTGCTGTTTCTTCGACACAATACCGTTGGTGACAGACACATCACTGCTGGTAAAATAACTGAAATCCTGTGTCCACTGATCTCTGGAAGGGAATCCCAGCGCATATACCGTCTGTGCCTCCCCCACATTGTCGCTGTCTCCCAGCGTCAGGGGATTTCTGTCATAGATGGGATCGCTCAGCTCCAGTACCGCGAAGTCCATGGCCTCACTGCTGGTGGTTACTGTGGCTTCCACCACCACATCACGCTGTACCACCACCTGGATCTCCACATTGACCTTTGAGTCGTTGAAATCCACTCCAAATTCTTCATTTGCGGCTTCTTTTGTGGCGCTGTCCATGCTCACCACATGCTGGTTGGTAATCAGGTTCTGCTCATTAATCAGAAATCCGCTGCCTCCCTGAAGCAGATGACCATTTCCCGCGTCATCCACATAAACCAGGTTTACTGCCAGCACACCGTTTCTCACTGCATTGACGTTGTCCACTTCATCTGCCGCAGCCGGTACTGACAGCAGCAGAAACAGGCATGTGAAAATTGACAGCAGAATTGCCCGCTTTCCTCTTTTTTTCATACTACTTCCTCCTTCTTGCCTCACTTCTCTGCGTATAAAACGCCATTTATATTTTTTTAAGCTTTTTCCATCGAAAAAACAATATGTGGCACTTTTTGTGGGCAGATTTTTTTCTTATTTTTTCTTTACATTTCGACAAATTTTTTCTATTCTATCAGAGCAATAATAAAGCAAGGCAAAAGTTGGGGGGATTTTATGTCAGAATTTTCAGATTTGTTGTCTCTTCTTATAAAGTCCAGAGATGTAAATGTCAGCGCGCTGACCGGGTACTGTGAACTGGACAGATCCACAATGTATAAGCTGATCAACGGGAAAAGAGCGCCTTCTTCCAGGGAACAGGTTCAGAAAATCGCGGAATTTATCAACCTGAATCCGCTGGAAACCAAAGAGCTTATGACCGCCTATCTGATTACCAAAACCGGCTCGGAAGTGTATTACCGGCGTCAAAATGTGGTGAAATTTATTCTTGATTTTCAGGAGATTCAAAGGATTTCTTCCTTTCATTCCATCGATGTTTCTCAATTCCGGCTTTCTCTGGCTGCTGATGATCAGAATACCTATCCGCTGACCAGCCAGCTGCAGACATCTTCCGTTATTCATAAAATTCTGCGGCAGGCAACCGCCAGACCGGACGGCATCATACGGGTAATCGCTCAGCCGGAACATCTGGAATCGCTGAATATTGCCGCTGCGCTTCCGCACAGCGCGACCTCTCTGCGTTTTCATCATATTTTGTGCATCACCAACAGCCGGAGTCTCATCCGGTCACAAAATGATTATAATCTTCAGTGTCTGAAACGTATCATTCCTTTTTACGGAAACAACTACGATTATCAGCCCTACTACTATTATGATGATGTGAATTCGCATTTTAACAACATGAACTTCATGCCGTGTGTATTTCTGACGGAAACAGCGGCTGTGGTCTGCACCAGCGATCTGAAAAGCGGCATCCTGTTTACCCGCAGGGATCTTGTTGACCTTCTTCAGAAACGCTTTGAGGATTTGAAAAAGATTGCCACTCCGCTGACGATTTCCTTTTCCTCTGTTCTGGATGCTCATCTGAAAAATCTTCCGATGTTTCTGACAGAAACCTCGCATATTTACGGACTGAGCGCCGAACCCTGTCTGCTTCCGCTTCTGACAGGCGATATGCTGGAGCGCTATGTGGTAAAGGATCTTCCAAACCGTCAGTCACTGATTCTAATGCTGAAAAAATATCTGGACTCTGTCTCGTCCAGCAATCTGCATAATTATTTTTCAAAAGAGGGGGTCCTGTCCTTTATGGAAACAGGAAAATTTCATGAGTGCCCGAAAGATCTCTACACACCCCTTAGCATGCCGGATCGGATCTATCTTCTGAAAAAATACCGGGAACAGTTGCTGTCCGGAAAAAAATTCCGCCTGTTCGGGGAGGTTCTGGATAAATTTCCGTCCAACCTGCACCTTTACACTTCCATGGGATATGGATATATGGTGTTCAGCGACTGCAGCGGTCACCTGTTGTATCTCGTTTTGAAAGAGCAGAATCTTCTGACTGCTTTTTATGATTTTTCACATTCATTGAAGGAATGTAGCATGATCTGCAGCCAGGAAGAAACCGCGGATTTCCTGCAGAATATCATTCTGCAGTACAGCAGACGCATGACCTCCGCGACAAAAATCACCCGGCAGGCCGGTACAAGTTTCTGAACTGAATTATCAAACAGGGAAAATCTGGAATGGGATGTTATCCCATAAGAATTGTACCTTCATGATATGCCTGTTTTTTTCATCTGTCAAGCGATTATTTCCATTTTCCGAACACGCTTTTCCCTGGAAGCAACGGGCATTCCACTGCAACGGTAATCCGTTCCGCCGCGGGATGCCCCTTTCCTTCCCGTCATATCTTTGCTTTCCCGCAAATACACTGATAGTAACAACAGCACAGGAGCAAATGAAATATGAATTATCTCTGGGGCGGCATGATCCTTCTGGGTATCCTGTACGGCACAGCCACCGGAAATCTGAAAGCCGTAACCGAAGCAGCCGTGGAATCTTCCCGGGAGGCGGTAAACCTCTGCATCGTCATGGCCGGTGTTACCGCCTTATGGACGGGCATCATGCGGATTGCGGAAAATTCCGACCTCATTGACCAGATGCTGAAAAAAATGGGGCCTCTGATGAGTTTTCTCTTTCCCTCGCTCCCCGCCGGACATCCTGCCCGGAAACATATGGCGGTCAATATGATCGCCAATTTCCTGGGGCTTGGCTGGGCGGCCACCCCGGCGGGGCTTCAGGCCATGGAATCTCTGGGAAAACTGGAGGAAGAGCGGAGGGCCGGCAAGGCGCCGGGGCCGGCAAGAAAAAAGGGAATTGCGGGAAATGAGATGTGTACCTTCCTGATTCTCAACATCTCTTCACTGCAGCTGATTCCGGTGAATATTATCGCCTACCGGACCCAGTATGGGAGTACGGATCCCACGGCCATCGTGGGGCCGGCGATTCTGGCCACAGCGGTGAGTACGGGTGTGGCGGTGGTGTTTTGTAAAGTGATGGACCGAAAGCATGTCACGCAATAATTATTTTCGACAGCAGAAAACAGGAGGAACCGCTGTTACACAATTCCTCCTGTTTTTTACCAACAAATGTCTTACGAACTGGTATTCCGATATTTTTTCGGTGATATCCCCGCTTTCTCCGTAAAAAACCTGGTAAACACCGCATGATCGCTGAAATGCAGTTCATCCGCAATCTCCCCAATACTCATACCGGAGGAAACCAGATAATCCTTCGCTCTCTCCAGCAGCATATTTTTCTGCAGTACTATGGGTGAAACACCAAAACATTCCTTAAATTTATTGGAAATATAGGTCGGGTTCATATGATATTTCTCACTGAGTTTCCCCAATGTCAAATCAGCCCGGGGCTTTTCTGAAATATCATTGAAGATGTCTATGAACACTGCGGGAATATCTGTCGCCATCTGCGTTTTCTGGCAACGGAGAAAGCTGTCGAAAATACAGGCCAGCACCTCCAGTGCTTTGGCATTTTTATAGATCATATCTGCAATGGTCTTTTCATTTTCAATGGCTTTCATGTACGCAAAAAATTTCTCTTCAAATTCCGCATAGTTCTCCATGTGTACCCGATAGGGAAGCTTCAGAAGATTCAGAACATCCATATTATAGGCAGTTCTGAAATTAAAATGCCACCAGAGAAATTCCGCTTCCTGCCTGGAGGTTTTGATGTGGTCATGCACCACATGCGGCGGTACAAAAATTGCGTCACCTGCCGTACAATAATACTCCGCACCGTCCACCCGTAAAAGCGCCTCACCTTTTTTCAGATAAGACATGACGCAGCAGGGAAGTTCTCTGTTTCGCTGATTCATCTCTGTCCTCACCTGATAGTCATAATCCAGAATCTCCAGAAAAGCTCTTTGAATCAATGGTTTCAGCCATTCACTCAACCCTGCTGCCTCCTTCCGTCATTTTTCCCTGACCAGTTTCCTCAGACTGTCCGCCGTCATCCTCCGGAATGTTTACTCTGCGAACCGAACTCCCATCTTCACACTTTCCTGAGGATTGTTGATAACATACTGCTTATAACCCGCATCACATGTCTCAAAATCCACCACCGGGTCCACAATATTTTCACAGGTGAATTTCCCCTGGCAGAGCATTTCCCATGCTGTCCTGCAGATTCGGTCGAAGCTCCAGCGGGGATAGTCGTTATTCGGCTCACTGCATGCCCGGGAGAAATAGAAATGGCACTGGTTAAAGTGTCCCTCATATCCCAGGTTGATGGGAATCCGGCATTCACCCAGCCATCCCACCATGGCAAAGTTTCCTCCATAGGCCAATGCCCGGATTCCCTGCTCCACAGCCTTGTAGTTACCACTGGTTTCAATCACCACATCCACACCGATACCATCTGTCATATCCCTTAAAATCAGCCCGAAATCCTCTTTCTGAGGATCAAACGCAATATCTGCTCCGTTGTCCAGCGCCACCCTTCTTCTCTTTTCAATGGGATCACTGACAGCTACCAGGGAAGCCCCTGCCAGTTTCGCGGCCTGGGCGGCCATCAATCCGATGGCGCCGAGGCCGGAAATCAACACCCGGTCTCCCACGCGGACATGGCCATCCCGGATTCCACCCAGGGCAAACTGCAGCGGATCATAACACACGGCCTCCTTCCAGCTCATGTTCTCCGGCATTACAAGGACATTTTCCGCCTGAACGGTATGCGTATTTTTAAGGTTCCCATACCCTGCCACACGCTGCCCCAGCTGCAGGTTACTCACGCCCTTTCCCAGTTCGACGATTTTTCCCACAAACATATTTCCTAGCCCGGATTTTCCCTCATTCACCAATTCTTTCTCCCTTTTGCGGAAAATATGTGTGGATTCATCATAATACACCTTCGCATAGGGATCTTTTCCACCTCCGTGCCATTCTGTCCCGTGCTTGGGCGCCCCAAAATCCGACTGTACCCGAACATAACCCTCTGGCACAGGAAGATCCTCATAAGCTTCCAGCACCGGCATTCCTTCTTTTCCCAATAATAACTGTTTCATGATCTGTCACCTTCCCTTTCCTGTTATTTTACCGCCATTTTCTGTCCATCCATTTTTGCGGAAGCCACCACCGCCTCCACGAAGCAGAGGCTCTTGTAGCCCTCTGTGATATTGCAGGAAGTATCTTCTCCCTTTTCTATGCAGGAGATAAATTCCCGCACCTCAACCTCGTAAGGATCCATTTCTGAGGAAACCACCTCGGATTTGGGTGTTTCACTGTCGGTGAAAGTGAAAACCGCATGGTTATGATCTTCAAAGTCCACCGTAACATGCTCATAGACAGCCCGGAAAATACCGTTCCACTGGCCGGGGATTTCACAGTTGTTGGCGGTGATGGATGCCACTGCACCATTGCTGAACCCGGAAATGGAAGCGCTGACATCTTCCACCGTATACCGGGGAATATTGCCGTGGCAGAGGTTATTCATGATTCCGCAGGTATATCTGGGTTCTCCCAGCAGATTTCTGCACATATCATACAGATGAATTGCCTGCTCAAAAATCTGTCCGCCGCACAGATCTACCTGAATCCACCAGGGCGTATGGAGCGAATTGCAGGAATAATGGCCGTAAAAGAGTACCGGGCGTCCTGCCTTTCCGGAGGTTATCAGCTCCTTCAGCCGTTTCACCGCCTGGCCCTGGCGCATGTGGAATCCCACCCGGGTGATGATCCCGGCATCCCTGGCTGCCTGTACCATGCGTTTTCCGGTTTCCGTATTCAGGGCAATGGGTTTCTCAATAAAAATATGTTTCCCTTTTTTTGCCGCTTTCTCAAACTGATCATCCTGGGCAAACGGCGGCAAACAGATAAACAGGCCGTCGAAATCTTCTTTTTCCAGCATTTCATCGAAATCCTCATACTCCCGGATATCTGTCTCTTCCATTTCTTCCAGGAATTCTTTTCTTGCTTTCGCGCTACGGTCGCAGACCGCTGCGATTCTGGCGCCGGCAGCTTCCAGCCGCCGGCCATGTCCCCGGCCCATGTTGCCGGCTCCTAAAATTGCAAATTTCACACTCATGGTTAAAACCTCCCTCTGGTATTTTTAACTATCCCTTGACCGCGCCTGCCGTAATTCCGTTGACAAAACTTCTCTGGAATATGGAATATACGATCAGAATGGGAACCGTACAGATGGTTACCCCCGCTGCGATCAGAGACGTATTCATGGTATATTCGCCCTGGAAATACATCAGCCCCAGCGGAAGCGTCCGGTACTGATCGTCGTACACCATCAGCATGGGCAGCAGGTAATCGTTCCAGGACCACATAAATTCAAATATCAGCAGCGATGTAAGCGCCGGTTTGGTGAGCGGCAGCATCACATGCAGCCAGGTTCGGAATTTTCCCGCCCCGTCAATGGTGGCGGATTCCATCAGTTCATCCGGAAGTTCCCGGAAAAAGGAACGCATCATAAAGCAGGCGAACGGCATGGAAAGTCCGAAATAAGGCAGAATCATGGCCTGCAGCGTATTGATCATCCCCAGCTGCTGAATATTGTAGTACAGCGGAATAATCATGGCATTGATAGGGATCATCATGCCGATGAGGATAAAGGAAAAAAACACATTTCTTCCTTTCCATTTCAGTTTTCCGAAAGCATAGCCGGCCAGAGACGCAAGGAGCAGCACCACTGCCACGCGCGGAACGGCCACCAGAATACTGTTTCTCATATAAGTTCCCATTCGCCCGGTGGTCCAGGCCTCTTTGATATACTCAAAGGTAATGGAATGAGGTAGGGCAAAGGGATCGTTCACTGCGGGGTCAAAGGGCTTCAGAGCCGCCATCCACATCCAGAATATAGGCATGATGGAGATAAATACAAAGAGGATCAGCACCCCATAAATCAGCAGGTGACCAATCTTCCGTCTGATTAATGAACCGTTTTTCATGCTTTCCCCTCCTTATGTATTGTCCTTGTCTGTCAGTTTCATGAAAATTCCCGAGCAGACAGCAATAATAACTGCCAGAGCCACAGCCAGCGCTGAACCATAACCGTAATCGTTCATGGTAAATGCGGAAGTATACATATAGGTGGAAATAACTTCCGAGGAATGATACGGTCCTCCCTTTGTCATCACATAAATCAGGTCAAATACCTTGAAAGAACCAATCAGTGAGTTGGATACCAGAAGGACGATTGTTCCCTTAATCAGCGGCACAATTACATAGAAAAATTTCTGTACCGGATTGGCACCTTCCAGCCTTGCCACCTCCAGATAGCTGCTGTCAATTCCCTGCAGCCCTGCCAGGAATACCACCATATTAAATCCATAGCAGGTCCAGCTTCCGGCAATCAGCAGAAACCAGATCACCAGTTTTTCATCCCCCAGATAGTCGATGGCCGCCAGACTGTCCAATCCCAGCGCCCGGAACATTTTTCCCATGATTCCGAACTCCGGATTATAAATCCATCCCCACACGATGCCGACGGCCACCAGGGACACCACATTTGGCATAAAGTAAGTCAGCCGGTACAGGAATTTCCCTTTCACCCATGGATTGGAGAGAATGATGGCAAAAATCAGTCCCAGAAGTACCGGAACAAAAATGGTAAACAGAATCCAGATAATGTTGTTTCCCAGTGCTTTATAAAAAATCGGATCCTGAAACACCCGGATATAATTGTCGAGGCCCACCCATTTCATATAAGGATTTGCGCCGTTCCACTCATTAAGGCTGATTTTTACTGTGGAAATAATGGGACCCACCAGAAACAGACAGTAAAAGAACAGCGCCGGAAGGGCAAAGATAAAACATCCCAGCCAGTTTTTGATTTGTTTTTTTCTGTTCAAATAACCACCTCCGTGTATAACAACGGATCCCACACTGTGCGAACTTTCCGTTGTCATGAATGAGGCTGCGGAAAAATATCCGCAGCCCCGCATCTTTACTCTACAGAATAGTTTCCAGCTTCAATTTCTTCTTCAAATGCCTGCTGTTTCTGTTCCATGCAGGACTGTCCGTCGATCTTGCCTGCAATCAGCTGCTGAATATAATTTTTTGTCACGTCGTTTACTTTCGGAGGCATCAGAACATCGATGTTTTCTCCCAGATTCTCAGATCTGTTGATCTCGTCCACCACATTTTTGAACAGATCGCTCAGCTCATAGGTGCTGTAATCCACGTCTTTCACTGAAGGAATCAGTCCGGCTTCATACCAGTATTCCATGTTATCCATCTGGAAAAGATAATCCACAAATTTCACGGCCATTTCTTCATGTATTGTCTTGGCGTTCACTACGACTGCCTCACCCAGTCCTCCGGGAGGGCAGTTATCCACATCCTCAGTGGCAGGAGGCAGATAGAAAAATCCCACGTTTCCGTCCATATTTTCCACAAAGGTGGCCACATTCCACGTTCCGGTAATTCTCATGGGACTTTCTCCTGCGTAAAAGGATTTATGTCCGTCTTCCGAAGAAACACTCAGCGGTTTTTCCGTGGCATATCCTTCCGAATACATTTTTGCCAGTTCATCCAGAGCCTGTCCAAATCCATCTGTCGTCCACGGAATTTCTCCGGCTACCGCCTGTTTTACCTTATCCGCTCCCACAAAACTGTTGAGCCAGATGGATTCATAATGAAAACCGGGCCATTGCTCTTTGTCATCCATGATTACGGGAGTTACTCCCCGATCCTTAAAGACCTGGCAGACCTGAAGGAATTCCTCATAGGTCGTCGGAACTTCCACGCCGGCCTCCTCGAACATTTCAACATTATAAAAAACTCCCAGCATCTCCAGCTCGTTGGCGATTCCATACAGTTTTCCGTCATAAACGGTTTTCTCCAACGCCCAGTCATGGAAACGGTCATCCCAGTTATACTCTTCCCGGTATTCGGACAGATCCAGAGCCAGTCCGGCGTTTGCCAGAACTCCCAGATAGCCGGCTCCCGCGTCATAGGAGAACACATCCGGGCCCTCTCCGCTGTTGATGGCAGGTTTGATGGTATTGCGAAGATCATCCACCTTAAAAGCAGTCCGCTTCACAGTCACGCCTGGATTCTCCTCTTCGAAGTTGGCAATCAGGGTGTCAATCATTTCCGCGCCCGCACCCTCTGTCCGCAAATCCCAGAAATTCAGTTCGATGGGTTCTCCCGAATCTTCCGGCTCTTCCGATTCCGTCTGTTCTGCGGCCGCTTCCCCACCGCCTCCTTCCTCTGTCCCCGCCGGAGCCTGTCCGTCGCTGGTGGAGCTGGGCGTACATCCTGCCAGAAGCACAGATGTCATTAACAAACTTGCCAAAACGTTCCGTCTTCTTTTCATTTTCACATCTCCTTTGTTGATTTATTATATTTTGTACGTTGAATATAACATTTTCTTATACAAATATACTTAGCTATCCTTTTCTATTTATTTGCAATTTTACAGGTTTTATTTTTTTATTATTCAGATATCCTGTTTTTATTTTTCAATCTTGATTAATTTTATATATTTTCGCACTTTTTCCATCTTTATCTCCTGTAAAAAGGCAAAGTTTTTTGACTATCTTCTGCATTTATGATATATCTCTCCTCCCTGCCTCCCCATAATATGACAAAAAAATAACAATGCCAGCCAGTTTCCGCCATGGCAGCTGCCCCTTCCCACCTGTATAAAAGAAAATTGTAAGTTCTGTCCCTACCAGATATCATCTCTGCAAAAAATGTAGCAATTAAGTCCATACCATGATATAACTAACTAAGAAGAACTTACAGCCGCCGACAACACGCGCGCGGCCTTACACCCGAATCTTTAAACCCCAGAGGAGGCCCATACCCATGATCTTATTTGATGAAATACAAAAGCCAATTCTTGCCGACAACAGTGATCTTCTCTCCGAAATTCCCTCCGCATACCGGGAAACAATTTCCGCCATTGCCCAGGCACAGGAACAGAGGGATTTCCAGAAAACGCTGCATCTTTCCCAACAGCTGGAAAAAAAGGGAGCCGACATCTCTCTCTGGGCTCTCCCCATGTCCATCGCTCTTCTGGAGCTGGGAAAGACTTCCTCGGCAGAATCCACGATCCGGAAGCTCTACCGGAAAGAACCTGATGATATCATTGTCAGCCTTCATATGGCTGTCTGCCTCCAGGTTTCAAAAAAATATCAGCAGGCAGAAGAAGTTCTTCAAAAGGCCTGGCCGCCGGAGTTCTATATCCCGTTCTATTACTCCACCTATGGTGATGTTCTTGAAAATCAGATGAAATTGGAGGAAGCTTATTCCATGTACCATACGGTGGCCATGGAATACGAAAATGGCCATGATCCGGGTACCGTCCTGATGGATGGTATCTTCCAGCGCCTGATCGAACTGGGAATGGTCATCGGCCAGGACACGGTATCCGGAGATGTTGATGCCTATATTCATTTTCTGGAAAAGCAGGAAAATACGGACAGCCTGCAGGAACGGGTGTCTGAGAATCTTGTGCTCTTCGCACACTATCTGGAAAATCCTGCTTACCGCCCGCCATTTCAAAAACTGGCCGGGTATCTTCGGGATTCCGGTTTTATAACTCTTCCGATTTACCGGACAACTCTGCGGACCGCCTTTGAATCTCTGGAAAGTTACGCAATGAGGGAAGACCGGAAGATCAGTTCCTTCCTGATGGATCTGGTTCTCTGCTCCATGAATATCGGAACAGAAGAGGATCGGGAAATTGACCGGCAGGCGGGGCTGACAGAGGAAGAAGAGGAGGCGATTCAGAAAGAGGAGATCCAGCTTCTTCTCAGAAAATATTTTTCCGTCCGAAGGCTTCCCGGACTTCTGAGAGATTTTGAATATTTAAAAGCGCATTATCCCTATGCGTATCAGTCTGTGCAGGCGATTGAATGTGAACTGAAGGATGATCCCCGCCGAATGTCGGAGGACAGCCTGAAACAGCTGATGAAAAAGGACGGCGGCACCCGGTCCTATTATGACCATCTTTATACAGAGCTGTATGAGAGTGGAACGGTAGTCTGGGATTCTGACGCCGGAAGTCTCCGCCATGCCGGAAAAAAGGTGGGAAGAAATGATCCCTGTCCCTGCGGAAGCGGAAAAAAATACAAGCATTGCTGTGGATGGAACCGATGATATGAAAATACAGGAATTTCGTGAACTGATAAAAAATGCGGATCGACCTCTTCTGGAAAAAGCATTCGCCGAATGTTACAAACAGTTTTCCAAAAGCAGAAAAGAGGAAATCGATCCTCTGATACAGGATATTCTGTCCGGCAAGGACAGCGGCAGCGCAAAAAAGGAAAAATCCACGGCCAGTTTTGAAGAGCTGGAAAAACAGATCGACTGGTTTGTTGAAAATGCCTGTGCGCAGAATTATCTGGTTCCCAACCGGGTCATACCGAAAAATCAGCGTTCAAAATGGCGTTTCCAGGTAATGAATTTTATCAAACAGCTGCAGAAAATCCCGCCGGACAGCGAATACTGCCAGCGTGCCGCAGACTGCCTGGAAAAAATTTACAAAGTACTGGCAAAAGGATGCAATGTTTACCTGTTTTCCTCGGATGACCCGTTTTCATCTGTCCAGTGGAAACAGGATGATCTGTTCCATCTTCTGGTCACCATGACCTTCCGAACCGGATATTCCCGTGAGAAAATATGCCGACTGCTCCCGCTGACATCTTCCGGCGGACTTTCCCGGTGGAACCTGTATATCTGTAATCAGGCGGCTTTTCTCTCTGAACTGAAGACAACCGATTTGAAATACATGGCAATCGAAGAATCAAAGAAAATAATAGCGGAAACCAAAACCCAAATTACCGGCAAAGGAAGCTACAGCTCCGGTGATTTTGAACGCAGGGAAAAAATCAATCACCTCTGCGATATGATTCTGCTGATCAGTATTTCTCTGGGGGAAGCGGAACAGGAAATCCGTTATTACTTTTCCAATTCCATGGAATCTGACAGGGAGATTATTCTGTATCGGGCGTTGAACTGCGCAGACTGGATGGATGACGACCGGGTATGGATCGATATATACCGCTTCGGCCTTACGAAAAAGATCAAACCGAGAGATTCTCTGAAGAAAAAATACGGTGAATTGACAGCTTCCGTAAAAAATTGAACCAGGATCCATCGGTTGTGTTATTTTCCCTTTGCATTTTCCCTGCGTTTATTATACAGTAGTAGGAGCGGAATTCAGAGATGAACCGCTCCCTGCCGTACTACCCTGCGGGTACACACGGCGGAATACGCCCCGGCCAAAGGAGCATGCGGCTGCCGGGGACAATTTACTCAGGAGGATATCTATATGAAGTCAAACCATCAACCTTCCGGTTCCAAAAGCCGTGCTTCTGTCTTTGAGCTGGGGGGAGTTCCCGCATTCAGCCAGGCCCTTCCGCTGGCGCTCCAGCATGTGGTGGCCATGATTGTGGGATGCGTTACTCCTTCCATCATCATTGCAGGCGTTGCCGGAATCAGCGATGCGGACCGGGTAATTCTGATTCAGGCGGCACTGTTCTGTTCTGCCATCAGTACATTGCTGCAGCTGTTTCCCATTGTGCGTATTAAAAATTTCCAGCTGGGTTCTTCCCTTCCGGTGATTATGGGAATCAGCTTTGCCTACGTTCCCAGCATGCAGGCCATCGCCGAGGTGGCTGATATCGGCACCATACTGGGCGCGCAGATTGTGGGTGGTATCGTGGCCATCCTTGTAGGGTTCGGTATCCGGAAAATCCGGATTCTGTTTCCGCCGATTGTCACAGGAACCGTGGTCTTTACCATCGGACTTTCCCTGTACCCCACCGCCGTCAACTACATGGCCGGCGGAACCTCCAATCCTGATTACGGTTCCTGGAAAAACTGGCTGGCAGCATTCTTTACCCTGGCCGTGGTGATCGGACTGAATCATTTTGCCAGGGGCTTTCTGAAGCTGGCTTCCATCCTGGTGGGAATTATCGCCGGATATATCTTTGCGGCCTGTCTGGGTCTGGTGGATCTTTCCGGTATCCAGAGCGCAGGCCTGTTCCAGGTTCCCCAGCCCCTGCATTTCGGCATTACCTTTGAGCCCTCTTCCTGCGTCGCCATCGCGATTCTCTTTGCAGTGAATTCCATTCAGGCCATCGGCGATTTCTCCGCCACCACCGTGGGAAGTATGAACCGTGATCCGGAAGATAAGGAGCTGCAGGGCGGTATTGTAATGTACGGATTGTCCAACATTCTGGACGCGTTCCTGGGCGGCCTTCCGACGGCCACCTACAGCCAGAACGTGGGAATTGTCACCACCACAAAGGTCATCAACCGCTGTGTGCTGGGACTGGCGGCAGTCATCCTGCTGATCGCCGGATTTGTTCCCAAATTTTCCGCGCTGCTGACCACCATTCCCCAGTGCGTGCTGGGCGGCGCCACCATCTCCGTGTTCGCCTCCATCGCCATGACGGGAATCAAGCTGATTTTCCGCCAGGAAATGAATTACCGGAACACCTCCATCGTGGGACTTTCCGTGGCGCTGGGCATGGGTGTTTCCCAGGCACAGGCTTCTCTGGCACAGTTCCCGGAATGGGCCACCATGATCTTCGGCAGATCTCCCGTGGTTATCGCCACCATCATGGCCATTCTTCTGAATCTGATCCTGCCCGGAGAAAAGGCTCAGGAAAAATAGATGAACATTCAGCAAAACCCTGTTTCGATCCCTTTTATTTCGGGAATCGAAACAGGGTATTGCATTTTCTTCTCTACGGAAACCTTCTTCCGTTATCCGGCAGTGCCGCCGCGATGGGTGCTTTTCTCTGACTAAATGATTTTTTCCTCTGTTATTTTCCCATCCAGATACCGTCCCGAAATCCGCATGACTTTTTTGAGGATCTTCAAGTCCCGCATGGTTCTTCCCGTCTCCAGAGAATGGTTTCCGTCCTCCACCAGAATCAGCGGAAGCTCTTTTTCCCGGCAGCCTTTTTTCACCGCTTCCGTCCCGGCCCAGGGATCTTTGGTTCCGTGGAATACGATTCCGGGCTGCTCCATGAGGGAAAAAGATTCCTCCACCGGCGTAAAATAAAGATTTCTGGTCCGCAGCCCATGTTTCGCCCCGTAAGCCGAGGCCACCGCTGTTCCCACACTCTTTGAGACAAACAGGATTTCCTCATAGTTCTCAAAATCCACTTCTCCTAAAATCTCTTCCGTCTGCTGCAGCGCGCTGAGAAAGGCCTGCTTCATTTTTTCAGGCGAACCTTTCACGCCATCGGGAAAATTCCCGTAGGGAACCGGAATCACCTCAAATCCCCTCTGAACTGCCAGCTTTCTTCCATAGTACAAAAGCGGTTTATCCACATGATACCCGATACCGGGAAATAATACCGCAAGCTTCATCAGCCTTCCTCCTTTCATTAATTTCAGCCGAATGGCCATAAAGGTATCCCCGAAGGGGATTTCAGAAATCCGCTCCGCAATTCTCAGGAATCACCTGAGGAATTTCCAATATAACTTTTATCTACCGTAATCACGCAGGCATACCGGCTGTCGATTTCCTTCATATGCTCCTGTATCTTTTCTTTCAGCTCCTGCTCCATTTCTTCCGTGTAGGAATAAGGAACCACCACATCAAAAATCAAATTAGTATGATGCTTTCCCTTCACCATCCGAAAATCATGGAACTTCAGCTCCGGATTCAGATCCCCGAGATACGCCTCCAGTTTCTGCCGACATTCCAGAACTTCCTCATCCTTCATTTCCACAGGATCCATATGGATGACCAGAAAAACACCCAGCTTTCTGGATACTTCCCGCTCTGCCTGATCGATCACCTCGTGGGAATCTTCGATATTCCGGTCACGGGGGACCTCCGCATGAAGGGAAGCCATGGTTCTTCCCGGCCCGTAGCTGTGAAGGATCATGTCATGAGTTCCCACAATCCCGTCGTAGGACTCCACTTCCCTGCGGATTCTGGCAGCCAGTTCCGGGTCTCCCGCCTGGCCGATCAGGGGTTCCAGGGTGTCCCGGGCAATGCCGATACCCGCCCACATCACCACCAGGGAGACGAGAATTCCCATTACCGCATCGATATTCCATCCCAGGAAACGGTATACCAGAATGGACAGGATCGTCACACTGGTGGTCACCACGTCCCCCAGCGAATCCGTGGCGGTAGCCAGCAGCACTTTGGAATCAATACGTCTTCCCAGTTTCCTGTTAAACATTCCCATCCACAGCTTTACAGCCACAGACAGCAGAAGAATAAGAAATGGAACCAGGTCAAAATTCATGGTTTCCGGGGTACGCAGCTTTCCGATACTGCTTTTGAAAAAGGTGAATCCCACCTCGATGACCAGAAAAGAGACAATCAGCGCCGCAATGTACTCCATCCTTCCATGGCCGAAAGGATGTTCTTCATCTGCCGGTTTATCCGCCATCTTCACCCCCACAAAGCTGATTACGGAAGAAGCAGCATCCGAAAGGTTGTTGAAGGCGTCCGCCGTCACGGAAATACTGTTCATCACCATTCCAATCACCACCTTGGCGGCAAACAGCAGCACATTACAGCAGATTCCCACAAGGCTGGAAAGCACACCGTAGGCAGTTCGCACCTGCAGATCATCCGTATCCTGATAATTTTTCACAAATCGTTTTACGAGAAACTCTGTCATACCAAACCCTCTCACTTTCGGCATCCTTTCGGCTGGCGGCCGGAAGGTACCGGATTTTTCATTCTTTCCAGTGTAACACTTTTGCGGGCAGTTCTCAATCCTTATTTACATTTCCCCCGGTATTCAGTAAAATATGAGTACAGACGGCCATTCTGACGTCAAAATCTGATATGGGAGGAACTATATAATGAACTTTTTACTGACCGGCGACCCTGCTGTAACCCAGCGTCTTCAGGAGGGTACCAATATTCTGCTTCAGGAAACTTCCGGAGTGTCCGGGGAAGATTCCCTGACCATCTCCGTTGCCTTTCAGGACAGGGAAGAGCTTTACGCCAAAAGAGAAGGAAACAGCATCACCATCCGCTGCAAGGAACCCGCTCATTATTTCCGGGGGCTGAGCTGGGCCCTGCACCGTTCTGCGGACACGGTTTCCGAAAAGACCGAGACCGTATGCTTCCCCAGAGACGGATTTATGCTGGACTGCTCCAGAAATTCCGTATTTACCACGGAAACCGTCAAGGCAATGATCCGCAAGCTGGCCCGGATCGGCATGAATCTGCTGATGCTGTACACAGAGGAAACCTATGAGGTTCCCGGGGAGCCCTATTTCGGCATTTACCGGGGACGCTATTCCAGAGAAGAAATCCGGGAAATGGACGACTACGCGCAGATTTTCGGCATTGAGCTGGTACCTTGCATCCAGACGCTGGCCCATCTGCGCAACGCGCTGAAATGGCCTCTGGGCAAAGATATCAAAGACACCGAGGATATTCTGATGGTGGGGGAAGAGAAGGTTTATGACTTTATCGAGGAACTGCTTGTGGCGGTGAAGGATTCCTTTTCCACCCGCCGGGTACATCTGGGAATGGATGAGGCTGCCCAGCTGGGTCTCGGCGAATATCTGAAGAAAAACGGCTACCGGGAGAGTGCGAAGCTGATGAAAGAACACAGCGCCCGGGTATTTGCCATCTGCCCGAAGCTGGGACTGACCCCCATGATCTGGAGTGATATGTATATCACCGCCAACACCGGCGGCGGTTATTACGATGTGGATGAGACAACGGATACCTCCGGCTGGGAAAAACCGGACAAGGAGCTGGGACTGGTTTACTGGGATTACTACAACGAAAACGGCCCGCTGTACCGGAATATGCTGCGGGTACACCAGGAGCTCACCAATCATCTGACCTTTGCCGGCGGTGTCTGGATGTGGAACGGCATCGCTCCCAACTACGGACGGGCGTTCCGCTGTACCGTCAGCGCCCTGGAGGCCTGCCGGGAGTATCAGGTGCCGGAAATCTTCTGTACCGCCTGGATGGACAACGGATCCGAGACGCCGCTGGATGCCGTATACCCGGGTCTGGTACTCTTCGCCCATCTGGGCTTCCACGAAACCGTGTGCAAGGAGGATTTGAAGGAAGAATTTGAAGCCTGCACCGGCGGCCGCCTGGAGGATTTCTGGCAGCTGGAAGCTTTCGATTCCCTTTTCACGGGTATGGGAAACAACATGGGTTCCGACAACCCCTCCAAATACTATCTGTATCAGGACAATATGCTGGGAATGTTCGACTACCACCTGAAAGGAATCGATACTCAGACTTATTACAGAGATCTGGCTCTGCGGATGGCTTCCTGCGCACAGACCTCACCGGCCTATGCGGACCTGTTCCATTTCTATGAAGAGTTCGCGCAGGTTCTGGCACAGAAGGCCGACCTGGGTATCCGGATCAAGGACGCCTACGACAGCAAAGACTTATCCACACTCCGGGATATCTGCGATAAGGTTATCCCCAACATCATCGATCACCTGTGGAAAATGAAAACAATCCGGGAACAGCTGTGGCTGCGGGACGCCAAGCCCTTCGGCTATGAGCTTCTGGACATCAAGCTGGGCGGCGTGCTTACCCGTCTGGCCAGCCACAAACGGAGAATCGAGTCATACCTGAACGGTTCCGTCAGCCGTCTGGAGGAGCTGGAGCAGGAACGGATGCCCTACTTCGCGGTGAAAGAGGCCAAAAACCATCCGGTGGAGGAATCCATGCTGGAGAACCGGTGGCACTATATTGTCAGCGGCTGCTGCCTGATGGACACCATTTAAAAAGAGGCTGCCATATGAGGAACTTCATTCCTCATATGGCAGCCCTTTCTTTTCTTCTTCCAGAAGTCCCTGATACACGTCTCTCTTTCCCACACCCCGGTCCTTTGCCACCAGCTTCATGGCCTCCTTCCGGCCAATCCCCTGCTCTTCATAATACCGCATATGTTCCGTGAGACTCATACTCTCCCAGGCCTTCTGTTTTTCTTCCTCCATCTGCCTCCGGCTTCTGCCTTCCATGACGATCACGCACTCGCCTCTGGGTTCCTGCTTCTGATAATACTCCAGTGCCTCCCGAAGCGTCGTCGCGAACACCGTCTCATGCTTCTTGGTCAGCTCCCGGCACACGGAAATCCTCCGGTCTCCCAGCGCCCCGTAAAGCTCCTCCAGGGTTTTCACCAGCCGGTGGGGCGCCTCATACATGATCACGGTCCTGGTCTCCGTCTCCAGCTCTTTGAGCACCGCCTGCTTCTCTTTCTTATCGGAAGGAAGAAAAGCCTCAAAGGCAAACCGACGGGTGGGAAGCCCCGACATGGTCAGCGCGGTGATACAGGCGGCAGGTCCCGGCAGAGAAGTCACCCGGATCCCCGCTTCCTGGCACATGGCCACCAGCTCCTCCCCGGGGTCTGAGATCCCCGGCGTTCCGGCATCCGTAATCAGGGCGATTTCCTTTCCCTCCAGAAGCTGGCGCACCAGATACCGGCCCTTCTCGATCTTGTTAAACTCATGATAGCTGGTCATGGGCGTCCGGATCTCAAAATGATTCAGCAGACGGATACTGTTTCTGGTATCCTCCGCAGCAATCAGATCCACTTCCTTCAGCGTCCGCAATACCCGGAAGGTAATATCCTCCAGATTACCGATGGGCGTCGCGCACAAATACAATGTTCCTGCCATAAGCTTCTCCTCTGTCCTGCCGGTCTTTCCCGGCATTTTCTATCCTACACCGCAGTCGTTCAGTTTCCATACCACCAAAAACATGCATACAGTCCGGCCCCGCCTTATTCTCAGCGCCCGTCCCCGTAAATCTCCCGGATTTCATCCGTATAAACCCCGGGCCGTTCATAAACGATCAGCGGTTTTTCCACTGTGATCCTGGGATTTCCTCCCAGCAGCCCTTCGATCAGTACCATATTCGGTTCCTTATCCACGTATGGATAAACCAGCCGCATCCGCTTAGGCTCCAACTGATACTTCATCATCAGACCCATAATCTCCGCCAGCCGGAACGGACGATGCACCATGTAAAATCTCCCTCTGGGCTCCAGCACCTGCGCCGCCTGAGAAATCACATCCTCCAGAGTACAGAGCACCTCATGGCGGGCTATAGCCTTGGGAAGATGGGGATTCACCAGGCCATGGCTGCCTGTCATGTAAGGCGGATTGCAAGTAACCACAGAAAAAGAAGCTCTGCCGAATATGGCAGCAGCTTCCCTGATATCTCCCGTACGGATCTCAATGTCCTTCTCCAACCCGTTGTATACCACACTGCGCCGGGCCATTTGGGCGCTTTCCTCCTGGATCTCCAGCCCGGTAAAATGCTCCCCCGGAGTTTTTGCTTTCAGAAGGATGGGAATGATCCCGGTGCCTGTGCCCATATCCAGCACCCGCTCCCCCGGTTTCACCCTGGCAAATCCGGCCAGCAGCACCGCGTCGATACCATAGCAGAAGTTTTTCGTGTTCTGAATAATAAAATATCCATTCTGCAAATCATCCAGACGTTCATTTTCCTGCAGGGCAATCTCTCTATTCATGTCGGGACTGCTCCTTTTTCGCCGGCTTTCCTTTTCCCTTTTTCCCGCTCAGGCGGAATTTCAGCTCATCCACCGGATATTCCCGAAGCTCCTTCTCATCGTTGATATTTACCATCACCTTCACCAGCTGCCGAAGGACATTCACGCTGTGAACCTCGCCTTTGATTCCATCCGGCGTTATCACAGTATCACCTAAGGCCGGCAGCTTTCTGTTCAGGTACTCGTAAGTCTCCTGCTCATTTTTCAGGCAGCACATCAGGCGCCCGCAGACACCGGAAATTTTCGCCGGATTCAGAGACAGATTCTGTTCTTTTGCCATCTTTATGGAAACCGGCGCAAACTCGGACAAGTAGCTGTGACAGCACAGCGGGCGGCCGCAGATGCCGATTCCTCCCAGAATCTTCGTCTCATCTCTGACGCCGATCTGGCGCAGTTCGATTCTCGTCTTGAACACTGCCGCCAGATCCTTCACCAGCTCCCGGAAATCAATCCTGCCGTCGGCGGTGAAATAAAACAGTACCTTGTTGTTGTCAAAGGTGTACTCCACATCGATCAGCTTCATGTCCAGCTCGTGTTCCCGTATCTTTTTCACACAGATCTGATAAGCTTCCCGTTCTTTTTTCCGGTTGCTCTGCTCCCGGGCATCGTCCTTTGGAGTGGCGATGCGGATCACATCCTTCAAAGGCTGCACCACCTCTTCCTCGTCCACATCCTTGGGTCCCAGTACCACGGTTCCATACTCCACGCCCCTGGCAGTCTCCACAATCACATGATCCTGCGGCTTCACCTGAAAATTCTTCGGGTTGAAATAATAAATTTTTCCTACGTTCCGAAAACGGACTCCAATAATTTTTACCATTCTAATTCTCCTTGATCGTCAGGAACAGAAGTTCCATCACGAGATCAAAATTGACATTGGCATGAAGGCGTGTGCGCGCCTTTTCGATGGCATCAATGATCGTTTCCAGTCCCTCGTAGGAACTCTTCCCTGCCCGCTCCTTAATATCGTTGAACTGATCCTTGAAAACCAGTCCGTCCACCTCACGGGTGGCCTTGAAAAGCAGCACATCCCGAAACCACATGGTAAATAAATCCAGGTAGTCATAAATGTTCTGCTTGTCGGCGGAAAGCATCTTAATCGCATCCACCAGCTCGTAAAGCTCCATGTCGCCGGAACGTCTCAGAAGCCGGAGCGCATTCTCTGCGACCTGGGCAAAATCCTCCGATTGGGCCAGCTGTTTTGCCTTTCCGATATTTCCCTGGGCAAGAGACGCATCCATCTTCGCCTGATAATCCGGTATATGAAGTTTTTCCATAAGATACTCCTTTACCATACTTTCTTTTACCGGCCGCAGCCCCAGCTTCACACATCGGGAAGTAATGGTGGGCAGCAGCGCGTCCATATTATTCGTGAGCAGGAGAATCACCGCATAGGCCGGCGGTTCCTCAATGGTTTTCAACAGAGCGTTCTGAGCCTGCAAAGTCAGCTTCTCCGCCTCACTTATAATATAAATTTTATAAGAACTGCAATAAGGCTTGATGGCCACATCATCAATCAGCTGCGAACGGATATCCTCAATTCCTATGGAATTGGGCTTCTCGTGGGTAATATTAATGATATCCGGATGGTTTTTGCTCATGGCCTTCTTACAGGAGCTGCAGGTAAGACAGGGATCCACTCCCCGCTGCTCACACTGCAGTGTCATGGCAAAAGCAGTTGCCAGTAATTTTTTCCCGCAACCTGTCTCACCGCTGAATATATACGCGTGAGAAACCTTTCCCAGCCGAATCGCATTCTGCAAATGCCGGATAATCTCCTTATGTCCTACAATTTCTTCAAAGCCTGGCATACCTTTCACCTCCCGGTTCTGACAGTTTCCAGAGAACCTCTCCTCTGAACTGTTTTCAGTATAACACAGAAATTATGTACTTTTCAATGTTCCCCAGACAAGTATTGAAATCTGTATTCAGAAAACGGCACTCAATTCCCGCCTCCCGAATCTTGTCCTCAGAAAAATCCCGGCTGTCCGCCAGAAATCTTCTGCACATTTCTTCATATTTGGGGATCTCCTGGGTTTCCTCCCGGGCAATGGCCCGTTTCAGCCGTTCCCCGTCTTCCACCTCCACATAAATGGGGCAAAGATACCGGCTTCCGTAATGCGCTTTCAGCAACCGGTAGGATTCCAGAGTTCCGATGGCCAGATAATTTTCCCGGGCAGGATCCACTGTGCCGTCATCCGCCGTAAAATACCTCCAGGGGCCATATACGGTGTCATAACACCGCTCTTCAATAATCTTGCCCTCTGCCTTAAGCTGCTGATACCGGTCCTCGCTGACAAAATGATATTCCCGCCCATCCTTTTCTCCATCCCGGATAGGACGGGTGGTGTAAATCACCAATTTCTTCAGCCCCCACGGATTCTTTTTCATCAGCGCCCGGTAAAAGGAATCTTTTCCCGAGGAACTTTTCCCCATAATATAAAATATTTTACCCATTTTTCCACATTCTCTTTCCCATCATATCTTTTTCCCCGAAAGCCGTAAAACGGCAGATACTGATCTGCCGTTTTCTCTGTGTGCCGCCGGTCACATCTTGAAGCGGTATCCAACCCCCCAGATGGTCTCAATATACTGCGGCTTCGCCGTATTAAACTCAATCTTTTCCCGGATCTTCTTAATATGGACGGTCACCGTGGCGATATCCCCGATGGACTCCATATTCCAGATCTCATGAAACAGCTCGTCCTTGGTGAACACCCGGTTAGGATTCTCCGCAAGAAAAGTCAGCAGATCAAACTCTTTGGTAGTAAAATTCTTTTCCTCCCCGTTCACCCATACCCGGCGGGCCGTCTTGTCGATCTTAATGCCCCGGATCTCAATGATATCGTTGGACTGAACCCCTGTGCCGATCAGCCGTTCATACCGGGCCAGATGCGCCTTCACCCTGGCCACCAGCTCGCTGGGACTGAATGGCTTCGTCATATAATCGTCGGCGCCCAGGCCCAGGCCGCGGATCTTGTCAATATCATCCTTCTTTGCGGAAACCATAATAATCGGCGTATTCTTCTGGGCGCGGATTTCACGGCAGATATCAAATCCATCCATCTCCGGCAGCATCAGGTCCAGGATAATAAGGTTGAAATCCTCGGTCAGCGCCCGCTTCAGCCCCACGTCTCCCCGGTGCTCGATTTCCACCTCAAAGCCGCTCAGCTCCAGATAATCCTTTTCCAGATCCGCAATCGCCTCTTCATCTTCCACAATCAAAATCTTACTCATGAATCGGTACCTCCTGATATTTTCTCAGAGCCAGGAACATAATGGTGCCGGTGCCTTCCTTGCTGGTGGCCCACACCTGGCCTCCGTGATCTTCCATAATCTTTTTTACGATGGACAGCCCGATGCCGCTGCCTCCTTTTGAGGAATTGCGGGACGCGTCCGTCCGGTAAAACCGGTCAAAAATATTGGCCAGATCCTTCTGGGCAATGCCCTTTCCATTGTCCTCAATCTCAATCTGGATAAAGTCTCCCACATCCCGCAGCCGGATATTGATGGCTTTCTTGGGTTTATCCATGTACTTCATGGAATTGCTGATAATATTATTAATCACCCGCTTGATCTGCTCCGCGTCGGCAATAACCACCGGGTCATCCTCCAGATAATTGAAATAGGTCAGCGACACTCCGCTGGACTCCAGTTCCATACTCAGTTCATCCACGCAGTCCTCAAAATAATCGCTGATATGAATCTTGTTGAAAGTATAGGGGATCCGGTTAGTGTCAATTTTGGAATAAAAAGTCAGCTCGTTGATCAGCCTGTCCATCTCATTGGCCTTGGTATAGATGGTCCGGATATATTTGTCCATTTTTTCCGGAGTATCCGCCACTCCGTCCATGATTCCCTCCACATAGCCCTTTACCGCTGTGATGGGAGTTTTCAGATCATGGGAAATATTGCTGATCAGCTCCTTGTTTTCCTTGTCAAAAGCCACCTTTTCCTCTGCGGAAAGCTTCAGTCTCTGGCGCATCTCCTCAAAATCCTCACAGAGAGCCCCGATTTCATCCACACCGCTCTTTTCAATGGTAAAATCCAGATTGCCTTCTTTTATCTGTCTGGTGGCCATTTTCAGCTGATTGAGAGGTGTAATCACACCCCGGTAAGTCCACATACAGAGACCTGCGCTGGTTACAATCAAAATCAGCACAATTACCAGTACCATATCAGTCATCAGCTGCTTCATCTGCGGAATCACGGCATCTGCCTGAATGATAATAAAGGCGCTTCCGCCGCTGTTGTCCGAATACTGAAAATCCACCTGCTTCACCAGTGCCTGTACATCCGCAGTAATATAAATTCCTCTGTCAGTGCCTTCCATGGCCTCCCCATACTCCGGAAGCTTCTCGAACAGATCATCCACACTTTCTCCGGATCCGTTATACACCAGTTCCTTGCCCTTCCTCACCAGAAGGAAAGCATTTTTCCCCTTCAGCTCACCGTTTACCGAATCCAGATAGGAAGTATCCTCAAAAGAATCCGGCGACACCTGTGCTGTCTCCTCCAGATTGGAAAACGCTTTGTGGGTAATCCTGTCCAGAATCAGCGTGTTATTGGAAAGGCTCTGGTAGGTTACCCCGTCAATGCCATACTGTTCCTCAATCGCCCGCATCTGATAGGAAGTGAAACCCATCAGCGCAATTCCCGTCAGCGCCAGGGGAAAAAGGATGATCACAAAAAAGGAGATAATAATACGCGTTTTTAACTTCATATCCTCACCCTTTATCCGCCAAACAATGAAAAACACGCAGCGCAGGTTTTTCATTGTCATATGAAAGATACAACAACAGAAAGCGCGCGCTGCGAACTTTCTGTTACCATGAATAAAGCAGCTTATTGCTGCATAAATCTTCTGTTTAAAAGTATATCATATATTTCTCATATTTTCACCTAAACAAAGCGGGACAATTCTAAAGTTTCTATAAAAAAGAAAACAGACGTATCTGCCTGACAGACACGTCCGCTTTCTGACTATTTTTACGGATATCTTTACAGATATTTTTTCAGTATATCCACCCGGTCCAGCTTCTCCCAGGGCAGATCCAGATCATTTCTTCCGAAATGGCCGTAGGCTGCCGTCTGTTTGTAAATGGGACGTCTCAGATCCAGCATTTTGATGATTCCCGCCGGTCTCAGATCAAAGTTCTCCCGGATAATCTCCGTCAGTCTGGTATCCTCCAGCTTTCCGGTTCCGAAGGTATCCACACGAACAGATGTGGGATGTGCCACGCCGATGGCGTAGGACAGCTGGATCTCGCATTTGTCCGCCAGACCTGCCGCCACAATATTTTTGGCCACATACCGGGCAGCGTAAGCCGCGGAACGGTCCACTTTCGTGCAGTCCTTTCCGGAGAAAGCGCCGCCGCCGTGACGGCCGTATCCGCCGTAGGTATCCACGATGATTTTCCGGCCGGTAAGTCCGCTGTCTCCGTGGGGTCCTCCGATTACGAATCTTCCGGTGGGATTGATGAAAAACTTGGTATCCTCATCGATCATCTCCTCCGGAAGCACCGGATCAAATACATACTTTTTGATATCCTCATGGATCTGCTCCTGAGTCACCTCGGGATCATGCTGAGTGGAAAGCACCACCGCGTCCAGACGCACCGGTTTTCCTTCCTTGTCGTACTCCACCGTCACCTGAGATTTTCCGTCGGGACGCAGATAGGTCAGGGTGCCATCCTTGCGCACCTTTGCCAGCTGTCTGGCCAGCTTGTGAGCCAGCGCGATGGGATACGGCATATACTCCTCCGTCTCATTGGAGGCAAATCCGAACATCATACCCTGATCCCCGGCTCCGATTGCATCCAGCTCTGAATCCGTCATCTGATGCTCCTTGGCCTCCAGAGCCTTGTCCACGCCCAGGGCAATATCCGCGGACTGCTCGTCAATGGCGGTGATCACGCCGCAGTTGTCCGCGTCAAATCCATATTTTCCGCGAGTATATCCGATTTCCCGGACAGTATCCCGGACAATTTTCTGAATATCCACATAAGCCTTGGTGGTGATCTCGCCCATCACCAGCACCAGACCGGTGGTAATCGCCGTCTCGCAGGCCACACGGCTCATGGGATCCTGCTCCATCAGCGCGTCCAGAATCGCGTCAGAAATCTGATCACAGATCTTATCCGGATGTCCCTCGGTTACCGATTCGGAAGTAAATAAAATTTTCTCCATAAGTCTCTCCTTTTTTTGTTGTGCTTTTCTTCTCAGGAAAGAATCCTGCTTTGCAGGATTCTCCGCCTGCGGCGGGTCGCGTACGCGATATCTTCCTCTCCGCCGCAGTGCGATCCTCGCAGAGCGTTTTTAATTTCCGGGAAACTACTTTCCTGGAAATTAAAAAGTCCGCACACGGCGGACTTAATATTTTCTATCAAATCCCCTTATTGTTCGATTGCTCGCTCAGGTAGGCACCTTCCGTTTCCGGGGTTGCCGTGACTTCACAGATCCTATGTATCTCCATCACTCTGAATAAGAGAAAAGCGTTGGTATTCAATTTACGATATATAGATTAGTTCCTTTCGGTAATTCTGTCAAGGGGAAACTTCTCAATTTCCTGTATTTTTCGTAACAGTTTACCCCTCGCAGAATTCTTGAGGGTTGATCCGGAACGATTTTTGAAGAACTTTTCCCTGATTTAGCTGCTTTTTCCCAGCCTGATGGCATCTTTTTTCAGGACTTTCTCTGATTTAGCTGCTTTTTCCCAGCCTGATGGCATCTTTTTTCGGGATTTTCTTTGATTTAGCTGCTTTTCCCCGGTCTGATAGCATCTTTTTTCGGAGCTTCCTTTGATTTAGCTGCTTTTCCCCGGTCTGATAGCATCTTTTTTCGGAGCTTCCTCTGATTTAGCTGCTTCTCCCCGGTCTGATAGCATCTTTTTTCGGGGCTTCCTCTGATTTAGCTGCTTTTTATCAGTGTGATCGCATCTTTTTTCCGGAACTTTCTTCGGTTTAGCTGCTTTTTATCAGTGTGATCGCATCTTTTTTCAGGACTTTCTCCGGTTTGGCCGCTTTTTTAGTAACAGTTCGGTCTTCCTGTTCACTATCACAAAAATATGCACACAGGCTGCGTTTTGCGCAGCCTGCGCCCGCAAGTTTATCCAATGGAACTAGTATAATTCAAGCATAGTCCCAAACTGGAATGTAAACATAATAATTATTTTAATTTTATCAGTAGTGCCATATTGGATTAAACAATTTATTTACCAGGGCAGCCGGAGGACGTGCTCCCACCCATTCTGAGTCTTGTTGGAAAGGGGTGGTATCTCATTGCGATACTGAATTACTCTAAAAATGACCATAGAAAATAGCCGTCCAACCCTCAGAAAGTGAACGGCTATTATTTAATAACAATTCTTTCGCCGGGGTGGGTGAGGCGTAGTCACCTTCCGGCTGTCTTGTTAAGTATATTGTAAATCAATATCTCTATTCTGTCAAATCAAAATCGGGCTCTCTCCTGTGTTTTTCTCCATCAAACAGATCTTTTATACAGTCGTAAAGCCGGATGAACACGGAAAAGGCGGAAAACTTCCGCAGATTCTATCCGCGTTTCTGTTTCCCGCCTCAAAGACCAAATATCACTTTTTTATTTAATTGTCACCTTATCCAGATGCCAGATCTCATCCACATACTGCTGAATCGTTCTGTCGGAAGAGAATTTTCCGGAGCATGCGGTGTTCAGCAGGGCCATCTTCGCCCATCTGCGGGTGTCTCTGTAGGCCTCCTCCACTCTTCTCTGCGCTTCCGCGTAAGATTTGAAGTCTGCCAGAATGAAATACGTATCCGCTCTGTCGCTGCTGTTGGTGTTCAGCAGGGAATCATAGATATCGCGGAACATATTGAAATCTCCGTTGGAGTAGGTTCCGTTGATCAGCTGCATCAGCACGTGGCGGATGTCGGGATCATTGTTGAAATACTGCATGGGATCGTAGCCGCCGTTGTTTTCGAAGTTGATAACCTCGTCGGAGGACAGACCGAAAATGAAAGCATTTTCCTGGCCCACTTCCTCTACGATCTCCACATTGGCTCCGTCCATGGTTCCCAGGGTGGGAGCGCCATTCAGCATAAACTTCATGTTTCCGGTTCCGGAAGCTTCCTTGCTGGCAGTGGAAATCTGCTCGGAAACATCCGCCGCCGCGAAGATCATCTCCGCGTTGGATACCCGGTAGTTCTCGATGAATACCACCTTGATCTTTCCGTTGATGGAGGCGTCATTGTTAATCACGTCCGCCACAGCGTTGATCAGCTTGATGGTCAGCTTCGCCCGACGGTAGCCGGCGGCAGCTTTGGCTCCGAAGATAAAGGTTCTGGGATAGAAATCCATCTCCGGATGCTCTTTGATTTCATTGTACAGGTACATCACATGCAGAATGTTCAGCAGCTGGCGTTTGTACTCATGAAGCCGTTTTACCTGCACGTCGAAAATGGAGTGCGGGTTCACTTCGATGCCATTGTGCTCCAGGATGTATTTGGCCAGACGCACCTTGTTCTGATACTTGATGTTCATGAACTCCTGCTGTGCCTTCTCATCGTCCGCATAAACTTTCAGCTTGGACAGCTGAGGCAGGTCGGTAATCCACTCGTCGCCGATGTGACCGGTGATCCAGTTGGCCAGCAGCGGGTTGGCGTGCAGCAGGAAACGTCTCTGGGTGATACCGTTGGTCTTGTTGCTGAATTTCTCCGGATACATCTCGTAGAAATCCTTCAGCTCCTGTTTCTCCAGAATCTCCGTGTGCAGTCTTGCCACACCGTTGATGGAGTAGCCGCCCACGATGGCCAGATGCGCCATCTTCACCTGGCCGTCATAGATGATGGCCATCTTGCGGATCTTCTCCTGATTTCCGGGATATTTGCTCTGGATATCCAGGATAAACCGGCGGTTGATCTCCTCGATGATCTGATAAATACGGGGCAGCAGTTTGGAGAACAGCTCGATGGGCCATTTTTCCAGTGCCTCGGACATAATCGTATGGTTGGTGTAAGCACAGGTATGGGTGGTGATATCCCATGCCTCCTCCCAGGACAGTCCTTCCTCGTCCAGCAGGATACGCATCAGCTCCGCCACCGCCATGGTGGGATGGGTATCGTTCATCTGGAAGGTCATCTTCTTGGGAATGTCCTTCAGATTGCTGTGGCTCTTCTTAAACTTCGCAATGGCAGCCTGAATACTGGCGGAAATAAAGAAATACTGCTGTTTCAGACGCAGCTCTTTTCCGGCATAGTGGTTGTCGTTGGGATACAGCACATCCACAATGTTCTTTGCCAGATTTTCCTGCTCCACTGCTTTATGGTATTCACCCTTATCAAACAGATCCAGGCGGAAATCGTTGATAGCTTCCGCGTCCCAGATTCTCAGGGTGTTGACAATCTTATTGTTGTAACCCACGATGGGCATATCGTAAGGAATGGCCCGAACAGACTGGTAGCCTTCCTGCACAAAGTTATTCTTGCCGGTGGCAGGATCGTAAACCACCTTCACATATCCGCCGAACTTCACTTCCTTGGCATACTCCGGACGGCGCAGCTCAAAGGGATAGCCGTTCTCCAGCCAGTTGTCCGGCACCTCTACCTGATAACCGTCCTCAATCTTCTGTTTGAACAGTCCGTAATGGTAACGGATACCGCAGCCGTAGGCACAGTAGCCCAGGGTGGACAGGGAATCCAGGAAACATGCGGCCAGACGTCCCAGTCCGCCATTTCCCAGCGCGGGATCGGGCTCCTGGTCCTCGATCACATTCAGATCAAATCCCAGCTCATCCAGAGCCTCACGCACCTCGTCATAGGCACACAGGTTGATCAGGTTGTTTCCCAGGGCACGGCCCATCAGGAACTCCATGGACATATAGTAAACAATCTTCGGATCATCCTTCTCATACTGTTTCTGCGTCAGCAGCCAGTTATCAATGATGACATCCTTCACCGCCAGGGACACTGCCTGAAATACCTGCTCCTGGGTGGCTTCCTCCAGGGTTTTGCGGTACAGCATCTTTACATTGTCTCTGACACTCTTTTTAAATTCCTCTTTTTTGAAATGACGATCTAACATCCTAACCTCCTCATCCCAGCGGGATTACCTGATTTGGGCGGGACGCCGTGCTGCCTCCCGCCCTTTTTAGTTTTTCGGTCTGCAACAGTTTGCTCTTCCGGCTTTCCTGTCGCTTCGGTCTCACATTTTTTCAACCGCCAGCGTTACTTTCTGGGAGTTGATATTCCATTCCTTCTCATAGCCGCAGAGCTGATCAGACACGATCTCCTCTGCCAGAACTTCTGACCGGATCTCGCCGGCATGCGTCTCCATGATGTTCTGAATCGTCTTATTGTCTTTCACATACACGCGGATCTTGTCAGTTACTTCAAATCCTGCTTCTTTTCTCATGGTCTGGATCTTGCTGACAATCTCCCGGACAAATCCCTCTTCCACCAGTTCCGGAGTAAGATTCGTATCCAGGACAACTGCGATGTCATTGTCTGACTCGGTAACATAACCCTCCATCTGGGCAGTGTCAATCAGCAAATCCCCCTCTGATAATACAACTTCACTGCCATTGATGTCAAGTTTCAATTCTCCTGATGCTTTCAGCTGGGCCATTGCCCGGTTTCCGTCCAGCTGGGTAAGGGCCTGCCGGATACCGTTCAGCAGCTTTCCATATTTGGGTCCCACGGTCTTCAGCTGAGGCTTGAAGGTATAGGAGATAAAGCTCTCGATATCATCGGTGAACTCCACGCTCTTTACGTTCAGCTCATCCGCGATGATGTCCGTGTAGAATCCGGACAGGTTCCAGGGTGCCTTCACAAACATCTTGGCGATGGGCTGGCGGTTCTTGATGCCGGCAGTATTTCTGCAGGCACGTCCCATAACCACCGCCTCCAGCAGGTGATCCATATCCGCCTCCAGCTCCTTATCGGTCCATGCCTCGTTGGCCTTCGGGAAATCACACAGATGGATGCTTTCCGGCGCGCCGGGATCCAGGTTTCTCACCAGATTCTGGTAAATGTCCTCCGTCATGAAGGGGATCATGGGAGCGGCAGCCTTGGCCACCGTCACCAGCGCCGTGTACAGGGTCATGTAGGCGTTGATCTTATCCTGCTCCATGCCCTTGGCCCAGAATCTCTCGCGGCTTCTTCTCACGTACCAGTTGCTCATGTCATCCACGAACTCCTGCAACGCTCTGGCAGCCTCGGGGATCCGGTAGTTTTCCAGGTTGGTGTCCACCGCCGTCACCACCGTGTTCAGCTTGGACAGCAGCCATTTGTCCATCACGGACAGCTTCTCGTATTCCAGCTCATATTTTGTAGCGTCAAAGTTGTCGATATTGGCGTACAGCACAAAGAACGCGTAGGTGTTCCACAGGGTTCCCATGAATTTTCTCTGGCCTTCCTGCACTGCCTTTCCGTGGAAGCGGTTGGGCAGCCAGGGCGCGCTGTTGATATAGAAATACCAGCGGATGGCGTCGGCGCCGTAGGTTTCCAGAGCCTCAAAGGGATCTACCGCGTTTCCTTTGGATTTGCTCATCTTCTGTCCGTTTTCGTCCTGCACATGGCCCAGAACGATGACGTTTTCATAGGCCGGTTTATTAAACAGCAGCGTGGATTCCGCCAGCAGGGAGTAGAACCATCCTCTGGTCTGATCCACGGCCTCGGAGATAAACTGGGCCGGGAACTGCTTCTCAAAAACATCCTGATTCTCAAAAGGATAATGATGCTGCGCGAAAGGCATGGCTCCGGAATCGAACCAGCAGTCGATCACCTCCGGCACCCGGTGCATGGGCTTTCCGCACTTGGGGCATTTGATGGTGATCTCGTCGATATACGGCCGGTGCAGCTCCACCGTCTTCGCCCGCTCGTCTCCGCTCATCTCATACAGCTCCTGGCGGCTTCCCACAGAGTGCATATGGCCGCACTCACATTCCCAGATATTCAGGGGAGTTCCCCAGTAACGGTTTCTGGAAATTCCCCAGTCCTGCACGTTCTCCAGCCAGTCGCCGAACCGGCCTTTTCCGATGCTCTCCGGGATCCAGTTGATGGTATTGTTGTTGCGGATCAGGTCGTCTTTTACCGCCGTCATCTTGATGAACCAGGATTCTCTCGCGTAGTAGATCAGCGGCGTATCGCATCTCCAGCAGTGGGGGTAGCTGTGCTCAAACTTGGGAGCGGCAAACAGAAGCCCTCTCTTGTCCAGATCCTCCAGCACCAGGGGATCTGCTTTCTTCACAAATACGCCCGGCCACGCGGTATCCTCGGTCATCTCGCCCTTTTCATTTACCAGCTGCAGGAAAGGCAGGTCGTATTTTCTTCCCACCTTGCTGTCGTCCTCACCAAAAGCAGGTGCGATGTGAACCACGCCGGTACCGTCGGTGAGGGTTACATAGGTATCGCATACCACATAGTGCGCTTTCTTGTTCAGCGGGCGGAAATTGTACAGGGGCTCATACTCCTTGTACTCCAGATCTTTTCCCACATAAGTTTCCAGCACTTCATAGGCCGGTGTTCCTTCTTCTCTCTCCAGGCTTCCCAGCACCGTATCCAGCAGGGCCTCGGCCATATAGTAGGTGCGGCCGTCGGCAGCCTTCACCTTGGCGTAGGTCTCATCCGGATGCACACAGAGCGCCACGTTGGAGGGCAGGGTCCAGGGCGTGGTGGTCCAGGCCAGAATGTAAGCGTCCTCGCCCACCACCTTAAACCGGGCGATGGCGGAACGTTCCTTCACATCCTTGTATCCCTGCGCCACTTCCTGCGCGGACAGGGGGGTTCCGCAGCGGGGGCAGTAGGGAACGATCTTAAATCCTTTATACAGAAGTCCCTTGTCCCAGATCTGCTTCAGAGCCCACCACTCGGACTCGATATAATCGTCATGATACGTCACATAGGGATGCTCCATATCGGCCCAGAAGCCTACCGTGGCGGAGAAATCCTCCCACATCCCTTTGTATTTCCATACGCTTTCCTTACATTTGTTGATGAAAGGCTCCAGACCGTATTCCTCGATCTGATCCTTTCCGTCCAGTCCCAGCAGTTTCTCCACTTCCAGCTCCACCGGAAGGCCGTGGGTATCCCATCCTGCCTTTCTGGGCACCATATAGCCTTTCATGGTACGGTAGCGGGGAATCATATCTTTGATAACACGGGTCAGCACGTGGCCGATATGGGGCTTTCCGTTGGCGGTGGGCGGTCCGTCATAGAATGTGTAAATCTCCCCGTCCTTCCGCTGCTCCATGCTCTTCTCGAAGATCTGGTTGTCTTTCCAGAACTTCTCTACATTCTTTTCTCTTTCCACAAAGTTCAGGTCTGTCGAAACTTTCTGGTACATCACATAACCTCCTTTTCTTTCCATAAACACAGAAAAACCCCCGTCCTGTAACAGGACGAGGGCTGTACTACCTTCGCAAAACCACCTCTTACAGCGTACGGGCCGCCTGGCCGATACACGTTCCTTTTAACGGAGGAAAACCGGCTTCTCCTACTAATTCTTCCCGCGCCCTCCGGCGCCGGTCCGCAAAAGAAAGGCTGACGGATCCGGTATCCTTTCTCCGGACCTCTCCGTCCTCCGAAAACTTTCCGCGGAAATCTTCAGATTGCAACTCAGGAGTGATCTTCATCCGCCTCTACTGGCGCCGGGCTCCCACCATCCCCGGCTCTCTGGGGCTTTCAAGCGCAGACTACTGTCTCCGTCTTCGTTTTTCACAGATACAGCAACAGCTGTTCTTTGTCAACACACATTATAAAGAAAACGGAAGGGGCTTGTCAAGATAAAGTCCCGAAAAAATGTAATAGTTCAGTCTTCCGCTGTCACGTTACCGCTGGGAATACTTCTCTTCCTGGCCTTCCAGAAGGCTCCGGTCATTGAAATAGTCAATCTTCATAGCCTTCTTCACCTCATCCATGGTTTGGGCCGCCGTCTCTCTGGCTGCTTCCGTACCGGCTTTCAGGATATCGTATACCGCGGCGATGTCCTTCTCGTACTCTTTTCTTCTGGCACGGATGGGCTCCAGCTCTTCCTGGATGATCTTGTTGAGGAATTTCTTGATCTTCACGTCGCCCAGTCCGCCTCTCTGGTAATGGGCCTTCAGCTCGTCCAGTCCCGCGTACTCCGGCAGATACCGCTCAAAATGCTCCGGCTTGCAGAAAGCGTCCAGGTAAGTGAACACCGCATTTCCCTCCAGATGGCCGGGATCCTCGATCCGAAGATGCAGCGGATCGGTGTACATGCTCATGATCTTTTTCTGTACTTCCTTGGGATCGTCCGCCAGATAGATACAGTTGCCCAGGGATTTGCTCATCTTGGCCTTACCGTCGGTTCCCGGCAGACGCAGGCAGGCAGCGTTATCCGGCAGAAGCACCTCCGGCTCCACCAGCACATCGTCGTAGATGGAGTTGAATTTGCGCACAATCTCCTTGGTCTGCTCCAGCATGGGCAGCTGATCCTCACCCACCGGAACGGTGGTTGCCTTGAAAGCGGTGATGTCCGCCGCCTGGCTGATGGGATAGCAGAGGAATCCCACCGGGATGCTGGTCTCGAAGTTCCGCAGCTTGATCTCCGTCTTCACCGTGGGGTTTCTCTCCAGTCTGGAGAGGGTCACCAGATTCATATAGTAGAAAGTCAGCTCCGTCAGCTCCGGAATCTGCGACTGAATAAACAGATTGGATTTTGCCGGATCCAGACCCACGGACAGGTAATCCAGCGCCACCTCAATGATGTTCTGCCGTACCTTCTCCGGGTTTTCAAAATTATCCGTCAGCGCCTGCGCGTCGGCGATCATGATAAAAATTTTCTCATATTCTCCTGAATTCTGCAGCTCCACTCTCCGCCGCAGAGATCCCACATAATGTCCCACATGAAGCCGTCCGGTGGGACGGTCCCCTGTCAGAATGATTTTGCCCATTTCCGTTCCTCCCTGCAATCAGTATTGTAAAATCTTTTCTGATAATACCACAGCGGCAGATGGTTTTCAAGGAATTATGCCCGTCAAGTTCAGGATGAATTCAGCGGAGCCGAATTCGGGATTTCGAATTATTGTCTTTTTTTGTCAGGTTATGATATAATAGGCAAAAACCTATTAAAAAGGAGATCTATCTATCATGAATGGAAAATCGATCCTGCGCAGGCTGCTGTGCATTTTTTGCGCGGCATTTTTTCTGGCAGGCATGCCTCTGAGAGCCGGGGCCGCCGAGGCTGATCCGGCTCAGACGCTGACCGAAGAATCCCCGGAAGCTTCAGCGGACGGGGAAGCCGCGCAGACAGATTCCGGTGATGCGGCCGCGGATGGGGAAGCCGCAGAGGAAGAACGGCTGGAGCCGGACGCTTATTTTGAACCGGTTCAGACCAATGAAGTGACAGGCTGGCCCCAGGGTCCCGCAGTATGGGCTGAATCGGCTGTGGTGATGGATCTGGACAGTCAGACTATCCTTTACTCAAAAAACATGGACGCGGTTAAATACCCCGCCAGCATCACCAAAGTGATGACCACCCTTCTTGCCATAGAAAATTCTTCCCTGGATGAGCGGGTAACATTCTCGGAAAACGCCATTTACGGCATTGAAAGGGACAGTTCCCACATCGGTATCCGGGTGGGGGAAATCCTTTCCATGGAGGAATGTCTTTACGGCATGATGCTGGAGTCCGCCAATGAGGTCTGCCTGGCAGTGGCAGAACACATCAGCGGCAGTGTAGACGCTTTTGTGGAACTGATGAATCAGCGGGCCGCCCAGCTTGGCTGCACCAACACCCATTTCACCAACCCCAACGGGCTGCCGGACGAGAATCATTATACCACGGCCCATGATATGGCGGTGATCGCCCAGGCAGCCTACAGCCATCCTCTGTTCAGCCAGATATGCCAGACGCAGACCTATGTGATCCCCAAAACCAACATGTGCGGAGAGGAGCGCTGGCTCAATAACCACCACAAAATGCTTCCGGAAGGTGCCTATGCCTACGATGGATGTACAGGAGGGAAAACCGGATTCACCCAGGCCGCGCTGAATACTCTGGTGACCTTCGCGGAGCGGGACGGACGGAGGCTGGTATGCGTCTCCCTGCGCACCAATGGACCGCAGATTTACGCGGATACCGCTGCCATGCTGGATTACGGCTTCCAGAATTTCCAGAATGTGACCATGTATTCGCCGGCTTCCTGCGCGGCGGCGCATTTTCTCTATCCGTCCCTTTACTTCGGACAGGCCTGTACGCCGGACAGGCTGCGCTCTGCCTGTACAGTCACGGTGCCTCTGAATACGGATCTGTCTCAGCTGACCAGCACCGTATCCCAGGAGGAGCATCAGCTGACAAAGGCTTATCAGTTTTCCGGCTACACCGTTGGTACGGAACAGCTGTCCACGGATGCCATAAAAACGCTGCTGACCAGTTCGCCCCGGGAAGCAGGCATTTCCTCGGGAACGTACTCGGCTTCCCTGCTGTCGCAGATCTCCGAAGCGCCCGCTGTACAGAACACTGCCTCTCTGCTTCAGTCTGTACCGCCGGTGGCATACCTTCTGGCGGTTCTGCTGGTGGCTCTGATCATCATGGAGCTGGTTCTGGCCGCCAGAAGAAAGCGCAGAAAGAAAAGGAAAAGAAAGAAGAAAAAATAACAATGGAAAGCACGCTGCGTGGACTTTCCATTGTCATGAACACTCTCCCCGATGCCGGGCAGCAATGCAGGCACCGGGGATTTTGCGTGATGCGCCCGGCGGGCTTACGGCCCGTTACAGGGGCAGCACAATGGTGACGGAAAAACCTCCGTGAATACTGCTGCCTATTTCCACGGTTCCCTGATGGGCCATGGCAATCTGCCGCACAATCAGCAGCCCCAGCCCATGGCGCTGCTCCCTGGTATTCTGATCACACACCATATAGTGAGGAACCCTGGCCAGACGTTCCTGCTCTTCAGGGCTGGCCCCCACTCCGTTGTCATCGATATGTATCCGGCAGGTTCCGTCTCTGGTTTCCACCCCCGCGAAAATGGTACATCCCTGCTCATTATGGTTGACGCAGTTCTGTATCAGATTGAAAATGGCGCGGGACAGAAGATCCCTGTCTCCCATAACCATGCAGGCCGTAAGTTCTTCCGGAGTTTCCCATTCCACAGGATACTTTTCTTCGGGATCGGTATTGATAAAATCCACCACTGACTTCCGCAGAAGCGCCACAGCGTTCACCGGCTCCGTTTTTACCTGCTGCATGCTGTACTCCATTTTTGAAGCCAGGTTCAGGTCATTAATCAGGTTCTGCATCCGCTGGCTCTGCCGCCGTATGGCCGCCGCCTGTTTCCGGAACCTGGGAGGGATGCTCTCCTGCTGCTCCATGCCGGCCGCGTATCCCATCACCATGGAAAGCGGCGTCCGGATATCATGAGACACACCGGCAATCCAGTTGGCCCTGGCCATGTCCTTGCGGCGGATTTCCCGGTTTTTTGAAAGAAGAATATCCGAAGTCCGGTTGACGCTGGCGGCAATTTCGGAGAGCAGCCCCCGCTCCGGCACATGCACCTGCTCCCCCCTGGCCAGCGCCTGGATGCCGGACACCAGCGGGCCTACGGATTTTACAATTCTTCCGTTGGCGGCCAGATAGATAAGAAAAATTACCAGCACATTGCAGATTGCCCAACTGGCCAGATTTCCCGGTACGGACGCAATCAGTTCCGTATTCCAGCTAGGCCACTGATGTTTCCAGTAGCTTCCGGAAGGAAATCCCAACACCAGCAGTCCTCCCTCCGCCGCTGCCGGATAGGTGGGATAATCCTCCAGATAGCCTCTGGTAAGAGAAGCCACCTGCGCCAGTGAAAATGTCTGGGGCATCTTCTCCGGCAAAGGCCCCTGGCTCCAGATCACCTGCCCGCTGCCATCGGCAATCAAAATGGCCCAGGCATCATTTTCCTCCAGAATCTGCACACCTTTTTCGGTCAGAACGTACGTGTCTCCCTGCCGGGTCAGCGCCGCCGCCACATCCTCCGCAGCGGAATATGGATGCGCGTTGGACTCAATCCGGGATAGCATAAAAAGGAGGAGGAATATATTGACGGCCACCAGAACCACCGTACTTAAAATCAGGGTCTCCACAAATCTCCGGATCAGTTTGGGAACTGTTTTCATCGCTTGTCCTCCGTCACCAGCTTATAGCCCAGTCCTTTTACCGTCAGAAGCGATTTGGGGCGGGAAGGATTTTCCTCGATCTTTTCCCGGATCCGGCGGATATGGGCCATCAGGGAGTTTTCATAGCCGAAGGGATTGTCGCCCCAGGCCGCCTCGCACAGAGCGTCGATGGTGACGATCCGCCCTTCGTTTCTGTATAGGGCGGACAGAAGCTCATATTCCTTGGCAGTCAGCGGTATGGTCTCACCATCCCGGATCACCAGCGCCCGGTCAAAATCCACCTGGCTGGCAGCCAGCTGTACCAGCGGATTTTCCCCTTTATAGCTGCGGTAAAGAATGGCCCCGATGCGGAACAGCAGCTCCCGGGGCAGAAACGGCTTCACCAGATAGTCATCGGCTCCCAGGCCGAATCCGGTGAATTTGTCTTCCTCCTCGCCCCGGGCGGTGAGAAACAGGATCGGATAATCCCCCTGCTCCCTGAGCTTTTTCATCAGTGAAAATCCATCCCCGTCCGGAAGCATGACGTCCAGCACTGCCATCTCAGGATGCACCTGCCGGGCCGTCTCCAGCGCTTCCCGGACGCAGGAAGCCGGATATACATTGGTATATCCCTCCTGGCGCAGAATTGTCTGCACCATCTGCAGAAGCTCGGGTTCATCATCCACCAGAAGAATCCGTTTATTTTTCAGAAACTGATGATCCATTTTTCTTGTCCTCCTGTCCGTACATTCGCCGCTCGTCCGAAGCAAGCTTCGCTTTCTTCGACTCGCTTTCGCTCATTGTATCACAGAATTTGCCGGTGGAAAAAGGGACGGGCCAAAAGTAAGGTAAATGTAAGGCAGCGGGAAGGTTGATGTAAGCATCCGCCTTTATACTTTTACCCATAGAGCAGGGTGCCCCGGACGAAGGCCGCCCGGCCCATAACAGTAGTCAGGAAAGGAGTTTATTATGTCAAATATGATTGAAACGAGGGATCTCACAAAAGCATACGGCGATTTCGTGGCCGTATCCCGGCTGAATCTCCACATAAAGAGAGGAAGCGTCTATGGATTTCTGGGCCCCAACGGGGCAGGAAAATCCACAACCATGAAAATGTTTCTGGGACTGACTGCCCCTTCCGGCGGTACCTTTACCATCGGGGGAAAGTCCTTTCTGGCCAACCGCAAGGAGCTTCTGGGAAGTATCGGCTCTCTCATCGAATCTCCTTCCTTTTACGGCAACCTCACAGGTGAAGAGAACCTGGACATCATCCGCAGAATTCTGGGACTGCCGGCTTCCTCCGTGGATCAGGCCCTGGAAACGGTGGGTCTTACCGAACACCGGAAGAAGCTGACAAAAAAGTATTCCCTGGGAATGAAGCAGCGGCTGGGACTGGCGGAAGCGCTGATCGGCCGGCCGCCCCTGCTGATTCTGGACGAACCCACCAACGGTCTGGATCCGGTGGGCATCCACGAAATCCGCTCCCTGATCCGTTCCCTTCCCCAGCAGTACGACTGCACCGTGCTGGTCTCCTCTCATCTGCTGTCGGAAATCGAACTGATGGCCGATGATGTGGGAATCCTCAACCGGGGCCGCCTGCTGTTTGAAGGGCCCCTGGAGGAGCTTCGCGGCCAGGCCGCCCAGATGGGATATCCCACCGACAATCTGGAGGACACCTTCCTGGCCCTGGTGGACGATGACAACAGAAAGCGGGGTGTACTGAAATGACTCTCGCACTGGAACTGAAAAAGCTGAGACGAACCGGCTTCTTCCCCATTTTTCTGGGCTGTGCCTTCTTCGCCGCTTTAATTCCGGCAGTCAACACCGGCGCGCGCCCGGAAACCTTTACCGCCCTCCCAGGTTCCCCGGGAAGTATCCTGCTGGACGCCAACTGGGAAATTATGACCATGCTGTACGTTCTTTTTTCCGTGATGGGCGCCTGCGTCATCTACCATACCGAATACAGCGGCCGGGCACTGCTGAAAATGGCTTCCCTTCCGGTCTCCGGCATCTCCATGTTCTTTGCGAAATGCCTGCTGCTGGAACTTTTCGGGGCAGCCTCTATCCTGACCGGATGTCTCTCCTTCCTGGCGGTAAGCCTTTGCTGGTTTCCGGAGCGGACGCTTCCGGTAAAAGAAATTCTCCTGCAGGGAGGATTTTCCATGGTACTGATGCTGCCTTTTGTGGTACTGATGCTGCTGATCGCCTCCTGGTATTCCAATATGTGGACACCTCTGGGCGTGGGTGTACTTCTGGTGTTCGCGGAAACCATACTGCGCTCCGGAAGCTTTGCCCTCCGGCTGCTCCCCTTTTCTCTGCCCTTTCAGACGCTTTCCGCGCTGTCCGGCTCCGAAATCCGGATCTGTCTGGGCGCTGCCGCCGGAGAACTGCTGATTCTGGGACTGGCTGCCTGGATACTCCAGTCCCCTCGTGTAAGGAGGATTGCCGAATGAAATGGACAACACTTTTTCAGGTGGAGCTTACCAAAATCCGCCGCTCCAAAATACTGCTTCTGCTGATACTTCCCGCCGTCATCCTCTGGGTGCCCAACGTGATGAACGCCAGCCTGAATTTTCAGATGGATGACATCGGGATTTCTCCCGAAAACAGCTTTATGATTCAGGGCTTCATGGGTCTGGCCTGGTTTCTGTATCCGGCCTTCCTGGTGGTGCTGACGGTGCTGCTGTGGCAGACCGAAAGAAGCGGCCGGGGAATCGTGAAAATGCTGTCGTTGCCGGCAAATACCGCTGCCCTGAGCCTCACAAAATTTCTGCTGCTTCTGGCGCTTTCCGCCATGCAGATTTTCTTCTCCGTGGTATGCTACTTTGCCGCAGCCTTCGCCGCGTCCCGGCTCAACGACTATAATTTCATGATCAGCCCTCTGTATGTGATCCGGTTTGCCTTCCTTCTGTGGGTGACCTGTATCCCCATGGCCGCCCTGTTCTGGATGCTGGCCACCTGCATCCACACCTCAGTATTTTCCGCCGCTGCCGGTCTGGCCCTCATCGTGCCCTCTGTGCTGATCATCAATACAAAGGTCTGGTTCCTGTATCCGGTCTGCTATCCATTTTACTATCTGGTTCACGAATACAGCGGCATGGCAGCTTCCATGACCACAAATGAGATTCCGATGGTGTCCTGGCTTTTATCCGCCGCTGCCATCACGCTGATCTGCCTGGCGGTATCCTGTGCGCGGTTCGGCAAAAAAGAAATATAACAGACAAGGAGGCTGCAAGATATGAAAAACGCGAAACAACTCCTCTGCACCGTCATCTGCGCGGTTTTTCTGCCCCTGCCCTGGACCATCTTCCCTCTGAGAACAAATCAGTGGGCTCTGGAAATGCCGGCGGCCCGCATCATTATCATTCTGTACGCCGTTGCAATGATCCTGGGCGGCATCTTCTCCGGCATCTGCTACGGGGAACTGAAAGTCAGAAATCCGGTAATGAAAATCTGTCTGGCGGTAAATCTGGCCTACGCTGTATTCGGGGCTGTGGCGCTGATAATGATCAATGTGTGATACGTGAAAATTTTAACAAAATCATGCTTGCAATTCACAGGGATCAGGACTATAATAAGTTGTGTTAAAAAAATAACAATCCAGAGAAAGGAAGATGTGTAATGAGCAGATTTTGTTTACCCAGAGATATTTATCATGGAAAAGGATGCCTGGAAGAGTTGAAAAATCTGAAAGGCAAAAAAGCCATTCTGGTGGTAGGCGGCGGTTCCATGAAGCGTCAGGGATTTCTTGACAGAGCCGTTGGCTATCTGAAGGAAGCAGGCATGGAGGTTCAGGTATTCGAAGGCGTTGAGCCGGATCCCTCTGTGGAAACCGTCATGAAAGGCGCCAAAGCCATGCAGGAATTCGAGCCTGACTGGATCGTTGCCATGGGCGGCGGCTCTCCCATCGACGCGGCCAAAGCCATGTGGGCGTTCTATGAGTACCCGGACACCTCTTTCGAGGATCTGTGCACGCCCTTCAACTTCCCGGAGCTGAGACAGAAAGCAAAATTCGCGGCTATCCCCTCCACCTCCGGAACAGCCACCGAGGTGACCGCCTTCTCCGTTATCACCAACTATCAGACCGGTGTGAAATATCCGCTGGCTGACTTCAACATCACCCCGGATGTGGCTATCGTGGATCCGGATCTGGTTGCAGGACTGCCCGCAAAACAGGTGGCTTACACCGGTATGGACGCTCTGACTCATGCCATTGAGGCGTATGTGTCCACCCTGAACGGACCGTTCACTGATCCGCTGGCACTGCAGGCCATTGAGATGGTGCTGGATTATCTGCCGGCCTCCTACAACGGCAACATGGAAGCCAGAGAGCAGATGCATTACGCACAGTGCCTGGCAGGAATGGCCTTCTCCAACGCGCTGCTGGGCATCGTACACTCCATGGCTCACAAGACCGGCGCCGCTTTCTCCACCGGACATATTCCGCACGGCTGCGCCAATGCCATTTATCTTCCTTACGTTATCGCATACAATGCCAAAGACCCGGTGGCGGCCAGCCGTTACGCTGAGATTGCCAGAAGAATGGGTCTGGCAGGAACCTCCGAGAAAGCGCTCATCAACAGCCTGAGAGAAAAAATTCAGGAGTTCAACCGGAAACTGAATATTCCCGCAACCCTGAAAGAGTTCGGCATCGATGAGACGGAGTTCAGGGAGAAGCTGGCCAACATCGCCGAGCTGGCCGTGGGCGACGCCTGCACAGGCTCCAATCCCCGCGCCATCGATCCCGATACTATGGCGAAACTGCTCACCTGTACATATTACGGAACGGAAGTGGATTTCTGAAACGATGACAGGCATGTTCTCCTGCCATAAACAATGGAAAGCACGCTGTGCGAACTTTCCATTGTCATGAATGACACAGGCCGGAAGGCTCCCTTTGGGGATCACCTTCCGGCCCGTTCTTTTTCTCTTTTTCTTTCCTGTCTGCGCTTTTCCCGCCGTTTCTTTTTCAGCTCTTCTTTTCTGTCCCGGACCTGCTGGGCTTCCTCCTCTTCCACCAGCTTCATGGTCTTTACGGCAAAAAACTTTCCCTGATCGGTCCGCTTCACGCGGATTTTCCCTTTCAGCCACCCGTGGCGGGGGCACCTGGCCAGACAGTAATAATTTTTTCCGCCGCTGGCAAACCAGCGGATCTTCTTTCTCATATTCTTCCCGCAGAGAAAGCAGCGGCTGGCCGCGATCTCCCGGTCCTCCAGGATTTCCTCCCTGGTATCAAATTCCCGGGATATATGCTTTTCGTATCCGGGATATATCACATGAATCTCATCCTTTTTCCCTCTGGGGTTCTGGAAACAGTCGATGGATGTGAAGGTGTCCGCGATCTCCGGATCAATGGCTGCAAAAATCCTGGCCGTATACCAGGCATCCGACAGCGCCCGGTGAAAATCCCGCTGCTTCTCCAGCCCCAGGGCGTCCACCGCGTATTCCAGGGATTTCCTGCTTTCCCCGTCCTCCTTGTCCAGGCTGAACAGCTTCTGTACATCGCAGAAAATCACCGGGCCCGCCAGAAGCTGCAGGATGCCGTAATATTTCATATTCCGCTGGAGCTCCGTCAGATCTGAGTTTCCCCAGGTACAGAACCGGCAGTCCTGGCCACACCAGGACAAAAACTGCCGCACTGCTTTATAAAAAGGGACTCCCTGCTCCAGCTCCTTCATATCCAGCCGGATAATCTCCTTTGTCCGGTGGTGAAGCTTCCGGTACACCCGGGGCTGAATCAGTACATGATACTGATCCGTCATCTCCCGGTTTTCGTTCAGCTTCACCGCGCCGATCTCCAGAATTTCAAAAGGAATCCTCTCATTCTCCTGATCCTTCCCGTAAGGGCACTGGTTCCATTCCAGATCAAAGACAATGTAATTCATACGATTTTTGTTCCTTCCGGTTATACTTGTCGGCCATATTATATCGTGACCGTTCAGGAATGTAAAGTATTCCCGCCAGACATCTCCTTCTCCAGGTTCCTGAAGATTCTGGCCAGCACCATCACCGCTGCGGCCGCCAGGATAATCTCCGCCGTAAACTGGGCGTAGGCAAGACCGTACAGCGGAAACAGTGTATTCAGGATAAACAGCGCCGGAATCTCCAGCACGATCTTACGCAGAATGGCAAAAAGAAAGGCTTCTCTTCCCTTTCCTGTCGCCTGAAATACGCCCACTGCCATGAAATCCATGCACAGAAACGGCAAACCCAGGCAGAAGCCCCGGAGGAACCGGGTTCCGTAGGCAATGATCGTATCCTGTGCCATAAACATTCCCACCAGCTGAGGTGCGAACACATAGTAGCCTGCCGCCACCACCAGAATAAAGGTCAGGGCAATTTTCAGTGCGAAAAACAGAGTCTTTTTCATGCGGGGAACGTTTCTGCTGCCGTAATTGTAGCTGATCAGAGGCATGATCCCCTGGGAAAGTCCCATGCTGATGTTCATGGGCACCGTATTGATCTTCTGGCTGATTCCCATGGCAGCCACCGCGTCGGAGCCAAATCCGGAAGTAAAATTGTTCAGCACCGTCATGCCGGTGACATTCAGCAGGTTCTGAATGGAGGCGGGAATTCCCACCCCGCAGACGCCGGTGACAATCTCTTTTTTCAGGCTGAACATCCTGGGTCTGATGCACACATACGTCTTTCCCCGTTTCACAAACAGCAGCACAAAGAAATAGATACATGCCACGCAGTTGGACAGGAAGGTAGCCAGTCCGGCGCCCTCCGCCCCCATATTCAATCCCCAGGGTAGCACGAAAACAGGATCCAGCACAATATTCAGCAGACAGCCGCTCATGGTTCCTACACTGGCATGGAGGGCCGATCCCTCCGCCCGCACCAGATACGCCATTACCACATTCAGAATGGCGGGGGTAGCTCCCCACAGGACTGTCCATTTCAGATACGCGGCTGTAGCGCCGGAGGTTTCGCTGCTGACGCCCAGAAGATTCAGCAACGGCTGCTGAAATACCGCACAAAGGAGGGAAAACAGGATTCCACTGAAAACAGCGCAGTAAAAACCAAAGGCGGAACTTCGGTATACCGTCTCGTAATCCCTGCGTCCCATGGCCCGGCTCATCATGCTGGAGCTTCCCACGCCAAACAGGTTATTCACCGCGTTGAATGCCAGAAGCACCGGCGCCGCCAGGGTCACCGCCGCGTTCTGAATGGGATCGTTGAGCATGCCTACAAAATAGGTGTCCGCCAGATTATAAAGTACCATCACCAGAGAGCTGAGAACGGTGGGAACCGCCAGCGTCATCACCGCTCTGGGAATCGGGGTATTTTCAAAAAGCTCTGTCTTCTTTGTATCTTCCATTTATTTCCTTCACCTCATCCTCTTCCTCAATATCTGCAGCCAGACTTTTTTCTATTATACCTCCCCGGGCAATCCAGTTCAACCGATCCGGATCCTATCCTGCCCATATCTTTGTTCCCATAAGGCATTTTCCGTGCATCCGCTTCAAATTAACGAAATTTTAAGAATTTCATTACGGAAATTTCAACAGATACCGTCTATAATGGCATCATCAAAAGTCCTGATGGACATACTTTACCTGATAGTTTTCCCGGACAGGGTATTCTGCCGGAACTTTTATTCTTATATTCGGAGGTTATGTCATGACAGGTTCTGATACAATCCTTAACACAGGCAAACAAAAAAGATGTATTCCCTGGCGGAAGCTCTGCCAGTATGGAATCCTGGCATTTCTGATTTTACTGGCCGCAGCGCTGGTGAAAAGCTTCCTGGACGGCCATTTCAACTCCATAGAAAGCTTTCAGGAATATATCGGCAGCTTCGGCATGTTCGGTCCGCTTATTCTGATTTTTGTCCAGCTGGCTCAGGTGGTGCTTCCCATTCTCCCCGCTGTGGTGGGTTACGCGGCCGGAGCGGTGCTGTTCGGCTGGGCCGGAGGCTTTCTCTGCAACTATATCGGCATCAGCATCGGCTCTCTGCTGGCCTTCTATCTGGCCCGAAGGTATGGGGCCGCTTTTGTACAACGGCATGTGTCTTCCGCCGCCTATGATAAATACTTTCACTGGACACAGAAAAAGGGATTTCTCTGGTTTCTGATCCTTACCATTTTTCTTCCGGTGGCGCCGGACGACCTGATCTGCTTTCTGGCAGGGCTTACCGCTATTTCCACAAAGAAATTCTGCGTCATCATCCTGGCGCTGAAGCCCTGGTGCCTGCTGCTGTACAGCCTGTTCTTCGCCAACCTGATCCAGTGGGATTTCATTCAGAATCTGATTGGGTAGCAAAGGTTCCATCCTCATTCTGATAGCGCCGGCCGTTATCATCCGCCTTCCATCCCTCGATGGATACGCCCGGCTGAAAATACCCCAGTCCCAGGGCATCCCTGGTTTCATTATCCTGAAAATGCCACCACTCGGAAACCAGCGTGTGGTATCCGGCTCCCGTCATGTAGTCCCGGAGCAGATCTGCCGTCCCGGTGTTCCTGTCCGTAACGGAATACCAGCTCAGGTCGTGCATTTCCGTCTGCATGGCGGGTTCTTCTCCTGTGTCGGACACCAGTGTCAGATCCAGGGCAATGCCCATATTGTGGGAGGAGCCGGTTCTGGCCAGAAAACTGGACAGGTGGTAGGGGCCCATTTCCACCAGATCCCGATACGTCCGCTCATTTCCCGCGGATGCCGCGGCGGCAGCTTCCCCGGAAGGAAGCGGCTGGTCGAGAATCTGCCCGGCCGCCTGGTAGATCTGCTCTGTAGCCAGGTGGGGACGGTAGGCGTCGTAGATTTTCAGCCGCCAGCCGTCCTCCCCGGCAGCCCGGGCGGCGGCGATCAGTTTTTCACAGCAGGGATACAGATAGGGAACCAGGAACTGCCCGTCTGCCAGCTGTACCTTCTCATAGCCGGAAATCACGGTTCCCGTCACCTGAGGGATCTCATAGCCGTGCATCCGGTAAAGGGCTCCATAGCTGTTGACAATGTCATACTCGCAGAGATCCCCCAGATATTCCGGCAGATTGATCATACAGTACCGGCTGTCGATATAGCCCTCCGCTTCCCCGTCCCATACCAGAAACATCCCGTCCTTTTCTTCCAGAACACAGAGCGCGGCGCCGGCCGGCACACTCCTGCCCGTATCCTCCATGGTCTGCGGGTCAGATACCGGAAGGTTTCTCACCGGCCACACGGTACAGTACCTGGGGGAAATCTCCGTCCGGATTTCCGCTGTGGCCGCGGCGGTATCCGGCACGCTGCCCGCGGCCGCCACCCGATAGCAAACCGTGCGGCCGGATTTCAGGGTTTCCGTCAGGTACTGACGGGCGGCTGTTTTCTCCAGCCGTTCCACCGTCTCCCAGACGCCATCTTCCGCCATCCGCTGCACCTCATATCCGTCTCCCACCGTCTCGTTCCAGGTGAGAAGATAGCGGTTTTCCCCCTGGGGGCTGACGGAAAGGCTCAGGGTTTCCGAAAGAAATTCCTCCCGGTCTGCCCTGGTATTTTCCGCAATCTGCCCGGCCGCCGCCCCGGAAACGGCGCTGATGGCCCGGGCGGACGGCGCCGGACGCGGATTTGCGCGGCAGTAAAAGACCACCGCGAGAATTATGATCAGCAGCAGCGCCAGACAACATATCGCAGTCTGCGCGAATTTTCGTTTCCGGGACATCTTCTCACCTCCTGCAAACGCTTCTTTTACCTTCATGATACAATAAACGGCTGGCTTTTACAATCTGCGGCGGCCCACAGTTACGCTTGAAAACCACGGGTAAAGGGAGTATAATCAGGGAGAATTGCATTGTACAAAGAAAGGATTCAAGAATTTATGAGTCAAAATCAGAAAAGCAAAACCACGCCTCTGCAGTTCGTATACCGTATCCTGCAGGGGGCACTGATTGGACTGGGCGCTGTGCTTCCCGGAATCTCCGGAGGCGTTCTCAGCGTGATTTTCGGCATTTACAAGCCCATCATGGAGCTGCTGTCGAATCCCTTTGCCAATTTTAAAACCCACGTTCCGAAGCTGATTCCGGTGTTCATCGGCGGCGTCATCGGCTTCCTGGGAGTGGCAAACCTGCTGTCCTTCTTTCTGGAGAAGTATCCGGATCCCTCCGTCTGCCTGTTTATCGGCCTGATCGTGGGCATGCTGCCCTCTCTGTTCAGGGAAGCCGGAGAACAGGGACGCAGCACCGGATCCTGGATCTCTCTGCTGGTATGTATGTGTGCCATTTTCCTGATCCTGTTCGGGCTGAAGCTCACTTCCGTGGAGGTTACCCCTAACTTTTTCTGGTACCTGTTCTGCGGATTCTGCCTGGCGCTGAGCGTCATCGCTCCGGGCATGAGCTTTTCCACCCTGCTGATGCCTCTGGGACTCTACACCCCCTTTGTGGACGGCATCGGACATTTTGATCTCAGCGTCCTGATCCCGGGCGGAATCGGCGCGCTGGTGACGGTGATCTGCCTGGCGAAAGCCATCAACGCACTGTTTGATCATTTTTACTCTTTCGCTTTCCACGGCATCATCGGTATCGTGGTGGCAGCCACCATCATGATCATCCCGGTTTCCGGATTCGCGGAGGCGGGAACGGCGGTGGTCAACATCATCTGCATCGCTGTGGGTATCGTCATTGCCCTGCTTCTGGACAAATTCAACAGCCGGGTAACGGTGGAATAGCAAATGCCGCTCCGTGCAGCGTGTGTTACCCTGTTATAAAATAAGCATGATATTCAGAACACGACAGGATTCTGAGTATCATGCTTATTTTTCTGCTGTGTTAATTCAGCAGTTTACTTCCCTTCTCACAGATTTCACAGATTTCATCATATTTTTCCTCGATCATCGGCGCCAGCTTCCGGGTCTGCCTGCGCACACCTTTTCTGTACAGAAAATACGGCAGAATCCATCCCAGAAATCCCGGCACCGCCAGAATCACGCACAGAACAATATGGGGCGGCGATGCCGTCACCGCGAAGGTGGATGCGGCCATGAAAGCAGTTCCCGCAATCCCCACGGAAACCGCCGCGATAGTTGGAAGGGAAGTCTTTTCTTTCTCCAGATGCCCGATTTCCTCCACACAGGCCTCAAAATTCCGCTGCAGCCTGGTAAGCTCCGTTTTATTGATAATTTTCCGGTCCCTTTTCAGGCGGATCACATTCTTTTTCCGCACAGCCCCAGGCGCTGCGGGCTCCGGATAATCCTGCCGGACATTCTCGTCTACTTTCCATCCGAAATTTTCGTATCCGTCTATAAAAAAGGACACCCATCCCGGATCGGCCGTTACCTCTTTATACTCGTAGGCAATAAAATCTCTGCCTCTTTTTTCCCCGTTCTGCAATTTGCTTCCCTCCTGATCATTCTCTCTCATCTGCCGCAGGCAGCCTTACCGTAAAAGTACTTCCCTGTCCCGGGCGGCTGACGACGGTAATCTCCCCGTTCATCAGATCAATGATCCGCTTCACCAGGGCAAGCCCCAGGCCGTTTCCTTCCCTGGCGTGGGACGTATCACCCTGATAGAACTTGTCAAAAATATGCCGGATGCTCTCCTGGCTCATCCCGCAGCCGGTATCTGTCACGGACACTTCCACCTGCCCCTCTGCCGTCCGCTGCCGTATGGTCACCGTTCCCCCGGGTTCCGTAAATTTTACCGCGTTGGAAAGCAGATTGTTCCATACCAGCTCCATGAGGCTTCTGTCCGCCCGCACGTTCACCCTCTCTGCGATATCCACTTCCAGCTCCAGTTCCTTTTTATCCCACAGCTCTTCATACTGAAGAATACACATTTCCAGCTGTCCGCTCAGATCATAATCTTCAATATCCGGGTCGATGCTCTGATTTTCCAGCTTGTTCAGCTTCAGGATATTGCTGATCAGCGTGGACAGACGGGCGGCGGCTTCCTCGATATTCCGGGCGTACTCCCGGCGCTCCTCCTCCGTCCCTCTGTCCGTCTGCAGCAACTCCGCGTAATTCTTTATCACCGCGATAGGCGTTTTCATCTCATGGGACACGTTGGAAACAAAGTCCGTCTTCAGCGTTTCCACGCTTCCCAGTTCCTCTACCATCTTATTGAAATCCAGAATCATCACATCCAGATAATCCAGCCTGCTGGAAGTATGAACCGTGGGCACATAGACGGAGAAATCCCCCTCCGCCACCTTCCGGGTACCCTCAGCCAGCCTGTGAAGCGGCTCCTCATAGGTATCCCGCATCTTCTTTCTGGTAAAAAAGGTAAGCCCCATGGCCACCAGGCCCCAGTACGTCATGGGCACCAGGGTCTGAAGCAGTTCATTCCATCCCAGGGAATTCATCAGCACCACCAGGCCCACATGAATCCCCGACATCAGAAACAGAACGCCCAGAAAAATGCCGAAAAGGGACAGTGGGAACAGGCTGTTTTTCACCGTCCGCTGTCCTGTTTTTTCCTCTCTTCTCATAAAAGCACCGCCTTATATCCCAGGCCCCGCACTGTCACAAGCTTAAATCCGTCGCAGCCGGACAGCTTGTTTCTCAGCTTGGTCATATACACGTCCACCGCCCGCAAGCTGGTGTCGCTATCCAAATCCCAGAACTCATCCATCAGCTGTGCCCTGGAAAATGTCTTTTTCGGATAGGAAAGCAGCTTGTAGATAATCTGAAACTCCCGGGTGGTCAGGCTGATTTCCTCACCGTCCACCTCCGCGCTCATTCCGTCGGCATCCAGCACCAGATTGCCCACGGTGATCTTCCGCTCCGTCTCAATATTTGCTCTGCGCAGAAGCGCCCGGACACGGAGCACCAGCTCGTCCAGCTCGATGGGTTTCACCATATAGTCGTCGATTCCCAGTCGGAAGCCCTTCTGTTTGGAGGGCAGATCATCCTTTGCCGACATAAAGAGAATGGGAACCTTCTGATTCACCTTCCGCACCGTCCCGGCAAACTCAAAGCCGTCAATTCCGGGCATCATGATATCCGAAATGATCAGATCGTAAATCTGATGATACATGGCCTCGTAAGCTTCCTTGGCATCCAGACAGCCCTTCGCCTGAAATCCGCTGTCATTTAAGTAAGTGCATACAATCCGGTTCAGCCTCTCGTCATCCTCCACAACAAGAATCTGTATCATTGCCTTCTCCTTTCCCATTCCCGTTCCTGTTTCCGGCGTCAGGATACCATGGTTTTGTTTCCGTAATATTTATCTAATGTTTCCAAATTGTTAAATTCCCGGCAAGATTTCATTTTACTTATAGTCAAAATAAGTATATACTAAAAAAATACCGGCGGAAATCCCCAAAGATTTCCCCCGACGAAACGAGGAGGATATGATATGCAGATCGTATTACTGGAAAGTCTGGGCGTTTCTGACGCCGTCATGGAAAAACACCGGGCGCGCCTTGAAAAAATGGGCCACACCCTTCTGACTTATGAAAAAAATACGGATCCCGAAGTACAGGTGGAGCGGTGCCGCAAGGCAGACGTTGTCATGCTGGCCAATATGCCCCTGGATCCGTCCGTGATCAGGGAAGCTTCCAACCTGAAATTCATTGACGTGGCCTTTACCGGCGTGGATCACATTCCCGTAGCCGCGGCCAGAGAAAAGGGCATCGCCGTCAGCAATGCCTCCGGATATGCCACGCAGGCGGTGGCTGAGCTGTGCGTCAGCTTTATGATTCAGCTTCTCAGAAACGTGGAGGCCACCCAGGACCGCTGCCGCAGCGGCGGCACAAAGGACGGGCTCATCGGCAGCCTGCTCTGCGGAAAAACCGTGGGAATCGTGGGCGCCGGCGCCATCGGCAGACGGGTGGCAGCTCTTTGTAAGGCCTTCGGCTGCACTGTGCTGGCCTTCAGCAGAAGCGCTGTCTCGGATCCTTCCATCGACCGGCAGGTATCCCTGCCCGAGCTTCTTGCCCAGTCGGACATTGTATCCCTGCACTGCCCGCTGACAGAGGAAACCAGGGGAATGATCGGCAAAGAGCAGCTGGAGCAGATGAAGGATAGCGCCATTCTCATCAACACCGCCAGAGGGTATGTGGCGGATCAGGAAGCCCTGGCCTGCGCCCTGCGGGAGGGACAGATCGCCGGAGCCGCCTGCGACGTCTTCGACAAAGAGCCGCCGCTTCCGGCCTACCATCCGCTGCTTCATACGCCCAACACCATCGTGACGCCCCATATCGCCTTCGCCTCCGTGGAATCCATGGAGCAGCGGGCGGAAATCGTATTTGAAAACCTGTATTCCTGGCTGGACGGGAAACAGCTCAACGCAGTCTGATACATGAAGGAGGCGTTTTCTGTGGATACCGTACGGATCAGAAACGCGGCGCCTGCGGACGCCGGACGGATACTGGAAATTTATGCTTATTATGTGGAACACACGGCAATCTCCTTTGAATACCAGGTTCCCACGCTGACGGAATTTCAGGCGCGCATGAAGGAAACCATGGGGCGCTATCCCTATCTGGTGGCAGAGGCGGAGGGAAAGATTCTGGGCTATGCCTACGCCCATCCCTTCGTGGGACGGGCTGCCTACGACTGGTCCTGCGAGCTGACCATTTATCTGGATCCCTCCGCCCGCAGACACGGCCTGGGCCGGAAACTTTATGACGCGCTGGAGGTGCGGCTGAAAGAAATGGGAATTCAGAATCTGTACGCCTGCATCGGCGTCCCGGAGGCGGAAGACGAATTTCTCACCAACAACAGCGCGGATTTTCACCGGCATATGGGATTTTCGGAAGTGGGAAAATTTTACAAATGCGGCCGGAAATTCGGCCGCTGGTATCACATGGTCTGGATGGAGAAAATCATCGGGGAGCATCCGTCAGGGCCGGAACCTGTCAAGCCATACTGCTATTGAAAAAAGCAGCCATTTCGAAGGATATCTGTTCTGGAGATCCTCCGGAATGGCTTTTCCTGTCATATATTTTATTTCAGTCCCTTTGTCAGCGGAATCAGGCACAGGAGAACAACGATACCCACAATGCCGATCACGATTCCCAGAATCATGTTACTCCACACCATGGTCAGACACATGCCCACGCCCAGCAGCAGAGCGCCCACAATACCCAGAAGGACGGTTCCGATGACCTTTCCCGACGGGCGGATGGGATTTTTCTTTTCCATTTTTCTCCATACCAGCACCATAACCACAAGAACCAGCACGCCGATCACACCCATCACCACCCCGGGGCGGAACGCGTTCCACTCCGGAATCAGGGCCATACACATCCCCAGTGCAAACAGAATCCCTCCGATAGTTCCCAGAATCATTGCTACAAAACTGCTCTTTTTCATTTTCTTTTTTCTTCCTTTCCCGGCTGCCGCCATTCGGTCAGCCATACAAAATCATTATTTGTGTTCTACATTCGTAACTGTTCAGCCCTGACTTCACTGCTGCCTGTGTTCTTCCGGCTGCTATATCTGCTATCTTTTCTCCGGGCCGCCGATGTGAGGTTCATGGTGTGCCGCATGGAGGGCATCCCGTTTCGCTTCCCGCTCCGCCTGCTCCGCGGCCAGCCGTGCCTTTGCTTCCTTCACCGACTCTCCGTCCTTTGTCAGATACTGATCCACAAAAGCATCCGATATTTTTGTAAAACCGGAAACCGCCCCGTTTTCAATTTTCTTATAGCCGCCGACCACCTTTTCGGCAATCTTTTCATTGACCTTTACCAGTTTTGATTTCGCCATTTTTCATCCTCCTTATCTTCTGGCTGTTTTCCTTTCGATGGTGTAAGAATAACGCCGCAATGTTGGCAAACCGTTTCCGTTTTGTTTCCGAATTATTAAAAAGCAGGATTCCGGAAAAAATTTTCCCGAAATCCTGCCCTGCTAATTCATGACAATGGAAAGTTCGCACAGCGTGCTTTCCATTGTTTGAGGCATTTGATACCCCGTTTCCATTAATTTCCCTCAAATAATTGCTGTTTTGATTGACATTGTAAACCAAATAACATATAATATAATCGAAAGGCGGTGATAATATGGCTACAGTACCTACTCAAATCAGAATTGATGCCGACATTAAAAAGCAGGCTACGGATTTATTTAATGGCCTTGGCCTCGATATGTCCGGCGCAGTAAATCTGTTTCTCCATCAGTGTGTCTTAAGAGGCGGTCTTCCTTTTCGTGTTGAAATGCCCCGCTACAGTCAGCGCACGCTTGATGCGATGGATGAAGCCAGACGCATTTCCCGTGATCCTGACGTCAAGGGATATACCAATATGGATGAACTTCGGAAGGCCCTTGAAGAATAAGTGTATATAGTAAAATTCACCACCACTTATAAAAAGAGCTACAAGCTCATGAAGAAACGCGGCCTGGATCTTTCGCTTTTAGATGATGTTGTTGATACACTTCGTCAGGGCAAACAACTCGATGCGAAATACAGCGACCACGAATTAAACGGCAAATTTAAAGGTTTCCGTGAATGTCATATTAAACCGGACTGGCTTCTGGTTTATCTGATTGAGAACGATATTCTGACACTTACTCTTGTTGACACCGGAACACATTCTGACATTTTTAAACTTTAAAAATAAGACGGGATATCCGATTAAGGATATTCCGTCTTATTCATCTGTTTTTTCAGGACAGCGTCCTGTCAGCCCTCCTGCTTTCCCAGATACCGGTCCAGATCCTTCATCATATCCGCCAGCGTGATGGTCTGCAGCTCCCGCTCCATGGCGTCCTGCACCTGTCTGAGCCGGTCATCCAGAATATTGTGGATATTCTTTCCCACCGGGCACTTCTGGTTGGGATTTTCATGGAAATGAAACAGGGTATTTTCCCCGATGCACTCCACCGCCCGGTACACATCCAGAAACGTCACCTGCTCCAGCGGTCTCGTGACGGCCGCCCCGCCGGTTCCCCGTTTCACCTCGATCAACCCCGCATCCTTCAGCTGGGACAGGATTCTCCGGATAATCACGGGATTCACGTTGATACTGGAGGCCAGAAAGTCACTGGTGATCTTATACTGTTCCTTAAAAGTTTCCATACACACCAGCATGTGTACGGCTATGGTAAATCTGCTTGAAATCTGCATAAAGGACCTCCCTCCGTTTCCTCCCATTTTATAATTGACTTATTGTAATGTCAAGAATCCTCATGTTATCCAAGGAGTCCTTTATATAT
>DVON01000042.1 GCA_018713585.1 Candidatus Pullilachnospira stercoravium | reverse complement strand
TTACATCTTTATCTCAATAAATCTGCTGCAAAAAGGATACATCCTGCTGCCTCAGGATTTATATTGTACCTCTATAAGAAAGCATCCCTCCAGACACATCTCCACGTCATCCCATCCCAAAAACAACTTTTCATATACTTAACTAAGATTATACCGGATTATCAGGAAAAAGCCACCTTTTATTTCAATTCTTCAAAAAACACCCTCCCCCAATCAGTTAAGTACACACTTTACAAAATTCCCATTGCAATAAGCAACCGAAAACAGGCAACAAATGTCAAATCCCTGCCCCGGCTCCCGGCAAAACAAAAAAGCCACCCAGTCCCAATAACCGAGTGGCAATTTCATTATTTGCAGATTGCTTCCGGATACATTTCCTCCATGATTTCACTGACATGCTCCATCCTGCCGCACCGCCAGGCGTTTTCCCCGCAGAACAGCAGCGCATTGTCCACATCACCCACGGCTGCCCGGGTCAGCGCCCTGGTGATACAGTAGGGTGTATTTTTCGGATCACAGGTGGAGATACACTGATAACACCGGGTAATCTTCTCCGGCTCCAGATCCTTCGTCTCAATAAAATGATTCCGAATGGCTCTTCCCGGCATCCCCACCGGGCTGTCCACAATCACGATATCCTCTTTTTTTGCCTTCAGATATGCCTGTTTATACCGGTCGTCCGCATCGCACTCCCAGGTGGTGACAAAACGGGTTCCCATCTGCACCCCGTCGGCTCCCAGCTCCCAGGCATGCTCCAGATCCTTCCTGTCAAAGATGCCGCCGGCCAGGGCCACCGGAATATCATGGCCGTATTTTTGGGCATATTCCCTGACCACCTGCACGATACCCCGCACCTCGGAATCGTAGGATTCCGGTGTAAATTCTTCCAGCTGCTTTCTGGTAAATCCCAGATGGCCGCCGGCCTTCGGTCCCTCAATCACCACCAGATCCGGCTCCCGGTGATAATGGCGGTCCCACAGCTTGCAGATTACCTTCGCGGATTTCACCGTGGACACAATGGGGGCAATCTTGATTTTGCTTCCCTCCACCAGCTTTGGAAGCTCTGTGGGAAGACCTGCTCCCGAAATGATCAGATCCGCCCCTGCCCGCACCGCGGCCTTCACATAATCCGCGTACTGTCTGGTGGCCACCATAATATTCACCCCGATAATACCTCCCCGGGCAATCTGGCGGGCTTTTCTGATCTCTTCCCCGATCACCCGCAGATTCGTGGCAATGGGATTTTTTTCAAATTCCGGATCCCGGAATCCGATCTGTGCCGTGGAAATCACTCCCACGCCGCCACAGGCAGCCACGCTGCCCGCCAGATTCGACAGACTGATACCCACGCCCATTCCTCCCTGAATTATGGGAATCCGGGCCGTCAGATTTCCGATCTGAAGCGCTCCTCTGCTCATAGATAAATCTCCTTTCCTCATCGCTGGCCCCATGGCCATAAAGGGATCCTAAAATACCCGGAATCTGTCATATCTGGCCGCTGCCATTTCCTCTCCGGAAACAGAGCTCTTCTCCTCCAGAAAGCGATCCATCTCTTTTCTCATGCAGGCGGCAATCTCCGGGAGATTTTCCTCATCCGCAGGTTCCTCCTCCGGAATCACCCACTCCACGATATGAAGCCGTTTCAGATCCTCCGCGGTGATCTTCATAATCTCGGAAGCCTCTTTCGCCTTCTTTCCGTCTTTCCACAAAATGGAGGCAAAACCCTCCGGGGAAAGAATGGAATAGGTGGCATTTTCCATCATCCAGACTTCATTGGCCACCGCCAGGCCCAGCGCGCCGCCGCTGCCGCCTTCTCCGATGAAAATGCTGAGCACAGGCACCTTCAGCGCCGACATCTCCATGAGATTTCTGGCAATGGCCTCGCCCTGGCCCCGCTCCTCCGCGCCGATTCCGCAGGCCGCCCCCGGCGTGTCCACGAAATTGATGATGGGACGGCCGAATTTTTCCGCCTGCTTCATCAGGCGAAGCGCCTTCCGGTAACCTTCCGGGGAAGCCATACCGAAATTCCGGTGGATATTCTCCTTGACGCTCTTTCCTTTCTGCTGGCCGATCACCGTCACAGGCTGGCCGTTGAGAGTACCGATGCCTCCCACCACAGCCCCGTCATCCCGGAATGCTCTGTCGCCATGTAGCTCCCCGAAAGTATCAAACACCTGTCCGATATAATCCAGACTGGTGGGTCTTGCTGCACTTCTGGAAATTTCCACCCGCTCCCAGGCGGTAAGGAATTTCTTTTCCTTATGCGCTTTCTTTTTTGTTTTTTCCCCTGACGGTACATCCTCCTGCTGCTCCTCCGGAAGCTGCTCCATCTCATTTTCCTCAAGGAAACGGGCCCGGGTTCTGGGATATGAAGTATAGCTTAATTCCTTGCTGTGAAGAGCCACCAGACGGGCGATGGTCTGTTTCAGATCCTTCCGCTCCACAATCCCGTCAATGATTCCCTTCTCCACCAGAAATTCTGCCCGCTGAAATCCTTCCGGCAGTTTCTGTCCGATGGTCTGGGCAATTACCCGGGGACCGGCAAATCCGATCAGCGCTCCCGGCTCCGCCAGAATGATATCTCCCAGCATGGCGAAGCTGGCAGTGACGCCTCCCGTGGTGGGATCCGTCAGCACAGGCAGATAAAACAGCCCCGCGTCCGAATGGCGCCGGATGGCCGCGGAAGTTTTCGCCATCTGCATCAGAGAGATAATACCTTCCTGCATCCGGGCTCCTCCGGAGCTGCAGAAAATTACCACAGGCAGCCCCAGCTCGGTGGCTTTTTCAAAGGCTCTGGTCACTCTCTCGCCCACCACATAACCCATGCTTCCCATCAGGAAACGGGCGTCGCAGACTCCCAGAACCACCCGCGTTCCGTCCACGGTACATTCTCCGATGGTGACTGCCTCACGGATCTTCGTCTTTTCCCGAAGCTCCTTAATTTTCTCCTCGTATCCCGGATAATCCAGGGGATTTCCCCCGTCAAGATCCGCAAACCACTCCTGAAAACTTCCCGGATCCGCCACCATACGGATTCTTGTCTTTGTTTTGATGCGAAAATAGCCTTCACATTTCGGGCAGACATAGGCGTGATTTTTCACATCCTCTTTGTAGATCAGCTCGCCGCATTTGGGACATTTCATCCACAGTCCCGCTGGCACGGAAGGATTCTGACCCTTCTGATCCTCATCCTCCCGGTCGCCGAACAGCGCCGCCGTTTTCTTAAACATATGCTTCAAATTTGCCATGGTCCTTACCTTCCTGCTCCTGTTCTTTTAAAGGAATTTTCATGCAAAATGTTTTGGAATAAAGTCCGTGGTGATATCTCCGGACTGAAAATCTTCATTGTTCAATATCTCATACTGGAAATCCACGTTGGTGGTTACGCCGTCGATGATCAGCTCACCCAACGTACTCCTCATCTTGTCCACCGCCTCGCTGCGGTCCCTTCCGTGGACGATCACCTTCGCGATCATGGAATCATAGTAAGGAGGGATTTCATAGCCGCTGTACACCGCGGTGTCGATCCGCACGCCTTTGCCGCCCGGCAGATGCACCTGCCGGATCACCCCGGGACAGGGGCGGAAATTGTGCTCCGGATCCTCCGCATTGATTCTGCACTCGATGGCATGCCCCTGCAGATGTATCTCCTCCTGCTTTACGGACAGGGGATTTCCCTGGGCAATGGAAATCATTTCCTTGATCAGATCCACGCCGGACACCATCTCCGTCACCGGATGTTCCACCTGAATCCGGGTGTTCATTTCCATAAAATAAAAATTTTTATTTTTGTCAAGAAGAAATTCGATGGTTCCCGCGCTCTCATATCCCACAGCCTTTGCTGCCCGGACGGCCGCGGCCCCCATCTCTTCCCGCAGTTCGGGCGTAAGCGCCACGCTGGGGGATTCTTCGATCACTTTCTGATGGTGACGCTGAATGGAGCAGTCCCGCTCACCCAGCTGAACCACATTTCCGAATTTGTCGGCGATAATCTGAAATTCAATGTGGCGGGGATCCTGCACATATTTCTCAATGTACATGGTATTGTCAGCAAAACCTCTCACCGACTCCAGCTGTGCCACCTTGAAGTTTTCCTCAAAATCCTCCGGGCTTTCTGAAACCCTCATTCCCTTTCCTCCGCCTCCGGAGGAAGCCTTGATCATCACCGGATAGCCGATCTGCTCCGCCAGTTCTTTGCCTCTCCTGGCGTCATAAACCGCTTCCTTCGTTCCGGGAACCACGGGAACGCCCGCCTCCATCATGGTCTTTCTGGCCTCCGACTTATTTCCCATCTTGTCGATCATGGCCGCGGAGGGCCCGATGAAGGTAATATTGCACTTTTCACACAGCTCCACAAAACGGCTGTTCTCCGAAAGGAAACCGAAACCGGGATGAATGGCGTCCGCCTTCGTGGCGATGCAGGCGCTCAGAATACTCTCCATATTCAGATAGCTCTGGGCAGCTGCCGCCGGCCCGATACATACCGCCTCATCCGCCAGCTGCGTATGAAGAGCCTCCCGGTCTGCCTCCGAATACACCGCCACTGTCTTGATTCCCAGCTCCCGGCAGGCGCGGATGATGCGGACGGCAATCTCCCCTCTGTTGGCAATTAATATTTTCCGAAACATGCTAACTATCTCCTATCTGGCAGCAGAACCGAAAATCCGGACTGCCGCCCTGTCTGCACCCGTATCAGCCGATGGCTACCGTCAGCTCAGCGGATGCCGCCACCTTTCCGTCAACAGTGGCCACGGCCTTCGCGATGGCCACCGGGCCCTTCTGCTTGATCATTTCCACTTCCAGCATCAGCACATCCCCGGGAACCACTTTCTTCTTAAATCTGCAGTTATTGATTCCGCCGAAATACGCCGTTTTTCCCTTAAACTGCTCACAGCTGAGGATACTCACAGCGCCCACCTGGGCCAGCGCTTCCACAATCAGAACCCCCGGCATCACCGGTTCCTGGGGAAAATGTCCCCGGAAGAAATACTCGTCATAAGTAACGCATTTTTTTCCCACTGCCCGCTTGCCGGGTTCCAGCTCCTCGATGGTGTCCACCAGAAGGAACGGATGTCTGTGGGGAATAATATCCATAATCTCTTTCGTTGTCAGAACTGCCATTTCCATCTACCTCCAAATCCATCAGAAACCACTCTGTCTGTTATCCGATGACGAACAGCGGCTGACCGTACTCCACCATCTGCCCGTTCTCCACCAGAATTTCCTTGACGGTGCCCGCATAGTCCGATTCAATTTCATTCATCAGCTTCATCGCCTCTATAATACCCAGGGTCTGTCCCTCGGCCACCGTATCTCCCACCTGCACAAAGGGAGCCGCGTCGGGAGCCGAAGCGCTGTAGAAAGTTCCCACCAGAGGAGCCTTCACCACCTGGCCGGCCATATCCGCCTTCTGCTCCTCACTGCCCGCCGGAATCCCTGCCGCCGGAACAGCAGCCGGAATCGTCACTGTGCTGTCCGCCGTGGCAATCACGGTCTCCTTCTCTTTACCCATGGAAATCTTAAATTCCCCGTCCTTCATCTCAAACTGCGTCAGTTTGGAATCCGATACGGCCTTTATCAAAGTAATCAAATTATCAAATTCCATATTATCCTCTCTTCCTGGCCGTATGGCCATAAAGGTATCCCTACTCCTCAAATTTCTTTATCAGAAGGCTGGCGTTATGTCCGCCGAAGCCCAGAGAATTGCTGAGCGCATAGGTGATATCTTCTTCCACGCCCTCTCCGGGAACGTAATTCAGATCCAGTTCTTCATCCGGCGTAGTATAACCTGCCGTGGCATGGATAAATCCATCCTGAATCTCCTTCACACAGGTGATAAATTCCACTGCTCCTGCAGCGCCCAGAAGATGGCCGATCATGGATTTTGTGGAATTGATCTTCATATCGTAAGCGTGCTCTCCGAACAGCAGCTTGATGGCCCTTGTCTCAAACAGATCATTGTGATGGGTAGCCGTGCCGTGGGCATTGATATAGGTTACTTCCTCCTTGGCAATCCCTGCTTCCTGAATCGCCAGCTCCATGGCCTTGGCAGCTCCCGATCCGTCCTCCGCCGGGGAGGTGATATGGTAAGCGTCGCTGGTAGCTCCGTATCCCACCAGTTCTCCCAGGATCACTGCTCCTCTCTTTTTGGCGTGCTCCAGTTCTTCCAGCACCACCACGCCGGCGCCTTCGCCCATCACGAAACCGCTGCGGTTTTTATCGAAGGGCAGGGAGCATTTTTCCGGATCCTCCACTGTAGACAGAGCGGTCAGCGCGGAAAATCCGGCCACACCGATGGGACAGATGCTCGCCTCGGTTCCTCCTGCCAGCATCACATCCGCCTCGCCGTGCTGAATGGTCCGGTAAGCCTCTCCGATGGAGTGGGTTCCCGTGGCACAGGCTGTCACCACGTTCAGACTCTTGCCCTTCAGTCCCAGCTGAATGGACACATTTCCCGCCGCCATGTTGGAAATCATCAGCGGCACCAGCAGCGGATTCACCCTGGAAGGTCCTTTCTCATGAATTTTCACACAGGCAGTCTCCGTCACCTGCAGGCTTCCGATACCGGAACCGATGGAACAGCCCACCCGGTAGGGATCCTCCTGCTCCATGTCAAGCCCGGCCTGGTCAAAAGCCTCTTTGGCAGCCGCCACCGCGTACTGGCAAAACAGCTCCATTCTCTTTGCTGCCTTGAAATCCATATAATCCTTTGCCACAAAATCTTTCACTTCCGCCGCAACCTTGGCCTTATAATCTGTGGTATCGAATCTGGTGATGGGGCCGAATCCCAGCTTTGTCTCCTTCAGGCTGTTCCAAAACTCCTCCACGCCGATTCCGATGGGAGTTACCGCTCCCATACCGGTCACTACTACTCTTCTCATACTCCTGTATCCTCCCATTCTCACATGGCCATGCCGCCGTCCACGCAGATCACCTGCCCGGTGATATACCCTGCCCGGTCGGAAGCAAGAAATGCCACAGTCTCAGCCACATCTTCCACACGGCCGAATTTTTTCAGCGGAATCTGCTCCGTCACAGTGGTTTTTACCTGCTCCGGAAGCACCTCTGTCATCTCGGTATCAATAAATCCGGGGGCCACCGCATTTACCGTGATCCCTCTGCTGGCCAGCTCCCTGGCCATGGTTTTTGTCAGGCCGATCACTCCCGCTTTGGAAGCCGCGTAATTGGCCTGGCCCGCATTTCCCAGCACACCGGAAACGGAAGCGATATTGATGATTCTTCCGCTCTTCTGTTTCAGCATCTGACGGGAAAGATGGCGGATGGTGTTGAAGCAGCCCTTCAGATTGGTCTCCAGCACCTGGTCAAAATCCTCCTCGCTCATCTTCATAATCAGCCCGTCCCGGGTAATGCCGGCGTTATTCACCAGAATATCCACATGGCCGTATTCCTTCACAATTTCCTTAGCCATCTGCTCTGTCTCGGAAAAGCTGGAAACGTTGCATTTGCGGATCACCGCCTCGCCGCCTTCCCGGCGGATAGTCTCCTCCACTTCCCGGGCTCTGTCCTCAGAACCATTGTAATTGATAATCACAAACGCTCCCTCCCGGGCCAGCGTCAGCGCGATCTGTCTTCCAATACCTCTGCTGGCTCCTGTCACCAGCGCCACTTTTTTATCCATCTGTCTGCTCCTCTCCTCTGATCCGGTCAGATATTATTTCAATTCTTCCAGCTTTGCCAGATCTTCTGCCTTTTCCACGTTCAGCCCTTTCACATCCCGGCTGATTTTCCGGAGAAATCCTGTCAGCGTCCTGCCCGGCCCGATTTCCACAAAGGTATCCACGCCGTCGGCGATCATCCGCTCCACGCTCTGCTGCCATTTCACGGAAGAATATACCTGGCGGGACAGAAGCTCCTTCACCTGACCGGCATCCGTCACATAATCTGCCGTCACGTTGGTCACATAGGGAATCTGAAAATCCTTTACTTCCACGGTTTCCAGCACCTGTCCCAGCTTCTCTCCTGCCTCTTTCAACATCAGAGAATGGAAGGGGCCGCTGACCTTCAGTGGCACACATCTGCGGGCTCCCGCAGCCTTCAGATTTTCCGCTGCCGCCTCCACGGCCTTCGCTTCTCCGGTGATCACAATCTGTCCCGGGCAATTATAATTTGCCACGGAAACAATGCCCTCTGTTTTCTCACAGATTTCAGCAATCTGATCGCCGTCCATCCCCATCACTGCAGTCATGGCGCCGCCGGTGGGCACAGCCTCCTGCATCAGAATTCCCCTCTGACGCACCACCCGGAAAGCATCCTCCATGGACATCACCTCAGAGGCGATGAGAGCGCCGTACTCTCCCAGGCTGAGTCCCGCATGAACCTGCCCGCGGATTCCCATTTCTTCCACCGCCTTCAATATGGCGGCTTCCACCGTCAGCATGGCGATCTGTGTATACTCTGTAATATGAATCTTCTCATTTTCCTCAAAACACAGCGCCGCAATATCCAGTCCCGACGCGGCGGAAGCTTTCTCAAAAACCTCCCGGCACACCGGAAACTGCTCATAAAAATCCTTTCCCATTCCCACATACTGGGCTCCCTGCCCGGGAAATACAAACGCGATCTTACCCATGTTTTCCTCCGATTCTTCGACTTATTTTGATATTCAAAATATATATTTAACAAAAAACCGACTTTACTGTTTCCAGCAAATGCCGGTTTCCCGTTTTTTACCAGTTGTGCTTATTCAGAAGCGCCTCGCCCTGCTCCATGATCTCCAGAATAATGTCGCGGCAGCTCTGTCTCTTGCTGATCAGACCGGCAATCTGACCTGCCATCACCGTTCCGTTCTTGATGTCGCCTTCCATTACCGCTTTTCTCAAAGATCCCAGAGTCAGAAGCTCCAGTTCCTCAAAGGGAGCGCCCTCCTGCTCTTTCTTCAGGTATTCCTTTGTCATCTGATTCCGCAGGGAACGAACCGGATGGCCCGTGGTGGTTCCCGTAACTGTGGAATCGATATCTTTGGCCTTTACAATTCTGTCCTTATAATTATCGTGTACAATGGATTCGTCCGCCACCACAAACCGGGTACCGATCTGTACGCCTTCCGCTCCCAGCATCATGGAAGCCGCAAATCCTCTTCCGTCTCCGATTCCTCCGGCCGCGATCACGGGAATATTCACCGCGTCCACCACCTGGGGAACCAGCGTCATAGTTGTGGCGGAACCGATATGTCCGCCGGACTCCATACCCTCGGCAACCACAGCGTCAGCTCCGGCACGCTCCATCATCTTCGCCATGGCCACGGAAGCCACCACCGGGATCACCTTGATACCGGCCTTCTTCCACATCTCCATGTATTTGGCGGGATTTCCCGCTCCGGTGGTAACGGCTTTCACGCCTTCTTCCACCACCACCTGCGCCACCTCATCCGCGTGAGGGGTCAGCAGCATCACATTCACGCCAAAGGGTTTATCCGTAAGTTCTTTTACTTTTCTGATTTCCTGTCTTACCACATCTGCCGGTGCACTTGCCGCGCCAATCAAGCCAAATCCTCCGGCCGCCGATACCGCGGCTGCCAGATGATGTTCAGCAACCCATGCCATACCGCCCTGAATAATGGGGTATTCGATTCCCAGCAACTCCGTCACTCTTGTCTTCATAAGCTCCTCCTCGTTCTCACCGCCGCCTCCGGCAGATTTCCTGCATACTACGGCATCGAAAAGGTGTGGATTAGTCCTCCACACCTTTGCCTTTCAGATATTCCATAACGCTTCCTACAGTAGTCAGCTCTGTCAGCTCCTCGGAAGGAATCTCGATCTCATATTTTTCTTCCAGAGCCATCACCAGCTCGAACAGATCCAGGGAATCGGCTCCCAGGTCATCCTTAAAGGAAGTGGATTCTGTAATGCTGTCCGCATCACAGTTCAGCTGCTCAGCAATAATTTCCTTCATTTCTTCTAACATCATCGTTCTCCTTGGAAATATATTCTTATTTAAAATACTTTGACATTCAAAGTATAATGCTCCGTTCCCTATTTGTCAATCACCATTTCGAAGTTTTTTATTCCAAAGGGATTTCCAGCGTAAACTCTTCGGACTGGGACCACTCTCCGGAAGCGCTTTGCAGACTGCCCTGGAAAATCACGCTGCCGTCGCCGCTACTCCGGCTTTCCACAGCCGCGGTTCCACCACCGGGATCCGCGAAGCCTGTGGGCTGGACAAATACATTTTGCTCTGTCCCCGCCAGATTCTGCCGGTAGATTCCCGGCTGCTGCGTATCGGTACTCCAATAGTAAATATCCGTCCCCACAATACCGATAAAAGCCCCGGAAATGGTTGCCACCTGGTAACGGTTGCCAAAATCCTCATCCATCCGATATACGTTGTCAAAATTATCTCCATAATACAGATAACCTTCATTATATTGAAGATTAAGTATATTCGGCGTATCCTTTGCCTCTGTCACCGTCCTGTCTGAACCGTCCTTTGAAATGCTGACATATACACGTCCTTTGAAATTCATGGCCTCCAATTGTGGATAACCGATATAGACAAAGCGGTTCTCTGTGGATATCAGATTTTCCAAAGCATCCGGATAATACAGCAGGCGGTCAAGAACCGTCCGGTTTCCCCTGCTGTCCACAGACACCAGCTTACCAAGCACATCCGGATCTCCCTCCGTATTGTCCTCCCAGAAACCTCCGGTACTCTCGATCTCTTCCTCCGTAAAATCCTCTTCCGTACATTTTTCTATCTGATAGGTATTTTCCT
>DVON01000041.1 GCA_018713585.1 Candidatus Pullilachnospira stercoravium | reverse complement strand
TACAGTAGAAACTGGAGGAACGCTACTGCAGGAATGAAGAAATTGTAAATCCTACAGTAGAGAATGGAGGAATCCTACTGCAGAAAATGAGAAATCTGAAAATCTGCAGTAGAAACGTGCGGAACCCTACTGTAAGAATGGAGAATTTGAAGATCCTACAGTAGCCTCTCAAAAGTTTACTGTATTCAGAAAAGAGAAACCTCTTTTCTTAAAGGCCCATAAGGTTTACTGCATACAAAACAACCCAACTCTTCCATATATCTCTGGTTTTATCCCGCGGGAGTTCAAATCTGAAAGAAATACCAAGTCATACCAGGCCATATAAATCCATCAAATCTCATCCCAGCTTCTCTCCATGCCCGATACGGGCAGAATACCTGCGTTCCCATATCCTGTGGCTGCAGTCATCGAAAAATCGTAAGACCGGACTGCTGTCTGAGAAGGCAACGGCTCAGCCTCCAGCTTCACTGTCACCTGAGAAGAAACAAGAGGTAAGAAACAAGATGACAGAACCAGTTGGCTATTTCCCCATACTTGTGATAGACTGTATAAAGAAACTTGTTGTGGCAGAATCAGTCAGGAGAACTGGCTGAAAAAGTATTTGCCGTATAGCGAAAGAAGTGTTACGAAAAACGGCAAAACAGAACAGTACAGAGAGGTTTTTACAGATGAAATTGGCGATTTTAGGCCCGGGCGGAATTGCCCGGAGCATGGCGACGGCGGCGAAGGGGCTGCCGGAGGTGGACCTTTACGCGGTGGGTTCCAGAACGTATGAGAAGGCAAAGGCTTTCGCGGAAGAGTGGGGGTTCGAGAAGGCTTACGGTTCCTATGAGGAAATGCTTTCCGATCCTCAGGTGGAGCTGGTGTATGTGGCCACGCCCCACTCCCACCACTATCAGTATGCGAAAATGTGCCTGGAACATGGAAAACATGTGCTGGTGGAAAAAGCATTTACCGTCAACGCAGTGCAGGCGGAGGAACTGATCCGAATGTCCGAGGAGAAAGGGCTGCTTCTGGCGGAAGCCATCTGGACCAGATATATGCCCAGCCGGAAGATGATCGACGACCTGGTGGAGAGCGGCGTGATCGGCAAGGTGACTTCACTTACCGCCAATCTGGGTTATGTGCTGCCCCATGTAGAGCGGCTGCAGGAGCCGTCTCTGGCGGGCGGCGCGCTGCTGGATCTGGGAGTTTATCCCATCAACTTTGCCCTGATGGTATTTCACGGACAGGTGGAGAAGGTGACCTCCACGGCGGTAATGTCCCCCAAGGGCATTGACTGGATGAACAGCATTACGCTGACCTTTGACGACGGACGGATGGCGGTGCTTCACAGCAATATGCTGGCCCAGCCGGACCGGCAGGGGGTGATCAACGGTGACAAGGGCTATATGGAAATCCAGAATATCAACAACTGCGAGGAAATCCGGGTATATGACCTGGACAGAAAGCTTACGGCCACCTATCCGGTGCCGGAGCAGATCAACGGCTACGAGTATGAACTGCTTTCCTGCGTGAAAGCCATTCGGGAGGGCCGGACCGAATGCCCGGAAATGCCCCACAGCGAGATCCTGCGGGTGATGCGCCTGATGGACGGCATCCGGAAGGACTGGGGGATGAAATTCCCCTGCGAATGAGGAGCAGAGCAGATACGGAAACAGTAAGCGTTCAGCCCTCCGGTTTCAATTCCGGCCGGCGCGAAACATGTGCCGCTGGCACACATCCGCGGGATCGTCGAAGGCTGAACGCTTACCGGAAATAGACAAATGGCGGGCAGCAGGCTGTGGGAGCACAGTCTGCACACATACATTTATGAAGGAAAAGCCGAAAGGCGGAGCGTAAACCGAAAAACAGGAAGGCGGGAAGAACACATGGCGCTGCAGTTTGTGGTGGGAAATTCAGGAGCGGGAAAATCACATTTTCTGTATCAGAGAGTGTTGGATGAGGCTGGGCGGCATCCGGACAGAAGGTATCTGGTGATCGTGCCGGAGCAGTTCGGCATGCAGACCCAGAAGGAGCTGGTGTCCATGAGCGGCCGGGGTGGCCTCCTGAATATCGACGTGCTCAGCTTTCAGCGCCTTGCCTACCGGATTTTCGAGGAGGTGGGCGGAGACGCCCGGCCGGTGCTGGAGGATACCGGAAAAACGCTGGTGCTGCAGCGGGTGGTGCAGGAGCAACGGAAAAATCTGAAGGTGCTGGGAGACAGTCTGGAGAAGCCGGGAACGGTCAGCCAGATGAAATCCCTGGTCTCCGAGCTGATGCAGTACGATATCAGCCCTGCCGGGGTGGATCAGCTGTTGGAGGTTTCCGCCAGGCAACCGGTGCTGTTTCACAAGCTGAAGGACGTCCAGGTGATTTACCGGGCTTTCCGGGAATATCTGAGGGAGCGATACATGACCACGGAGGAAATCCTGGATGTGGTCTGCGAACGGGTGGACAAATCCCGGATGCTCAGAGGCAGCGAAGTGGTGCTGGACGGATTTACCGGATTTACCCCGGTGCAGTGCAAGCTGCTGCGGAAACTTCTGGCGCTGGCAAGCCAGGTGACGGTGGCGGTGACCCTGAATCCCCGGATGGACAGGAAAAAACTGCACAGTCCCCAGAATCTGTTCCGGATGAGCGGCCAGCTGATGGCGTCACTGGAAAAAATGGCCAGGGAAGAGCGGGTGGAAATCCTGGAGGAAATCCGGGTGGAGCCGGGGGAAAAGAGCCGGTTTGGCCAGGCGGAAGCTTTGGATTTTCTGGAAAAAGATCTGTTTCGTTACGGAAAACGGGAATATGCCAAAGACCAGGACGCCATCCGGATTTTTTCTGCCAGAAATCCCCGCCGGGAGCTGGAGTATATGGCCCGGACGATTCTGAAACTGGTCCGGATGGAAGGATATCAGTTCCGGGATTTCGCGGTGATCTGCGGCAGCCTTGCCGACTACGGGCCCTATGCCCGGGAGGTGATGGAAAGCTGCGGCATCCCGTATTTTCTGGATGAAAAGCATACGATTCTGATGAATCCTTTTGTGGAGTATCTGCGGTCTCTTCTGAACCTTCTGACGGAGAATTTCAGTTATGAAAGTGTATTTCGCTGCCTGCGCTGCGGCCTGACGGATCTGACGATCCGGGAAATCGATCAGCTGGAGAATTACTGTGTGGCGTTGGGAATCCGGGGCTTTTCTCAGTGGGATCAGCACTGGGTGCGCCGCTACCGGGGACTGGAAGAGGGGCAGGCGGAGGAAATCAACCGGATCCGGGAGAAATTTCTTGCGGAAATCCGTCCGTTGGCGGAGGGAATGAAGGAGAAGCATCTCACCGTCAGAGACCGTACCCGCCTGCTGGCGGAATTTATCATCGAAAGAAACATGCAGGAAAAGCTCCAGCAACAGCAGGAGGAGCTGACCCGGGAGGGACGGCAGGCGCTGGCCCAGGAGTACGCGCAGATTTACCGGCTGGTGATGGAGCTGTTTGACAAGGTGGTGCAGATCCTGGGGGACGAGGAGATTTCCCTGAAGGATTACCAGCAGATCCTGGAGGCCGGTTTCCAGGAGGCGCGGGTGGGGATTCTGCCCCCGTCTCTGGATCAGGTGGTGGTGGGAGATATCGAGCGGACCCGTCTGAAAGACATCAAGGTACTGTTTTTCGTGGGCGCCAACGACAGCGTGATTCCCCGGCGGTCAGGGGGAAGCGGCCTGCTTTCCGAGGCAGACCGGGAATTTCTGGAAGGGCAGCAGGTGGAGCTTTCTCCCACCGCCCGGGAATCCATGTACATTCAGAAGTTCTATCTGTATCTGGCCCTGACCCGTCCCTCCCGCCGTCTTTACCTGTCCTTTGCCCTTTCCGGCGGCCAGGGGGAGGCGCTGGGGCCGGCTTACCTGATTCCCATGATTCACCGGATGTATCCCGCCCTGACGGTGACGGACGCGGAACGGCCGGAGGAACTTCTGGAGGCGGCCCAGCAGCCCGGGCAGTCGCTGGGATTTCTCATCGAGGGCCTTCGCCGGGCAGCTCAGGGGGAGGACAGCCCCCAGTGGCGGGAGCTGTTTTCCTGGTTTATGGAATCCCCCCAGTGGCAGGAACTGTGCAGAAAATGGGTGGACGCCGCTTTTTTGTGGAAACCGGAGGATAAGATTTCCCGCAGCGTGGCCCGGGCCATTTACGGAAATGTTCTGGAAAACAGCGCCACGCAGCTGGAGCGGTTTGCCGCCTGCGCCTTCGCTCATTTCCTGCAGTATGGCCTGCAGATTGCGCCCAGGGAGCAGTACGAGTTCCGCCCGGCGGATATGGGAAATGTGATTCATCAGGCATTGGAACAGTTTTCCATGAACCTGAAAAAACACAGGCTTTCCTGGAAAACCCTGACGGAGGAACAGAGGGAAAGCCTCATCGATGAGAGTGTGGAGGAAGTGGCGGCGGATTACGGCAATACCATCCTTCACAGCAGCGCCAGAAATGAGTACATGATTCAGCGGATGAAGCGGATTCTCAGGAGAACCGTCTGGGCCCTGCAGCAGCAGCTGGCGGCGGGGGACTATGAGCCCAGCCGTTTTGAGGTGGTATTTTCCATGGAAAATGATCTGGAAGCGGTGAATTTCACCCTGTCGGAGGATGAAAAAATCCGCCTGAAGGGGAGAATCGACCGGATGGACCGGTGCGAACAGGAGGACCGGATCTATGTGAAGGTCATCGACTACAAATCGGGAAACACCTCCCTGGATCTGATCGCCCTGTATTACGGCCTGCAGCTGCAACTGGTGGTTTATATGAATGCCGCGGTGGAGATTGAACAGCGGCAGCACCCGGAGAAAACGGTGGAACCGGCGGGGATTTTCTATTATCAGGTGAAAGATCCGCTGACGGAGGGAAGCCTAGCGGATACCCAGGAAAAAATCCAGGAGAAGCTGCTGGCCCTGCTGCGCCCCAACGGCCTGGTGCGGGCGGACGGGGCGGTGATCGCCACCCTGGACCATGATCTGGCGGAAGGGAAAGTGAAAAAATCCGCGGTGATTCCGGCCTCTGTCAATAAGGATGGAAGCCTGTCCCGCACCTCCTCGGCAGCCACCGGGGAGCAGTTCCGGATTCTTTCGGATTATGTCAACCGAAAGATCCGCTCCATCGGACGGCAAATCCTGGACGGAAATGTGGAGATTAATCCGTACCAGATGAAGAAACGGACCGCCTGCGATTACTGCGAGTACCGGGGCGTCTGCGGATTTGACGAGAGAATACCGGGGTATCATTTCCGGAATCTGCCGTTGTTTGACGGGGAGGAGCTGTGGAAGAGGATGGAGGATGCGAGGCAGTGACGGACTGCCTGATATTTACGGGAAGTGAGGTAATTTATGACAGAGCAGGAGAAAAATGATCTTTTCTATGTATGCTCTCTGATTGAGTATACCGCACGGAAAACAAAAAACAGGCGTTCTGCGATTGTACAGGCGCTGGGAAAAGATGGTATCAGAAAGCAACTGAAGGACGCCTCCGTAAATCATTGCCTTTCTTTTGAACAGGTAAGCGATGAACTGATAGAGACGTACCATATCCCCGGCGGAGATTTTGATACCATTACAGGCTGTAAATATTCCATTCCCGGTTACATGGATATCGGGAAACTGTATGCCATTATGATTCAGGACTGTGCAAAACCGGGTGAAGAGGTGGAGGAACTGATGAAGATATTTACCTCGTTCATCAGTGATGAGATTTCCGATTTCAGAACAGGCGTTTATTTCGAGAATCCCAGTTATCTGGAATGGTCTTATAGGGAGGGGCGGCTGCTGGATTAGAAATGACAGCAGCGGGAAAGAGAGGCAGCGGCGGGCTGCCTCTCTCCCCACTATTTTACTTTATTACATACTTAGT
>DVON01000040.1 GCA_018713585.1 Candidatus Pullilachnospira stercoravium | reverse complement strand
AAGCGCGCCGGAAAGTGCACCGTGCGGATTTTCCATTGCCATGAATAAGGCGGCAGTCTCTGCGCGAACTGCTGTCCGTAGAAAAAGGATAATACGGACGGAAGAAAAATGCAAGTCCCAAATTGTATTCTGGTACCGATGGTGATAAACTGAAGGAAGAAAGTGAAAAGACAGAGGAAAGAAAGGATTAAGGTACATGGAAGAGAAGAAATATCAGGGAATTACTGTAAAATTTGAGCCGCAATGGGTGCGGGTAGTCACCGATGACGCTCTGACCGGTTATCTGGAGCAGAAGAGCAGGCGGGACGCGGAGCGTCTGGCGGAATGGATTTTGAAGCAGTATCAGATGCTGCTGGGGTATCCGCTGAAAATAGACCGGGATTCTCTGGCGGTGGAAATCCTGATTCACGCATACATGGATACAATTTCGGAGAAGCTGGAAGAAAACGCGGAGCAGAGCGAGATCCCCGTTACGGTAAAAAGGCTTCTGGAAAAGCTCTGCGGAAAGGTGCAGAGGCATACGGATGTCATCGACTGCGGAGAGAAAGAGGTGGACAGCAACCGGCTGGTGTTTGATGGACTTTCCATGTTTCATGAGTCCATTTACCGGCTGCTGGAATAAAAATTCTTTGAAAGGGGTGTGCGGCAGCGTGGAAAAAGTATTGAGTGTGGTGGAGGTATGAGGCATCGCAGGTAGAATTTCAGGAGGTGGATTCAGATTATCTTACTACTCAGCCGGGACTGTTTCCTGATCCGCTGGAGGAGCTGGGGGATACCATTCAGCTGATCCCTTTTTACTGGAGAAGCCTGTGGGTAGATCTTCGTGTGCCGGAAGGAAACCAGGGAGGGGACTTCCAGATAAGCCTGTCGCTGAAAAGTCTGGAAGGCCAGCTACTTCGGAACATTCGGGTGAAGCTTCATGTGGTGGACTGCTGCCTGCCGCCCCAGAAGCTGATTCATACAGAATGGTTTTACAGCGATTGTCTGGCGGATTTCTATCAGGTACCGGTGTTTGGGGACAGGTACTGGGAAATCGTGGAGAATTTTATGCGTACAGCGGTAAAAAGAGGGGTGAACATGATTCTGACTCCTTTGTTTACGTTGCCCCTGGATACACTGATCGGAAAGGAACGAACCACTGTACAGCTGGTCGGAGTGAAAGTACGGGATGGAGCGTACGCCTTTGATTTCTCCATGCTGGAAAAATGGGTGCGGCTGGCGGAAGACTGCGGGTTTTCCTATTTTGAGATGGGGCATCTGTTCAGCCAGTGGGGTGCAAAATATGCGCCAAAAGTGATGGCTGATGTGGACGGGATATACCGGAGAATATTAGGATGGGAGACCAGGGCGGACAGCGCAGAGTACCGAAAATTCCTGAAAGCTTTTCTTCCCGGGCTTACCGGTGAACTGCGGCGGCTGGGAATTGCAGGCCAGACATATTTTCATATCTCCGACGAGCCTAATGGGGGAAATATTGATACATACCGGACGGCCCGGGAAATGGTCAGAGAAGATCTGAAGGATTTTCCCGTGCTGGATGCGCTGAGTACGTTGGAATATTATAAGGAAGGAATTGTGGAAATGCCTGTTCCCACCAATCAGCAAGTCCATGAATTCCTGGACGCGGGATATCCGCACCGGTGGGTGTATTTCTGCAGCGGCCAGTATACGGAGGTCAGCAACCGGTTTTTCGCGCAGCCTTCCTGCCGTAATCGGATTTTGGGAGTGCAGTTGTATCTGTTTGATATGGAAGGATTTCTTCACTGGGGATATAATTTTTACAATAGCCAGTATTCCATCCGGAAACTGAATCCCTATCTGGTGACGGATGCTGATGACGCGTTTCCTTCCGGAGATTCCTTTCTGGTATATCCCGGGGAGGATGGAAAACCGGTGGAGTCGTTGCGGCTGATGGTGCTGGAAGAGGCGCTCAATGACTGCAGAGCGCTGCGGATGCTGGAACAAATAAAAGGGAAGGCATATGTCCATCAGATGGTGGAAGAGATGGCCGGAATGAAGATTACATTTTGGGAGTATCCCAGAAATGCCCAATTTCTGATCCGGCTGCGGGAACGGGTCAACAGAGAAATTGAGGAAGGTATGTAAGTAATGGTGTACGGGAATTGCTCAGAACAACAAAAAGCCTCCGGTAAAATCCGGAGGCTTTCAGTAGCGAGAGGGGGACTTGAACCCTCGACACTACGGGTATGAACCGTATGCTCTAGCCAGCTGAGCTATCTCGCCATATCATATTTTTCGCTGCCTCAACAGCTTGCTTGTCTATTATATCGGGATAACTTCAAAATGTCAAGAGAAATTTGAATAATTTGAAAAAAACCGAAAGACAAAAAAATAGCCCCGGCACCAATTCACCAGGGCTGCATAGCGAGAGGGGGACTTGAACCCTCGACACTACGGGTATGAACCGTATGCTCTAGCCAGCTGAGCTATCTCGCCATAATTCGAGTGGAACCTATAGGGCTCGAACCTATGACCCTCTGCTTGTAAGGCAGATGCTCTCCCAGCTGAGCTAAGATTCCACATGACAGATGCGTTAACCGCAACCTGCTCGTCTATTATAGTAAACAGCTCGATAAATGTCAAGGGAAAAATGTATTTTTTTGACACCTTTTTGAGAAAAGCGGATCCTCTTTCTGCGGAGAACGCATCAGAAGGCTGTAGCGAGAAACGCTGGATATACATCCGGGGAAAGCGGATCCATACACATATATGTAATTGCTTTCTGATACCAATATACTACAATCTGTCCCAAAAGAAAAGCAACGAATTGTCACATCCGGGAATGAAGGCAAAAAAAATTTCGGAAAATGTGAAGAATGGAATTATTTGTCGGAAAAAATGCCGGGGCTTGCCGGGCGGCGGAAAGTACGCTATGATATTTTTGCAGGCTAATGGAAAAGTTTATTCCGGCGGGGGTCTATGCGGATCCGTATCAGAAAGCTTTCCGGAATATGAGAAAATTATAAAGAAAGGATTGGAAAAATGAGAATAGGAATGGGATATGACGTACACAAACTGACAGAGGGAAGGCCGCTGATTCTGGGCGGTGTGACGGTTCCCTGGGAAAAAGGGCTGCTGGGCCATTCGGATGCGGATGTGCTGGTTCACGCGATCATGGACGCGCTGCTGGGAGCCGCGGCTCTGGGGGATATCGGCCTCCATTTTCCGGATACAGATCCCCGTTATAAGGGGATTTCCAGCATTATTCTGTTGGAAAAGGTGGGAGAACTGCTGAGAGAGAAAGGATATGAACCGGGAAACATCGATGCTACGATCATTGCGCAGAAGCCCAAACTCCGCCCTTATATTGATGAGATGCGGAAACATGTGGCTGCGGCGCTGGATATGTCTGTGGAGGATGTCAGTGTCAAGGCGACTACTGAGGAAGGTCTGGGATTCACCGGTACCCAGGAGGGAATTTCCTCCCATGCGGTGTGCCTGATCCGGCAAAACGGGAAGGAAGAATAACAGGAATATTGCGGATGATGGTATAAATATTGCGGACAATCCTGTCTGGAGACAGGGACAGAATCGCGCTATAATAGATACAATCATCAGACAGAAAACATTTCTGCGTATGATTTGTTACGGTAAGACAAAGGGGTCTGCAGTCTGGCTACTGCGGCCCCTTTTCTTATCCGTATGCTCCTGAAAAACCGAAAGTATTTGCTGGTTGTGAACATATGAAAATATGGAAAAAACACCGGAACATGCTTGCGAAATCGATACAAAATTGTGCTATTCCATGGTTAATCGGACAATTCTATGGGTTCATTGGATGATTCTATGTAGCTCTGGTGAAAGAAAAAATGTATAATTTTTGTATCAAACAGGAGAAAAAATGGTATTTATTGTTAAATATCACGAAAAGGAGGAGAAATGAAATGAAGAAAAAAAGAGTGATGGCCTGCCTGCTGTCCGGAGCTATGGCGGTAGGTATGCTGAGCGGCTGCGGCGGAGGAAGCGGAAGCGGTGGTTCTTCTGACGGAGGATCTTCCAGCGCATCCACCGAACTGAATTTCTGGTTTCCCACTTATGCGGCGTCTGACGGAGAGATGACAGACGAGGAGTTCTGGGAGGAGACGCTGGCCCCCTTTGAGGAGGAGCATAACTGTACAGTGAACGTGGAAATCGTTCCCTGGGACAGCTATGAGGAAAAATATCTGACCGGTGTGAACTCCAATGATGGCCCGGATGTGGGTTATCTGTATATGGAGATGTTCTATGACTACATCGATATGGGAGCAATCGTGGATATCGATGAGTATTTTACTGATGAAGAAAAAGCAAATTACCTGTACTGGGATCTGGGCAATATCCAGGACGGACAGTATGCGCTGCCGGTGGTTGTCGGAAATCCCCGTCTGCTGATTGCCAATATGGATATCCTCAATGAGGCAGGTATCACGGAAGTACCCACTACCTGGGATGAACTGACTGCCGCCTGCCAGGCGGTTCTGGACAGCAATCCGGATGTGGCGCCTCTGATGCAGGATTGGGGCAATCCGCACTATGGATCTCTGAATGAGATTTACTGGCCGTACTTCTGGGGCGCCGGCGGAGAAATTGTGGATGAGGAAGGAAACCTGACCATCGATTCCGAGGCGGGTCTGGAAGCCACAGAGTTTATTTACAGTCTGATGCAGAATGGTTATGTACCGTCATCTGCCACATCCAACGATGATGTGCTGGAACCCTTTAAGAATGGAGAAGCCGCTATGATTTTCTGCGCGTCCAGTAACGCGGTGCAGGCCACGGATATTAACTGGGATTTCTCCATCCTTTCCGGACCGGCAGATACCAAGACATTTGTTGCGGCGGATTCACTGGTACTGTTCAACTCCTGTGAGAACAAGGATCTGGCAGTAGAACTGATGAAATATGTGACCAGCGCTGATGTGATGTCTCAGTTCCATGAGAAGCTGTCTGATCAGCCGCCGATCACTACCGATGAAGAGTACGCCGGAGATGAGAGATATACGGATCTGTTTACAGATGAGCAGTATACTGCTGCATTCCAGAGCCTTCCGGTATTTAAAGGGGCAAGCTCTTTGTATGATACCTTCTACAAGAATCTGCAGTCCATGATGCTGGGCGAGATGACTCCGCAGGAGGTTCTCACCACAACAACCGAATATTACAACGAAAACCTGAAATAATCGGAACATGAGAATGCGAAGCGGGAGAATTCGTGAGGATTCTCCCGCTTTCTTCAGAAACCACTAATAGGAAAAGAGGAAAAGGGTATGTCAAGAAAAAACAAAGAGGCGCTGCAGGGAATTATTTATATACTTCCCAGCTTTGGGCTCATCCTGGTCTTCTGCATTGTTCCCATTTTCATGTCCGCCTACTTCAGCTTTACGGATTATAATATTATGAATCCGCCGGAGTTTGCGGGACTTGACAATTACGTGCAGATGTTTAAAGATGACTATGTGACCGCCGCGGTCAAGAACACACTGCTTTATGTGCTGATGACCGTGCCGTTTCAGACGATCATTTCCCTGGCTTTTGCCGGTTTTATCGCGCAGAAGCTTAACGGAAAAAAAGGCGGTGAATTCCTGCGCAGCGTGATGTTTATTCCGGTAATTGCCTCTGCTGTTACGGCAGGTACGATCTGGAGAATTATTCTGAGTACCGACGGCGGTATCCTGAATAACATTCTGGGTATTTTCGGCATTGATCCGGTGAACTGGCTGGGAAGCACATCCACTTCCCTGGTAAGTATCTGTATCGTTGCGGTGTGGAAGAATGTTGGATATTTCCTGGTAATCTACTACGCGGGTATTATGGGAATCCCCAAGGATCTTTATGAGGCGGCCCGGGTGGACGGTGCGACCACCATCCAGCAGTTTACGAAGATTACGCATCCCATGCTGAAGCCGATCACCTACCTGGTGGTGACACTGGGAATCATCTGGTCCTTCCAGGTGTTCGACCTGTCTTATCAGATGACCGGCGGAGGCCCGGGACACTCCAGTGTAACTCTGGTTATGAGTATTTACAATTCCGCGTTCAAGCAGTACCGTATGGGTTATGCATGCGCGACGGCCATGTTCCTTCTGGTTATCATTATTGTCATTAACTTGCTGGAGAACCTGTTTTTCCAGGAGAAGAAGGAGGCCAGATAGTTATGGAAAAGATGAAAAAACAGAGAAAATGGACGCCGCTGTCCGTGATCGGTCTGCTGATACTGATTCTTTTCGCGGTAATCTGTGTGGCTCCGTTTATTTACATGGTATTTATGTCCTTTACCCAGTCTACGACGCTGATGCTTCATCTGGAGGATGTAAATTTTACGGATTTTTCCAATTTTGAATATGTGCTGGGCAGAGACGGCTTTCTGAGAGCTTTGATGAACAGTGTGATCGTTGTGGTTTGTTCCTGCCTGTTCAACTGTATTGTTTCGTCCATGGCGGCGTACGGCTTTGCCAAGAAACGCTTTCCGGGAAGAAATGCCATTTACCGTATTTATCTGATGACGCTGATGATCCCCGGACAGGTAACCATGATTCCGGTATTCATCATGATGAATAAGATGAATCTGCTGAACACCTATTTCTCGCTGGTTGTTCTGATCCTGAATGCTTTCGGCGTGTTCCTGCTCCGGTCCTTTATGGATTCGGTGCCGGATGAACTGCTGGAGGCGGCCAAGGTGGACGGTTGTCCGGAGTACAGGATATTCATCCAGATCGTGATTCCTCTGATCAAGCCGGCGCTGATTTCCCTGGTGGTGTTTACTTTTGTGACATCCTGGAATGACTTTTTGTGGCCGTTGGTATCCACAACGGATTCCAGCATGTATACCCTGACCGTATCGCTGTCGCTGCTGAAAACACAGTATGCCACAAACTATGGCCTGGTACTGTCGGGAGCTACCGTTTCGTTTGTATTTCCTTTCATCCTGTATGTATTTTTACAGAAACAGTTTGTGGAAGGTATTGCGCTCAGCGGTATCAAGGGATAAAATCAAAGGGCATAAGGGCCGCTGCATAATTCGGAACCCCGGATTATGCGGCAGCCCTTAAAAATACCATAATGGCTTCCGGGGCCGCCGCGTAACGGCCGGCGGACAGGAATATCCGGGAGCGGTTATAAAACTACAAAGAGAAAGCCGCAGGGGTGCGGCAAGGGAGGTTTTATGGATATTTTAAAACTGAAAAAAGTTACATCCATGGAGAAAGTATTTCCATTTACCGAACCTACAGGGGAGGGGATGGAGGACGTGCTGACAGGGCTGAAAGGTGAGACCGTTTCCTTCCAGATCGCGTTTTTCTGGGACGGTTTCCGAAAATCCAGAGCAACGGCGAACGTGATTTCCCCCGTCAGTGAACATGTGCGGGTGCGCAGCGTGAAGCTGGTGCCCTGTGAGTATCCCACTCACCGTAAATTTGATGAGGATTATCTGACAGATCAGCCGGGGCTTTATCCGGATCTGCTGACAGATATCCCATCCTGGGGTGTGGATCTGGTGCCGGGACACTGGAACAGCCTTTGGGTGGATCTGGAATGTGCCGAAGATCTGGAAGCCGGAACGTATCCCGTTCAGATTGATATGGTAAGAGAGGGTGAGGTGCTGGGTACCGCCATGGTAGCGCTGGAGGTGCTGGATGCCACGCTTCCCTCCATGCCGGTTCCCCACACCGAATGGTTTCATACGGACTGTCTGGCGAATTATTACCATGTGGAAGTATTCAGCGAAGAATACTGGAGAATAGTGGAAAATTTTGTCCGGCTGGCTGTAAAACGTAAATGCAATATGCTGCTGACGCCGGTATTTACTCCGCCGCTGGATACGGCGGTGGGCGGAGAACGTCTGACGGTGCAGCTGGTAGATGTGAAAGTGACCGCTGACGGATATCAGTTTGGCTATGATAAATTTGAACGCTGGGTGGAGATGTGCTGCCGCTGCGGAATCGAGTATTTTGAGATCTCTCATCTGTTCAGTCAGTGGGGCGCCACCATGGCCCCCAAGATTATGGGAGAAAAAGACGGACAGCTGGTGCAGCTGTTTGGATGGGATACAGATGCCACAGGTCCCGAGTACCGGGATTTCATGCATCAGTTCCTGGTGTCGCTGACCGGAGAGCTCAAAAAACTGGGAATCGCCGAAAAGACGTATTTCCATGTGTCGGATGAGCCGGAAGCCAGCCAGTTTGAATCCTACAAGGCGGCAAAAGAAATGGTGGAGAAGGATCTGGAGGGCTACCAGATGATTGACGCGCTTTCCGACTACAGCTTCTTTGAGAAGGGAGTTGTGTCCCAGCCGGTATGCGCGGTGGATCACATTCAGCCTTTTATCGAGAAACGTCCGGAAAAACTGTGGGGTTATTACTGCACCGGCCAGTATCTGGATGTAACCAACCGGTTCATTGTGCAGCCGGGCTACCGTACCAGAATTCTGGGGGCCCAGATGTATAAGTTCCGGCTGGATGGATTCCTGCACTGGGGATATAACTTCTACAATGCGGAACATTCTATTTTCACTATAGATCCCTACCGCTGCACGGATGCGGCAGGCGCTTTTCCTTCAGGAGATCCTTTCCTGGTATATCCGGGGGCGGATGGCGTTCCGGAAGAATCCATGCGGATTATGCTGATGGATGAAGCTATGAGTGACCTGTGCGCCATGAAGTATCTGGAGAGCCTGGCCGGAAGAGATGTGGTAATGGCCTGCCTGGAGCCGGAGGGAGAAGAAAAAATAGAATTCAAATCCTATCCAAGAAGCTGCGCTTATATCACAGGAATGAGAAAACGGATTCATCAGGCGATCAGGAAATACGGAAAACGTTAGAATTGCAAAACTCCGGCGGACAGCTGAGCAGGCTTCCGCCGGAGTTTTGTGCTGTATGGATATTTTTCATGACAATGGGAAGTCCGCGCAGCGTGCTATCATTGTTTGGAGCGTTCGGAAACTTCCGAATGAGATACCGGAGGTTCGGCTTCGGAAAAACTTTTTACAGAAGAACTGTATTCGGAGGGTGACATCCGGGTGAATTTTTTAAACTGCAGAGAAAAATACTGATAAGAAGAATAGCCCAGAATATCGGCAATCTGTGTATAATTGTAGCGTCCTTCACGGATCAGCCGCTGGGCGTACTCGATTTTCATCCGGCAGAAGTAATCAATGACTCCGCAGGAGAGCTTTTCGTGAAAGAGCTTCTGCAGTTGGGAACGGCCTACGGAGTTCTCCTTGCAGATCTGAGCCACCGTCATATGCTCGTAAATATGGCGCCGCAGATACTGGACAATCTGACCCAGCAGTTCATCACTGTCCCGGTGAAGCATCGGATGTGGGAAATGCTGCTGGCTTACAGGGGGAAACTGAGCAGTGCGGTACCGGCGCAGAAGACTGATCAGAAGCATCTCCAGGGAAAGGGCAACGATCTGTTCACTGCCGAATTCGGCATTTGGCAGCCTCTCCAGATAGCATTTGTAGGGGTTGTTCAGAGGCGTGCGAAATGACCGCTTGGCTTCTGAGATCAGCTGTCCAAGATAAAACCGTTCTGTCTGGTTGATGCACACCAGGCGGTTCTCGAAAAATTTCATACAGTCAGAGCTGCATGCGAAGGAAATTACAATTAAATTAGGAGAAGTGACCCCGTCTGCCCGCAGCGCGTGAAATTCGTTGGGCTTATGGAAAATCATCTGATTGGGAACCATGGTAAGCTCCCTGTCGCCGGCAGTCACAATGATGTTGCCGCTGTCTACGCAAAGCAGCTCCCAGAAATCATGGGATTCGCCTTTGTATACGAAATCCTTCATATATTCAAAATAATGGATTGAATAGATGGATCGGAT
>DVON01000039.1 GCA_018713585.1 Candidatus Pullilachnospira stercoravium | reverse complement strand
CATTTACAAGAAGCGGGGGCTGGGTATGTATGTGAAGGAGGGCGCAGTGGGAAAAATCAGAAAGAAAAGGCAGGATCAGTTTTACGATCAGTATATCGCGGCACTGGTGGAGGAGGCATCGAAGCTTCAGATGTCCAAAGAGGAAGTTATGGAACTGATTGAAAGGGGGTATGAACATGAACGCGGTGAACATTCATAATGTGACGAAACGGTATCAGAAGGTAACGGCGCTGGATCACGTTTCCTTTACATTGGAACATGGAAAAATCTATGGATTTCTGGGAAGAAACGGGGCAGGAAAGTCCACGCTGATCAATATACTGGCAAACCGGATTTTCGCTGATGAAGGGGAAATTTTCATCGACGGCCTTCCGGCAACGGAAAATATGGCAGTTCAGGAAAAAATTTTCTGCATGAGCGAGGCGGATCTGTATGATACCAGCCTGCGGGTCAGGGAATTATTCCGCTGGACAGACCGTTTTTATGACAGTTTTGATCTGGAACGGGCGCTGAATATTGCGGAAAGATTCGGATTGGATACCGGGAAAAAATTCCGGGCGCTGTCCAAGGGATATCAGTCTATTTTCAAGCTGACAGTGGCATTGGCGCTGGATGTGCCCTATGTGGTTTTTGATGAGCCGGTGCTGGGATTGGATGCCAATCATCGGGAATTGTTTTATGAGCTGCTGCTGAATAATTATGAGGAGCATCCGCGAACCATTGTGATTGCCACCCATCTGATTGAAGAAGTGGCCAATCTGATTGAGGAAGTGGTACTGATTGATCACGGAAGGATTCTTCTGGAGGATTCGGTGGAACATCTGCTTGAGACCGGATATTGTGTATCTGGCATTTCGGAGGATGTGGAGGAATTCTGCCGGGACAGAAAAGTGATCGGAGAGGATACGCTGGGTGGTATGAAGCTGGCTTATGTGATGGGGGAACGGCCCCGAACCGTTCCCGGCAGAAATCTTCAGATCACCGGCATGAATCTGCAGAAGCTTTTTGTGAAACTGACAGAGGACGCAGACCGCAAAACAGGCGGCAGTGCTGAGAAAAGGGGGCAGAAAGAATGAAAAAACTGCGTACGGTGGTACAATATGAGTGTGTCACATCTTTCAAATATATCTGGATTTTTTACGCGGTGGTCTTCGCGGTGATCGCGGTAATTTCCGCCATTATCTTTCTTGTGGAAGGCAGTTTGGAACTGGTGGGTACTAACTGTCTGGAAGTCAATTCCCTGGTCTATGTGGGGATTCTGGGAGCATTGGGATTTAAGGAGGATTTCCGGATGCTGATACAGAACGGATTTACCAGAACATACATTTTCCTGGCGACCCTGAGTCTGTTCGGCTTTGTTGCCGGTATTCTGGCTTTGGTGGATACCATTGTGGGAAGGGGGCTGCACACGTTGCTTCCGGGGGGATATGATTCTGTTTTCGGCGCTCTATATGGCTATCAATATTCGCCTGTTCTGAACTGGCTGTGGCTGTTTCTTGTTTATCTGACGGTCTGCTGCCTGTTCTATCTGGCAATTCTGGTGATTAACCGGTTGGGAAAGGTCTCTTCCCTGACCCTGGGTATTGTGCTGGCCATGGTGATTGTGCTGGTGCTGCCGGTGGTGTTCCGTTTTCTGCTTCCCGGCCGGGTGACAGAACAGATCCGCCGGTTCCTGATGGGGGCCATGGGATTTCCCCGTGGAGGAGAGGTGAATCTGCTTTTCCCCATTCTGTTTTTCATGGCGGTATTTTTGCTTCTGGGAACAGCTTCCTATCTGGTAATCCGGCGGGCGGAACTGAAGGCGTAACAGAGAAGGGGAAATTTCCGCTGCCACATATGAAAAAGGGATGCCGCCGCATCGAGGGATCTTTCGATGCGGCGGCGTCCCTTTTCCTGGTTCAGAGACGGCGTCAGTCCTCATCCTCAATATATTCAAGAATATCTCCGGGCTGACATTTCAGAACGCGGCAGATCGCGTCCAGCGTACTGAAACGGATTGCTTTTACTTTTCCTGTTTTCAAATAAGAAAGGTTGACGTTGGAAATCCCCACCCGCGCGGCCAGATCGTTCAGTTTCATTTTCCGGTCAGCCAGAATCCTGTCAAGATGAATGATAATCATATGGTATGGTCCACCTCGTCCTGTAAATTGATCCCGTAATGAATGATGTATGCGGCCACGAGGAATGCGATGCCCTGGAAGATGTAATCCGGCAAATTATTGTTTACGGAAAGGGAAATCCGGGTGTTGAAAATGCAGATCAACATTTTTATAGGCGGTACAAGAAAAGCTGAAAAAATCCGGATCAGCCCGTAGTACAGGATCAGACGGGCGTTCTGCTCTATGAAGAACTCTCCGTTGCTCACGTTGGAAAACACGCGGCTTAAAAACCAGAATCCCAGCATTGCCGGCAGTACAGTAACGGCATACATGAGAGAAAGGGCAATATGGGTAGCCAGACCAATGCGGTCATGTTCGTCTGCCATTACACGAATGTGATCTGTAGACCCTACAGTAAGCCCTGTACTGGTACCGTAAGAAGGTACATCCTGAGTACTCTCTGCGTAAGTCGCCCGCTCATAATCTCCGGTACTTGTGTGCAGAGCAAAAGACTGACGGCCCATAAAGGCCAGTACCAGACACATTACGAAAACGGCCATTGCGAGATAGCAGAAAATATTCAGAAATTTTGCTGCGGTTTTTGTATGCTTTTCATTGAGAAACAGTTTCGTTTTTTTCATACCGGTCACCTCCTCATATCCTTTTCTTATCTTTATCATAAGCAGTAAGT
>DVON01000002.1 GCA_018713585.1 Candidatus Pullilachnospira stercoravium | reverse complement strand
TTGAATGATGATATTGGCATTGGATCATGTAGAAAAACAGTATGGTCAATTTTCACTGGACGTATCTCTTAACGTGCAGGAGGGGTGTGTCACCGGCCTGATCGGACAGAACGGCGCCGGAAAAAGCACGACCTTCAAGGCAATTCTGGGGCTGATCTTTGAGGACGGCGGCCGGGTGGAGATCTTCGGAAAGCCGAAGGAGAAGCTGTCTTTGGCGGACCGGGAGCGAATCGGCGTGGTTCTGGGGGAAAGCGGGTTCAATGAGGAACTGACGATCCCCCAGGTGGCGGGTATTCTGAAAAATTTTTACGGAAAGTTTGACCGGGAGCGTTTCCTTTCGGCATGCCGGAAATCCAAACTGCCGGAGGAGAGGCGGCTGAAGGATTTTTCCACCGGAATGAAGGCGCGGCTGAAGGTGCTGGCGGCCACCTCCTACGGGGCGCAGCTGCTGATCCTGGACGAACCCACCGCGGGACTGGATGTGGTGGCGAGGGATGCGGTGCTGGATCTGCTGAGAGAGTATATGGAAGAGGAAGCAAACCGTTCCATACTGATCAGCTCCCACATTTCCGGAGACCTGGAAGGACTGTGCGACGATCTGTATATGATCTATGAGGGAAAAATCATTCTTCATGAGGACACGGATGTACTGCTGGGAAATTACGGTCTCATCAAGGCAGATGAGGAACAGTACAGGGGTCTGGATAAAGAATATCTGCTGCGGGTAAAGCGGGCAGGATTCGGCTATGAATGTCTTACGGCGCACCGGGATTTTTATCTGGAAAATTATCCGGGTCTGGTGGTGGAAAAGGGAACCATCGACGGCGTAATAACCATGATGACAGGAGGGACGGAAGTATGAAAGGACTTTTTGTAAAGGATCTGTATTTGCTGAGCAAGCAGAAAAATTATGTGCTGTGTCTGCTGGCGATTTCGGTATTTCTGCTTTTCCGGGCGAATAACGCCACCTTTGTCAGCAGTTATATGACTATTCTGGGATCGTTTCTGGCGCTGGCAACCATTTCCTATGATGAACTGAATCACGGAAGAACGTTTCTGTTTACGCTGCCCATAACCAGGAGTATGTATGTGACCAGCAAATACGTGACCGGCATCGTGATCTGCCTGGCCGCATGGGGCCTTTCCGTGGTATTTACCGGCGCCGCCATGGCAGCGGGAAGGATCTCCTCCAGCTGGGAAGAATGGCTGCTCAGCTGCGTCATGTTTCTGGGCGTGGGCTTCCTGTTTGATGCCCTGATGATCCCCATCCAGCTGAAATTCGGCGCGGACCGGGGACGGATCGTTCTGCTGGTGGTCATGCTGGGATGCGTATTTCTGGGCATGACAGCCGGAAACATGATTCAGAAGATGCAGCTGGACGTCAGCGGCCCGGTGGCATTTCTGAACGGACTTTCCCCTGTGGGTCTGGGACTTCTGGCGGCGGTGGTGGTACTGGCCGCGCTGGCGGTTTCGTGGCTGATCAGCATGGGAATTATGAGAAAAAAGGAATTCTGAGAGGATGAAAAAAGCCGGGGCGCTTCCCGTTGGGCGCTCCGGCAGTTTTATGTTGAAGATCCCGCAGGGCAGGATAAAAACCCGCAAGGCAGAATCCTCCGCTGCCTGCGGGTATACCCGGACGGGAATGGTCAGTGCATAAAGCGCATGACCCCGATCACTTTTCCCAGAATCTGCACATCGCCTTCCACGATGATGGGATCCATGTAATCGTTCTCCGGCTGCAGACGGCAATGCCCGTCTTCCCGGTAGAAGGTCTTTACCGTGGCGGAATCGTCCAGAAGCGCCACCACTTTATCGCCGTTCTCAGCGGACTGGCACTGCTCCACGATCACCTTGTCCCCGTCAAGAATCCCGGCGTTCACCATACTGTCCCCTTTGACGTTCAGGATGAAAATCTGAGCGTTGGGGAGAAATTCCGCGGGAATGGGGAAATAGTTCTCCACATTCTCGATGGCCAGAATGGGCTCTCCGGCAGCCACCCGGCCCACGATGGGAACATTCACCATCTCCCGGCGGGTCAGATTGAAATTGTCGTCCACGATCTCGATGGCACGGGGTTTTGTGGGATCCCGGCGGATGTAGCCGTTCTTCTCCAGCGTCTCCAGATGAGAATGTACAGAGGAGGTGGACTTGAGATTTACCGCCTCACAGATCTCGCGGACTGCCGGGGGAAATCCCCGGTTCAGGATCTCGTTCTTTATATAATCCAGAATCTCCTGCTGTTTTTTGCTGATTTTTCCGTATGCCATATGAGTAACCTCCCGAACTTTGCGAAGTATGCTTTTCCATTGTTTTGTTTATCATACCATAGATAGGACGGGATTGCAAACATATATTCGGAAAGTTTGTTCGGTATGGCCTGGGACAGAAAAATCTTGCTGACATCTTCCAATACGCATATAATAAAAAAATGACGCGGGTAATCCCGCGGGATGATGGAATTCAAAAATATTCAGGGAGGGAACCGTTTTGGAAAAAATATGGGTGATCGAAGACGACGAGAGTATCCGCGGGGAGCTTCAGAAGCTTCTCCGGGCCAACGGCTATCAGCCAGTGGAGGGACAGCCCTGTGATCTGGTGCTGCTGGACATCAATCTGCCGGGAGAGAACGGATTTGAAATCTGCCAGAAGATCCGCCGCCAGTCCGATGTGCCGGTGATTTTTCTCACCGCCAGGGATTCCCGGGAGGATGAGATTCTGGGCTTTGGCATGGGCGCTGACGATTTTATCCGGAAGCCCTACGACTCCTCTGTGCTGCTGGCTCGGATCGGGCGTCTGCTGAAACGAAGGGAACGCTCCGTTCTCACGGTGCGCGATCTGACGCTGAATCTGGCGGAACTGACGGTTGCGTACGGGGATAAGCAGGAAGAGCTCACCCGGAATGAGATGCGGATTCTTGCCTGTCTGATGCAGCGGCGGATGTGCACCAGGGAGGAGATCATCGAAGAGCTGTGGAAGGACAGCCTTTACATCGACGACAATACCCTGGGCGTCAATATCAGCAGGCTGCGGGAAAAGCTGAAACGGCTGGGCGCGGACGATTATATCCGCACGGTGCGCGGCGTGGGGTACCGGGTATGAGGGCCTGGGAATTTGCGGCCTCCCGGGCGTTGCCGCTGTGCTTTCTGGGAGCCGGTTATCTGGCATTGTCGGTTTTCCTTCTGCTGTGGGGGCTGCCGGGGCAGGTATGGCTGAGTGTTACGATCCTCTTCGCGGCGGCGGTGGCTCTTTGGCTGGCAGTGACCTTTATCCTGGAGCGGCGCAGGCTTCGCCGGCTGCACCGGATGCTGGACGGGCTGGAAGAGACGTACCTGGCCGGGGAGTTGCTGCCACAGCCTTTTAACGGGACGGAACGGCTGTATTTTGAACTGATGAAAAGAATTTCCCGGTCGGCCATCGAACAGACCGGCAAAGCCCGCCGGGAAAAAGAGGAGTACATGGAATATGTTGAGAGCTGGATCCATGAGCTGAAAACGCCCCTGACCGCCTGCACGCTGATGCTGGACAACCGCAGCGACCCGGCCGGGCTGCGGCGGGAGCTGAAACGGGCGGAGAATCTCACAGACAATATTCTCTGTTATGCCAGGCTGCGGACGCCCTGGACGGATCTGAAAACCCAGAAAACCGATCTCAGGGAAGCGGCTGATGAGGCGGTGAAAAGCCAGGCTTCTCTTCTCATCGCCGCAGGCATCCGGGTGGAGATTTCCGGAGAAGGGACGGTGGAAACGGACCGGAAAAACCTGATTTTCATGATCCGGCAGTTTCTCCTCAACTGCGCCAGATACTGTCCCGGCTGTACCATACGGATCCTGATCAGGGACGGCGAGATCCGGGTGGAGGATGACGGCATCGGGATCCCGGATTATGAGGTGGACCGGGTGACGGAGCGGGGATTTACGGGAAGCAACGGACGGCGGCTGGGAAACAGCACCGGTATGGGGCTGTACCTGGTGAAAGGTCTCTGCGATCATATGGGAATCGGCCTGTCCATCTGCTCCCGGGTGGGGGAAGGAACCCAAATCGCGCTGCGTTTTCCCGGCGCGGGCGCAGGTCCTGTGTCTTCTCTTACGGAAATGTAAGAAAACACCGGGTCTGGCGTTGGAAAAAAATCCGGTTCCCCGTGTTATAGTAAACTGCAGAACAGAAATCCTCCGGCGCTGTCTGGTACCGGAGAATTGGAGAGGAGACAGAATCGTATGAGCAAACTTCTGCAGGTAAACCATGTGAGCAAATATTACGGGATGGGAACCGTGGTGACCCGGGCCCTGGACGATATTTCTTTTGCCATGGACAAGGGAGAATTTACGGCCATTATGGGCACCTCCGGTTCCGGAAAAAGCACGCTTCTGAATGTGATTTCCACCATCGACCGGGTGAGCGCGGGTGAAATCCTTCTGGAGGGAAAGGACCTTACCAGGATGAAGGAGCACCGTCTGGCGGCATTTCGCAGGGATCAGCTGGGCTTTGTGTTTCAGGAGTACAACCTTCTGGATACGCTGACCATCCGGGAGAATATTGTGCTGCCGCTGAATCTGAAACGGGTGAGCGCGAAGGGAACCCAAAAGAAGCTGGAAGAGGTGAGCCGGGTACTGGGCCTTGACGATCAGCTTCAGAAATTTCCCTGGGAGCTTTCCGGGGGCCAGCGGCAGCGGGCGGCCTGTGCCAGAGCGCTGATTGCCGGCCCTTCCCTGATTCTGGCCGACGAGCCCACGGGAGCGCTGGATTCGGGAAATTCCCGGATTCTCATGGAGACCTTTGAAATGATAAATGAGCGGCTGGGGGCCACCATCCTTCTGGTGACCCATGACGCGGCGGTGGGGGCCTACGCAGGCCGGGTGCTCTTTTTAAAGGACGGTAAAATTTTCGGTGAGGTGCGCCGGGGAAGCCGGAGCCGTCAGGAAATGTACCGGGAAATTCTGGCGCTGACGTCTGCGCAGGGAGGTGATTCCCATGTTGGCTAAAATCGCTTTCCGCAACGTAAAACGCCAGGCGGGCAATTATCTGGTTTATTACCTGACGGTATCGCTGACCATCGCTTTGATTTTCGCTTTCAGCAATCTGGTGTTCGGCAAGGAGCTGTGGAACCACCCGGCCGCGCTGCCACAAATGCGGGCCGGACTTTCCGCCATCAGCATGCTGATCGGTCTGGTGGAGGCTTTCGTTTTGGGATACGCTTCCTCCTACCTTCTGGGACTGCGGAAGCAGGAATTCGGCATGTACCTGACGCTGGGAATGAACCGGAGGCAGATTCTTCTGATCTTTTTCTGTGAGGAAATGCTGCTTTGCGCGGCGTCCCTGATTACGGGGATCCTGGGCGGCCTCCTGCTGTACCAGGGCCTGATGGCGCTGCTTACCGGCCTGATGGACATGCCCTTTGCCTTTTCCGCCTATTCCCCTCAGGGGCTGCTGTTTACGGTACTCCTGGTCGGCGGCATGTTTCTGCTGTCCTTTATCGTCTGCAGCCTGTACCTGCGGCGGGCGACCATCTACCGGCTGCTTTTCGCGGGGCGCCGGGTGGAGCGGGGAGAGCGGCGTCCCCTGCTGTGGTTCGTGATTTTTCTGGCGGCGCTGGCCGCTCTGGTGACGGCCTGCCTGTGGTTTCACCGGGAGCTGGAATCCCTGGTAACTGATTTCGACACGCCTCCGGACGGCCTGTTCGGCAGCCTGCTTCTGGGAGTCGTCAGCGTGCTGTTTCTCTATATGGGGCTGGGAAGATCCGCCGCGGGGCTTCTGCTTCGCCGGCCGAAATTCTGCTGCCGGGGAACCGCTGTTTTTATTCTGCGGCAGCTTTCCGGAAAACTGAAAACCAATGCTCTGATGGCCGGGATTCTGGCGCTGCTTCTTTTACTGGCGCTGGCGGCCACGGATATTTCTTTTGCCCAGTATGCCTATTATGACGCGATTCTGGAGAGAAATTTTCCCTTTGCGGTGTTGGGAACACTTGAGGAAGAGGAGGAACCCGCCATTTCCTTTTCCGAGACGGAGCAGATCCTTGCGTCCTATACTCCGGTTACATCCCGTGTTTCCTATACGCTGTACGCCGGAGGCACCAGCGCGCTTTCGGAGGCATATTTATCCGGAGAAAGATTGGAGAATGGCCAGGAGCTGCAGGATATGCTGATCGGGGAGAGTGAACTGAACCGGGTGCTGGCGGCTCTTGGAGAGGAGCCCGTCCGGCTGGATGGAACGTATCAGATTCTTTCCTCTCAGCAGCAGATGGAAAGCGTGGAATTTCCCCGGATTTCTCCGGCCTGGAGCGGAAAGCAGTATCCCTTCGGCGGTGTGGCTGACCTCCTGATCAGCCTGGTGCCGGATGATGTGATGTTTCTGGTTGTGGTGCCGGACGAGGCATTGCGGGAGCTTTCCCCTGCCTGGTCCTGCTGCGGCTGGCAGCTGGGAAATACGGATTTTGACGCGGCGGCCCTTCAGGAAGCGCTGATCAATCCCCAAAGTGCGGCCGAAACCGGCTATGCCCTCTCCAGCGATTACCAGGTTCGGGAATACCACCGGATCCAGGGCCTGCAGAGTATGGCAGTGCTGATTGTCAGCGCCCTGTACATGGGCCTGATTTTCGTGCTGCTGGCGCTGGCGGTGCTGGCGCTGAAAACCTTGTCCGGTCTGTCCGGTGACCGGGAAAAGTACCGGATCCTTTCCAAAATCGGCTGCGGGGAAAGGGAGCAGAAGCGAACGCTTCTGTGGCAGCTGGGGATATTTTTCTTCTTTCCTCTGCTGCTGCCGCTTCTGATGAGCGTTCCCGTCACCTGGATCTGTGTCCGGTTTGTCTCCCTGGCCGGGTTCCCTCAGCAGGCGGCCCGGACGGCGATGTACGGCACGGCCGCGGCGGTGGTTCTGGCCGCGGCCTATGGACTGTATTTTCTGGTCTCCTGGCTGATTGCCGCCAGGCAGGTGATGGTTAAGCAGATGTAATTATGAGAAGAAAGAAAAGCAGTGATAGATATTGGGCAATAAAATGAAAGGCAAGGACGGTGCGTATGCGCCGTCCCTCTTGACAGCCGGCTGGTTCAGCTGGCTTTGCCATTTATTGAATATCTTTTGCTTTCATTTTTTCAAGTTCTTTTTTCTTGGCTGTCTGGTATCCTTGAATCCAGAACAGGAAAAAAATAAGTGTCGGGAAAACAACCATTTTCCAATCATCTCCCCAACTGATTTTCCTGTAGAAAAACAAAAATGCGAGTAATGCAATCCACAAAAGAGGAATAATGCCGCCTAAATACCAAAATTTAGGACTTCTTCGGCATAACCAGACATGAAGTATAATGACAACAATCGCAATAATCAATGTGATAGCTGTATTCATGATGTTTTCTCCTTTTCCTGTTTATATTTTTCGATAATGATCTTTGCTGTTTCCAAATCAATCCGGGAGTCAACTGCTAATCCTTTGATAAATGCTGAAAACGGTTCTTCCTCCTTTTGGTCGCTCAATTCGATTTTTTGAATGAGTTTATCCAGTCTAAGTCGGACTGTCGGATAAGAAACTTCGTACAAACGTGCAATTTCTTTCAAAGAACCGGATTTCAAAACAAAGTTCTTTAGAAAGGTTGCGTCTTCCGGCTCTAATGCAAGTATCCACTGAGGGATTTTGTCTATCTCCAAAACAATTCTCCTTTCTTATTAACTTTAATTATTTTAAATATAACATAAATAAAATTAAAGTCAATAAGAAAATAAAATTTAAGAGTAGTGGTGGGTGTTATCGGTATTTACTGTTGTGTCGCTTTACGACACATGAGTATTCCTTCAGGGCATA
>DVON01000001.1 GCA_018713585.1 Candidatus Pullilachnospira stercoravium | reverse complement strand
GAATGAATACTATTTGCAAAACCCTTAAACAATTATATCATTTAGCATCCCCGCATAAATGCTGCGCGCTTTTTTCTTGACGCAATTCAAAAATTCCATTATAATTTCATTAAAGACAACGAAGTCCGCTTTTCAACAGGTGGACTTCGTTTTTTATTTCATGACAATGAAAATCTCACAGCACGCAATTTAGCCAGACATTTTCAAAAAGGAACTTCACAGGAGGTACAGGTATGATGAAAAAAGAGAAAACCACAGTTTTGACATCTGAAAAGCCGAATCTGCAGGAGGCCCAAACCGGCGTTTCCGGCGCAGACACCACGTTATCAGAAACCTGGGCCCAGGACGCCCTGCAGGATCTGGAGGATTTTATTGAATCTCAGGGCATTTACATCCGGCAGTGATCCGGATTTTCCGCAAACGCCATGCGGCAGACAAAGAGGGAGCAGGTGAAAATCTCCTGCTCCCTCTTTACGGATATACAGATCATCCGACAGACAGCGGCCTACGCATCCTCCGCTCTACGACACTCTCCCGTTATCCATCTCATACACAACATCCGCCAGATTCATGGAGGATTTCCTGTGAGATACCAGCAGCACCGTCTTATCACCCTTTCCTTCCTTCAGGGATTTCAGAATAATTCCCTCGTTTAGGGAATCCAGATTACTGGTGGGCTCGTCCAGCAGAAGAAAAGGCGCGTCATGGAGAAACGCCCTGGCGATTCCGATCCGCTGCTTTTCCCCGCCGGATAAGGTGTCGCCCAGTTCTCCCACCTCCGTGTCGTATCCTTTCGGCAGGGTCATGATAAAGTCATGGATGGAAGCCTTCTTTGCCGCCTCCATAATCTCTTCTCTCGACGCGTCCGTTTTTCCTATGGCGATGTTGTTGGCGATGGAATCATGGAACAGGACGGTCTCCTGGGTCACATAGGATTCCATTTCCCGCAGATCCGCAGTATTGATTTCCCGCACATCCCTACCGGAAATCTGCATCTGTCCGCCCTGCACATCCCAGAACCGCATCAGAAGCTTCAGCAGGGTGGATTTACCGGAACCGCTGGCTCCGTGAATACCCACAACTTTCCCCTGAGGAATCTGGATGGAATAATCCTTCAGGATCTCTTCCTCTTCATAGGAAAACCACACCTGATCGGCCCCTGCGCCGAAAAAAGAGGAAGGACTGGCTCCTGTCACCTCTTCTACCTTCGGCGCTTCCTCAAGAATGGAAAGCACCCGTTCTCCGCTGGCCAGGGTCTGATTCAGGTTATTGGACAGGCTGGCAAGGGCTGTCACCGGTCCAAAGGATCCCATCATGGCAATGGTGCCCACCAGCATGCCGGTAAGGTCCACGCTTCCCGCCTGTCTCAGCGCGATCATCAGAAAAAGCATGGCAAAGGAAAACAGGAGAATCGCCAGATTCGTCACCGATTTCTGGGATGCTTCCAGACGGTTCAGGCTTTTCTGCACCATTCCCAGACGGTCTGAACGCTCTTCCATGGCTTTCCTTCTCGCCTCCCCCTGCCGGTACTGAATCGTCTCGTCCAGCCCCCGCAGGGAATCCAGAATAAAGCTGTTGAGATCACCGAACTCATTTCTGAATTCCATACCTTTTCCGGCTCCCCTGCTCCCGAAATACAGCGGGATTGCCGCGCCCACCGTCAGATAGCCCGCCAGTGCCAGGATAGCTGCCGCCGGCGAGATCCTTCCAAGGAACAGGATCATTACCAGGGACGTAAGCACTGCGATGACAATGGGCGAAATGGTATGGGCGTAAAAGACCTCCAGAAGTTCGATATCCGAGGTGATAACGGATATCAGATTTCCTTTATCCCGTCCCTCCAGCTTGGCCGGACACAGCTTCCGGAGTGTGGCAAAAACTTTGTGCCGGATAATGGCCAGCAATTTAAACGCGATAAAATGATTGCAGTACTGCTCCCCGTAATGCAGAATTCCCCGCATCACAGCCATCACAACCAGCGCGATCATAAGGGAATATATCTTCATCTGCAATACACTGGCTCCGGAAATAATAAGATCAGATCCTATTGCCCCCACAGCCGTATTCAGAAGAATCTGCATCAGACCGTATCCGGCCAGGATCGTAAGGAAAATGGCGCACAGATATCCGGCAGTTCCCAGAATGACGGCCAGGAGCATCACCGGAAGCAGCGGCCGTACCAGTCCCATCAGCTGCCCCATGATGCGGATGCCGCTGCGGCGGCTGTTGGCCTTATGACTCGTATCCGCAGATTTTGTTGTCCTCATGCCGTCGCCTCCTTTCCATACTGCTCCAGTTCCATCTGCGACCGGTACAGTTTCGCGTATTCGCCGTCTCGTTCCATGAGCTGGCTGTGGGTCCCGGTCTGTGCGACGCGGCCGTCCTTCATCATGTAAATCCGGTCGGAGGCCACCACATTGGCCAGCCGGTGGGAAATCAGAAGAATGGTTTTCGTCTCAGCCAGCCCGTGAATCACATCCATAATCATTTCCTCACTTTCCGCGTCAATGTTTGAAGTGGCTTCGTCAAAAATGTAGACCGGCGTATCATGGAGAAGCGCCCGGGCAATGGCCAGTCTCTGGCACTGGCCGCCGGAAAAGTTGCTTCCTTTCTCCAGAACCGGTGTGGCCAGCCCCTGCTGTGACTGCAGAAATCCCCACAGATTCACCTTACGCAGCGCTTCGCGCATCTCTTCCTCTATGGCGTCCGGTTTTCCCATCCGCAGGTTATCCTCCACCGTTCCCTTAAACAGATAGCTGTTGTGACTGACCAGAGTGATCTGATCCATCAGGCTGTTTTCCTGTATCTCAGAAAGCTCGATTCCCCCGACGGTCACGCTTCCCCGGTATCCCTGATTCCTTCCCATAAGAATCGCCGCAGCGGTACTTTTGCCGCAGCCGGAGGTCCCCACCAGGGAGGTAAAGCTGCCCATGGGAAATTCCATGCTGACTCCTTTCAGGATCTCCCTGTCCTTCTCATAGGAAAAACGCACTTCCGAAAATTCCAGATCCATCTGCGTTCCCGTGAGGGTCCGCGATTTCTCCTCCGGCTCCGGCAAATCCAGCAGCGCGAAAATTTTGTCGCTGGCCGCCATCCCGTTCATGGCGATGTGGAAAAAGGATCCCAGAAGCCGCAGGGGGATAAAGAATTCCGACGCAAGCAGAATCAGCATCAGCGCTCCGTGTACACTCACATTGCCCTCCATCAGCTGCATGAGGGTCACTGCCATTCCCACCGCCGCGCCTCCATACGCGATGATATCCATCACGCTGGTGGAGTTGAGCTGCATGGTCAGCACCTTCATGGTAATCTGGCGGAACCGCTGGGATTCCTGATCCATTTCCCTGGCTTTCTGCTGATCCGAACGGTAGATTTTCAACGTGGTCAGTCCCTGAAGATTCTCAAGGAAGCTGTCCCCCAGCTCGGTATAGATCCCCCAGTATTTGTTCAGAAGCTTTTTCGCGATCTTCTGCACCGCCACAATGGAAATGGGAATCAGCGGAACGCAGATCAGCAGCACAAGGCTCGCCTGCCAATTCACAAATGAGAGAATGAGGAACAGGGTTACCGGCGCCAGCAGACTGTAGATAAGCTGGGAAAGGTATTTTCCGAAATACGTCTCCAGCTGTTCCACACCTTCCGCCGCCATCTGTACCACCTCTGAGGTTGTCACGCTTTCCCGGTAAGACGCTCCCAGACGCAGCAGCTTACTGTAAATCTTATCCCTCAGAATCCGCTTCACGTCCACGCTGGCCCGGTAAGAGGCATGGGACGCTTTCCTGTCGCAGGCAAAACGCAGAAGCAGCGCGGCCGCCGCAAGCAAACCGTAGCTGGCTGCCATCTGCGCCGTCACGCTGTTCGTCAGCGCATCTTCCAGCAGCATGGCCGCGCTGTAGATCATCACCACCTGACAGAGCAGGGCGAGCCATTGCCAGAGCACCTGATAAACGATATATTTTTTCGCGTGGGACAACAGCCCCACCAGCCGTTTCTTAATCATAGTGTCTTCTCTTCTTTCTGTATTCTTTCAGTAACAATTCATCCTTCTTCTGTCCCTCAAGGGCGCTGTATGCCAGTAGCACACGTTTAGCGCCAACCGAAACGGAGCGCAGACCACGCTGTATCCTCAGCGGAATCCCCAGGTCTGCGGGCATCATGCCCCGGCCGTCTGGCCTGGCCTGACCGTCTTCACCCGCAGGAAGAAATACAGCAGATGGCACACCCACACAATCGCAAGGCAGATTCTTCCTGCCGGTACCCGGCTCATCATGAGAAATCCCACCGCCATCACCACGGTCACGGTTCCCACAATACGAAGCTTTGTTCCCATGGTCATGGCCCGCTGTGTCACAAAGCTGTCCAGATGCTTTTTGTAGAGCTGGGTACCCACAAACCAGTCATGGAGTTTCCTTGAGCTTTTGGCGAAACAGAATACCGTCGCCATATAAAAAGGCACAGTGGGCAGAACAGGCAGGATAACCCCCACCGTTCCCAGTCCCAGACAGAGAAAACCTGCCAGGATCCAGAAAATCCGCAATGGATTCTTTTTGTTCATAAATTTTACCTCCGTTTTTAGTTAGTTTTTCCTAACCCGTTTTACACTTATATCACAGACTTCCGGCTCCCGTCAAGCATAATCTTACAAAAAATCCTCTTTTTCGCCTGCCCACGGATATTTTCTGCCTGATTTTTGAGGGGCTGGGGGCATTTTGGAGGCTGGAGGCAGATTCCTGTTGGTTTTAGTTAGTCTCATTTAACCGTGGGGTAATAAAAAGCGCGCCAGGCGCGCTTTCCATTGCTTTTGGCGGTTACAGCCCGTTTCTGTACACATCGTTCATTACGGCCTGCGCCCGCTCCATTTCTTTTTTCCGGATAATTTCCTCTCTGTCGCTCAGTATCGCCAGCATTTCATCAACCAGGTCCTCGATTCTGGGATCGGACACCCGGTATAGATATCCCATCATTCTGGTGGCTGTATAATCCGTATTCATGTGTTTATACGCGATTTCCCGGCAGAGTTCCTCCGGATAGCCTTTGCTCAGAAGAAGTCTGTACAGTTCCGCTGTTTTTTCTGACGCCATACATTCCACCTCTCACCGCTCTTCCAGATAGCTTACGGCTTTTCCGGCAGCTTTTGCGTACGCAATCTCAGACGCCGTACTCTCCCCGATATAGCCGCCCACATTGATGACGAAAATCTCGTCCGCCATGTCAATCTTCCGTTTGTGCATGTCGTCCAGCATTTCCTTTGTCCGGGTCAGTGTGCCCTCATCCATTCCTTCCCATACTTCCGAATCTCCGGAATGGCCGAACAGGCCAACACTGATAACGATTTTCCCCTCCAGGGTCAGGCGTTTCTGAGCTTCCATAAACTCCTCTTTAAACCGGGTGCTGCCGCAGAGCGTAACAACCTTATACCTGCCTGTCATGATCTGTACCTCCTTGTGAATCCGCAGGATCTGTTACTTTACCTCTACCAGCTCAATCCGGAAATTCAGCTCTTTTCCTGCCATCTCATGGTTGGCGTCAAAGGTGATGGTTTTCTCGTCCTTCTCCACCACTTTCACCGGAAACGGCTGGCCATACTGGTTGGACAGATATACCTGCTGGCCTGCTTCCAGATCTTCAGAGCCGGGAAGCTGGGCGATCTCCACGGTGAAAACCGCGTTGGGATCCGGCATGCCATAAGCTTCCTCCGGCATCAGATGGACATCCACCACCTGGCCCACTTCCATGTCAGCCACCGCGGCATCAAAGCCCCGGATCATCTGACCTGCGCCGCAGATGAATTCCAGCGGCTCACCCCGGTCATAGGAGGAATCAAACTGAGTTCCGTCATTGAAGGTTCCTCTGTAATGGGTTCTGCAGGTTTTCCCCACATTTCGCCCGGTCAGCGCGGGCTGAGAGCCGCAGCCACCTCCACAGCTGCCGCAGGAATGACCCTCCTCATGGTGACCGCAGGAATGGCCGTCCTCATGGTCCCCACAGCTGTGCCCCTCTCCGTGATGATGGTCGCAGTTGGCTCCGACAGATACCAGTTCTCCTTTTAAATAGGCTTCTACCGCCTGGTCGGCGTCTCCCTCCGCACCGGAACACAGCTTTACGCCGGCTTCGGTAAGGGCCGCCTGCGCGCCTCCGCCGATGCCTCCGCAGATCAGTACGTCCACCGACTGTCCGGCCAGAAGGCCTGCCAGTGCTCCATGGCCCACACCATTGGATCCGATCACTTCGCTGGATACTACCCTGTTGTCTTCCACCTGATATACTTTGAAAAATTCTGTTTTTCCGAAATGCTGAAAAATATTTCCATTGTCATAAGTTACTGCTATCTTCATATTTCTATCCTCTTCTTTCTTGTTTATTTATTTCCGCAGCCTGTGTGCGTGCTTTCGTGACAGTGAAGCCGGAAGGCTGAACTTGTTACCCTTTTCTTCACTCCAGCACCAACTCCGGATGAAAATTGAGATAATCCCCCGACACCAGCAGATAAGGAATCCCGTGATGAATTCCCCGGATGCTGTCCCCGAATCTGCTCTCTCCGTGGCAATGGGAATATACCACAGCGGAAACCCCGTATTCCTCCGCAATTTTCGTAAACGGCGATGCTTTCTCCAGAATGTTGGTGGGCGGATAATGCAGAAACATTACGAACTTCCGGTATCCTGCTTCCCTGGCCATACAAAAAGATTCCCGAAGACGTGCCATTTCCCTGTCCACCAGTTTTTTCGCCTGTTCCTCTTTTGCTTCATCCCAGCCCATTATCCTGCCCCGGCGGTCCAGATAGAAAGGGCCCTCAAATGTGTACCCCTTTGTTCCCACCAGCGCGTATTCTCCGTAAGACGCGAAATTATTCTGCAAAAAGAACAATCTGCCGGTAAATTCCTCATTCAGCCGCTTCGTCTTTTTCGCGTCCCAAAACATATCGTGATTGCCCCGAAGCAAAATCTTTTTCCCCGGCAGTGACTCGATAAACGCCAGATCCTGCCGGCATTCTTCCAGTTTTCTTCCCCAGGAGTGATCACCCGTCAGAACCAGGGTATCCTCCGGCTTCACCGTCCGGCGGACATAGGTTTCGATCTTACGCTCATGATTTTTCCATACTTTTCCGAACCGGTCCATGGGTTTACCGGACTGAAAACTCAGATGCAGATCTCCCAACGCGTACAATGCCATAGACAACCATCTCCTTATCCTTCCGGCATCCATTTCCTTTCGTTTCTCAGGGAACCGGAACAGGGGCGTAAACCCGTTCCAGCCGTCCATCCAGGCCAAGGCCTTCCTCCTCAAACCAGTCATAGACAACCGTTTCCCCGCCGCCAATCCAGACCTCAGGACAGTCTGTCTCCATCCAGTCAGCGGGTATTTTGTGGGAGTCCTGTCGGGCTGCCTTCTGCATAAGCTGATGAAGCTCTTCCTTCTCATGCTCCGGCAGAATTCCCGGTTTCACAGAGATAAACAGCGGTGTGCCGCTCTGTACAATGACATCCGCCCACTGACGGTTTTTCTCCCAGGGAATCGGGCCGTTAATTCCCACACAGTCCGCGTCCACATGATAAAAAGTTCCATGCTGCGGAAGCCGGAATGCCAGGGTGTTGATTCCCATCCTCCTGGTTCTCTCCCACATGCGCCCACTGGTATCATCACCGGTTCTGTTCAGATGCATCAGACCCGCGCCCAGATGCCCGATAGTGTTGCAGCCGATAATCACCGCATGATATTCTGATGCGGCCCGGAAGATTTCCTCATACAGCTGTTTCACAATTTCTGCCCCTGTTTTTCCTCTGTCATAAAAATTCCATCCGCTGGCCTCCGTCTGAAAATTGGTTTCAAATCCCCATTTTCCGAATAAGTCAAAGGTGGAAAAATCATGCTTGATCAGTTGATAACCCCAGCTGCAGATCCGTTCCACATCCTCCCTGATATAGCGCAGCGCCTCCGGATGTGAAGGATCCAGACAGCCATTATGAGAAATTCTCCATTCCCCGGGGATCTTTCTGTCCTCATTGAGAAGAAGACGTACCCAGATACCGGGACGCACGCCCTTTTCTTTCATTTTCTCCGCCAGTGCCTTCATATCGGGGAATTTCCCGTTGCCCCTTTTCCAGGGACCTCCATTGTATTCATTGATCCGGTGATTTTCCTGCCATCCATCATCTATAACCATAAACGGCGGATTGGAAACCCCGGATGTCAGGCTCAGAAGATAGTCCGTATCGCTCAGAATTTCTCTGTCGGAGCTTTCTCCATAAGCGTAATACCAGTTGTTGCTGCCATACACGGGAAAATCCGGCAAAACAGGATCGGTACACATCCTGCGGCAGAATTCCCTGGCCGTTTCGAAAGTATTCCCGGCCGGCCCCTCCATGCAGACAATCTCCGCCGCTTTCAGCGTCCGTCCCGCCAAAAGCACGCCGTTTCCGCCGCAGCGAAGATCCAGGAACAAGGTAATCCCTTTGGTGTCAGCCTGCCAGAAGCACATGGCAGATGGCCGCACCTTCACACCAAAGCAGAGCGTTTTTTCTTGTTCCGCCGCCAGGAAATACCAGGGCATACATCTTCCCCCGCTCATACCTCTCCAGCAAAGATCGCCATAGCCTCTCTCCCAGGCATCCGTAAGAAACTGTGCCTGCTTCTTAATTCTGTAATTCCATCTCAATTTTACGAAACGAAGGGAATCCCGGGAAGTCACTGACACCGTCTGCCCGTTATCCTGCTCCAAAAACTCCACTCTGGTCAGCCCTTCCTCCGCCGGATTTTTCTGTCCCCGTGAAATATACGTTTTTTCATCCGTAATCACCGTGACAATGTCCGGAATTCCCATGGTAAACAAAGAAAATAATTTTTCCAATTTTTTGCTCCTTCCTGATATTTATGCCAGCACCCGCTGTACCCGTGCCGCGTCGTACACCACCGATGTTTCCCCGTTAACCTCAATCTGATACAAAGCGTTGGCCGCGATATGCTCCGCTGCCTGTTCCAGATCCCGGATTCCGCTGGTATTTCTGTGAAGCTCGATAACCATATCCAGCCCTTCCGGTGTCAGCACGCACTCTCCATCCTGCATACCGATTCGTCTGAGAACCTTCGGCAGCGCGTACCGGGAAAAAATAACTTTCTTTTCTTCCGGTGTATAATCCGGGATTTCAATCACCGCAAACCGGGACATCAGCGGCGCGCTGATCTGGTTGCGGTCATTGGCGGTGGCAATAGGATAGACACCCACGGTGGGAATCATACATTCCATATAATTATCCGTGAATCCCAGGTTGTCCAGCAGCGTCAGAAGAACATCTGCAGGATTTCCATTTCCTTTTCCGGAGGCAGCTTTATCCAGCTCATTGATGATAAATACCAGGTTGGATTCCCCCGCGATGGAAAACGCATCCATAATGATTCCCGGCTTCGCGTTGGCATAAATCCGGGAACTGCCTGTCAGCTGCTCCGGATCATTGATGGAACTCATATCCAGGGTAGTCCAGGGCATTTTCAAAATCCGGGCCACCGCATAGGCAATCTGTGATTTTCCGGTTCCCGCCGGTCCGATCAGCAGAAGACCATAAGACGGCAGCGTATGCGTGCGGTTAATCTGAATGATTGTCTCAATAATCCGTTGTTTTACCTGCTCCATACCATACAGCTCTTCATCCAGAATCCGGCGGGCTTCATCGGGATCGATGGACTGGAAATAATTGCTTTTCCACTGAATATTCAGCATGATGGAAAGAGCGTGCTGGGCGTGCCGCCGCTCTTCCGCCGACACTTCGCCGGAGCGGGCCACCGCCAGGTTTCTCCTGGCCCAAAGACGGATATTGTCCGGCAGTGTCCGTCCTGCACAGGTAAGAAAATCCGTGATGCTCTGGATACTGGTCAGCTTCATGCTGTCCCCATCTTCCTGCGCGTCCTCATCAGGCTCATCCGCGCAGGGAGCCTCGCTGGCCAGCAGCCGTTCGATCATAAACTGCAGAAATCCGTCTTCCGCAGAAAGTTTTGATCCGCCGCCAAAGGCCATCTCCCGGATCTTATAGACAGCATACCCCTTTGCAGTCTCCGCTCCGGAAAGGCGCACATTAATCCGATTCTCCCCCAGCCATTTCAGGAGGCTGACAAAACGGGCGTCAATTTTTAAAATATCTGCCGCCGCACTGCCCTCTTCGGTTTTGTATTCAAAAGACGTCCGGTCAGAGGGATTTGTAAAAGCGCCGCTGGTATGATGCTTCAGGCCTCCCGGTGCGGCATCCAGCACCAGAACGGGATGGTCCGGATCAGGCGTTGCCTGGCTGGAATAAAAAACCTCATAGGTACATACGGGCTCCTTTGTCTCCGAAGAGGAGCCGCTGAAATCAAACACTGGCATATGTGTTTTCCTGCCTTCTTTGGTATTTTCTCAATAGAATAGTTACAGTTTAGCATAGAATTTCCTCTGAGGCAATCCGGCAATCGATCAAAACGCCGGGGCTTACAGCAGACTTTTCCTTTTCCACTGTCCGGATAAATAAAGGGCCAAACCCAGCAGCATAGAGGCCGCCCAGGTAAAGGGGGACACCAGCATCAGCCCGGCGGCATGGAACAGGAAGGGCAGCCCCAGGGCAAAAACGGAACGGGAAATCACCTCGCAGATTCCCATCCAGATGGTAGCCTTGATATCCCCCACGCTGCGGAGAAAATTCTGAAACAGGATCAGAATTCCCAGCGCAGGGAAAAATACGGCGTAAATCCGCAGGAACTGGATTCCAATGCCGATGGCCTGACTGTTATCCGTGAAAATTCGCATACACCCTTCCGCCGTGGCAAAGATCAGCGGAGACACGATGGCATACCCGGCAAAATTCAGCAGCGCCGTGGTTTTCACAGAACGGATCACCCGGTCCATTTTCCCCGCGCCCATGTTCTGGCCGGCGAAGGTGGAAAGGGCCGTCCCCAGCGAATCCCCCACCTGCATGCAGATCAGCTCGTATTTGGAGACGATGCCGTAGGCCAGAACCATGGTGGTTCCGTACGTATTCAGCACTCCCTGCAGCACCATGTTGGATACCGTGATAATACTGTTCTGAATGGCCGCCGGAATTCCGATCAGCAGGATTTTTTTCAGGACACCCTTATCCAGGGTCCATTCCTCCCGTTTCAGATGAAATACGGGAAACTGTTTCCAGGCATAGCCAAAGCAGAGCAGACCGGACAGGATCTGGCTGAGCACGGTGGCCAGTGCCGCTCCCTCAATTCCCATGCCGAATCCCAGAACGAAAGCCAGATCCAGAATCACATTCAGGACGCCGGAAAAAATCAGGCACAGCAGCGGCACAAAGGAATTTCCAAAAGCCCGCAGAAGGGACGCCAGCCAGTTATAAAATACGCTTCCCAGCGTCCCCGCGAAAATAATCATCATATAGGATTTCGCCATCCCGTAAATTTCTTCCGGCGTCTGAATAATATGAAGCACCAGATCCGCCGTAAGCATGCCGATCAGGGTAAACAGCACCGCCGTGATACCCAGCACGGCTACGGAAGTGGAGATGACCTGTTTCATTTTCTTCTGGTCTCTGGCGCCGTATGCCTGGGCCAGAACCACCGAGGAACCCATGTTGATTCCTCCGGAAATGGAAAACATCAGATAGGTGGCATTTCCCGTCACGCTCACAGCCGCCAGGGCATTGCCGCCGATAAACCTGCCCACCACAAGGGAATCTGCCAGGCTGTAAACCAGGTGAAACAAGCTGCTGAACATAATCGGAAAAGCAAAGAACAAAAGCTTCGGCGCTATGGATCCTTCCGTCATGTCCCTCGTCATCTTTGATAAATTCATGGGAATTCCCCTCCTCATTTCTTATCTTTTCCGTACACACCACCTGCCTAACATATCATATCAGAAGCCATTCATCAATTGGACATTTCTATGATAAATGGTCTCCGGACAGAGGAATTTACACTGCCCCTTCTTCCCCGCTGCCGCAGTAGGAATCCAATGCCTTTCCCTTCCCGGAAATAATGGAAACTGCGCGGACTTTCCAATGCCATAAACAAAGAAACGCCATGCAAATGACTTCTTCACCTGCATGGCGTTTCTCTGTGTTTTCCCGGTTTTTCTGTCCGAAAGATCTCCTGCGTCTCTCCGTTTTTCCGGAAACGGTTTTCATTTGGCCGCAAAATTCATCTGCCGTGGAAGGTTCCGGCCGCGCAGCCGCAGCAGAAAATTTATCCTTCCACAACGGCTGCGTCATCCATCGTATATCCCTCCAGGGAATTTTCTTTTACCTGGATACATACATAGCTGATCCCTTCTTCCTCAGCAGCAAAGAACTGACGCTTTGCCGCCGGAGCGATACGAACCCAATCACCTGCCGCCAGTTCCACGGTTTCTCCATCGATGACGGCCTTTCCTTTTCCTTCCAGAACACCGTAGATTTCCTCGTTCTGCTTATGGGCATGCACAAACGGCACGCACGCCCCTGCCGGAAGCTGATTAATACTGATCTCCGCACCTGTAAGAGACAGTTTGTCATGAAGCTCAACTCTTGCGTCTGCGGTTACACTTACTTTACTGAAATTACTCATGATGAATCCCTCCAATGATTTGTTGTGCTTATCTTTGTTACATCACGAATTATACTTCAGTATCTTTGTAATGTCAATAGTTACAACAATTTTTTTTAAAAATCCACCGGCGTGAAAACCGGTCAAATCAACATTCTCTCCCGGAGCATCCGTATTACGATTTCACAGATATCAAAATGCCTTTTATAGTTATCTTTCCTCAACTGTTCACTGATTGGCAGAGGCGCCGGTCTCCCCAGTATTTTCAGCTCCAATACGGGATTCTTTGGCGGGCCGCTTCTTTCGATTTCTGCCAGCAGGCGGTCTCCGCAATAGATACACGCCGGCCACACCGGACCAAATCCATAGCAGCTGGAGGCCTCAACTACCGAGTGGCATTTGGGACAGATAATGATGAGAGTTTCCGCCCGTTTTCCGTCTTTCCGTTCAATCTTCTCTCCACAATTTTTACAGTTGAACATACGATACCATTCTCCCTTCTCAAAGTCCCAAATGAGCCGCCGCCCGATCCCGTTGCTTCAATTTCCCCTCAGATCAAATCAGCCGTTCAAACGCCTTATAATCGGTAATTCCGGTATCCTCATAATACATCGGCAGCGTGTCCACATACCGGAAGCCCATTTTCAGATATACTTTTTCCGCCGGAAGATTTCCCTTCAGCACATCCAGGCGGATGGCGCGGATCCCGCTATTCTCTGCCATATCGATGACCTCCTGCACCAGCTGTTTTGCCAGCCCTCTTCCCGAAAACTTTCTGCGCACGCCCAGGGTGTGAATCATCAGCACCTCAGAATCCTCTACTTCCACACTCCACTTTACCTGACGGTAGGCCTCGTTATAATCGTGATTTACCACCATACAGGCAGCAATCTCTTCCCCGCATCTGCCGATGTACAGTTCGCCCTTCCGGATCGATTCCTTCAGATATTCCTGTGTTGGATAAATATCACGGATCCATCCCGGCGTAAACTCGGCCTGTTCCATTTCGTCTGTCAGGGCATAGTAGAACTCTCTGACTGCCGGATAATCTTTTATATCTGCTTTGACAATCTGCATTTTTCTTTTTTCACTCCTGTATATTCTCAAAAATTTGGACATTGCCTGTCAGGTGAATTTCTCCGCATAGGTCCGGAAAATCTGCTCCAGCTTTTCATTTCCCCGCAGAAAATCGTATTCCTCACAGCTTTCGGTCTCTGAAAGCAACGCCCGGATCCAGTGCTTTCCCACATCCTGGCCGGACGGTTTTTCCGGACGGCGGCAGTACAGCGGAGATTTTTTTATTTCCCAGGGTTTTTGCGCCTCCGACAGCGCCTTGTCGAGATGTCGGAGACATTCTTCGGTATCCTTCCTGTCGATGGCCAGAAGCAGCTTCGGCACTGCCGCTCCGTATGGCCACAGGCCGAAAAGAGGAACCATGTTTTCTGCAATTTCCGCAATCTCATCCGCCCGTCGGTGGTTGCCTGCCTGCTCCTCAAGCTCCAGAAGCCGGTAGAGATAACTCTGCATCCTGGTGGCTGCCTGGAGGATTCTGCCCTGCAGAAAATACGCGGCCGCATCCGCGTCTTCCCTGCGGCACAGAATCGTTGTCAGCGGCAGCACCTTATCCATATCTCCATCCGGTATTTTGTCCAGAAGTTCTTCTGCCTTCTCATATTCCTCCTTCTGCATACACCTGAGGGCCAGCATGTAGACGGCGGGAATCCTTACCTTTTCCTGACTGCCCGCGGCAGCCCGGTTCAGCCAGTCTTCAATCTGCCTGTCATATTCCCGCTGTTTCTCCTCCCCTGCTCCTGACAGCGTCGCAACGTTTCCAAGAATGGTGGCGGCAGTATAGAGCAGCAAATCGCAGCAGGGATATTCCCGGATTTTCTCCGCCGCCATGGAAAAGGCGCCGTCCACATCCCCCTCCATGCCTTTTTCGGAAAGCTCCCTGGCAAACTCGCCAACTTCCCATTCCGTCAGTTCTTCCCGAAAGGAAAGCAATTCATTTAAATCTGTATGCAAAAGCCTGGCCAGCGCCGGCAGGAGGGAAATATCCGGGCAGCTGCTGCCTTTCTCCCATTTATGCACCGCCGGAGCGGAAACCCCCAGATACCCGGCCACCTGTTCCTGGGTCAGGCCTGCGGCCTTCCTGTATTTTCTGATTTTTTCACCGATATCCATATCGTGCCTCTCCTTTCTTCTGATCCGATTATACCGCCGGAAAGGCCCTGAAACAATGAAGCAGTAGTTTTATTTTCGGGGAAGAAAATTAACCATCCGTTAATAACCGCCGGGGGGAGCGTTACCCCTTTCAGAAAAAAGAGAGGAAACGAAATAATGGCTTTACCGTACCGGAAAAGATTGCTATAATCTATCTGAATCCGGGGCGCCCAAAACGGATTCTCTTCCGCAGGGCAGCCCCGGCAAATCATCAGAAATCTTGTGAGGACAACAGACATGAAGAAACTGACGTTTAAGGAAATCATCACCGTGGCAAGCATGCTGTTCGGCATGTTTTTCGGAGCGGGAAATCTTATCTTCCCGGCTTCCATGGGGCAGCTGGCAGGACGGAACATGTGGCTGGCAGCCGCGGGCTTTCTCATCACCGGCGTGGGGCTGCCGCTTCTGGGAGTGGCCGCTCTCGGCATCAGCCGCAAGGACGGTCTGTATGAACTGGCAGGACGGGTAGGAAAACCCTTTGGACTGTTTTTCACCTGCGCCCTGTATCTTACCATCGGACCGTTTTTCGCCATCCCCCGATGTGCCACGGTTTCCTATACGGTGGGCATCCAGCGGATGCTCCCGGACACCAATCAGAGCGCGGCGCTGGCCGTCTTCTCTCTGATCTTTTTTATCGCGGTGCTTTTCTTCTCCCTTCGGCCGGGAGAAATTCTCACCTGGATTGGAAAGGTGCTGAATCCGCTGTTTCTGATCTTTCTTGCCGTTTTGATTCTGCGGGCACTGATCTCGCCCCTGGGATCGATTTCCGAGATTGCTCCGTCCGGTGCTTACCAGTCGGAGGCATTTTTCACCGGCCTTCTGGAGGGCTATAACACCATGGATGCTCTGGCCGGACTGGCTTTCGGCATTATCGTGGTTCATGCCGTCCGCCGCCTGGGTGTGGAAAAACCGGAGGAAGTGGCAAAAAATACAGTGCTGGCGGGAATTTTCAGTTCCCTTCTGATGGCTCTGATCTATGCGCTGGTGACCATGGTGGGCGCCCAGAGCCGGGGGCTGTTCGATGTGGCGTCCAACGGAGGCGAGGCGCTGGCACAGATCGCGGAGCATTATTTCGGAAGCGCCGGCGCGGCGATCCTGGCGGTTACCGTCACTGTGGCCTGCCTGAAAACGGCGGTGGGACTGATCACCAGCTGCGGGGAAACCTTTGTGAAGCTGTTTCCCGGAGGTCCTTCCTACAGGGTCTGGGCCATCGGCTTCTGTGTCCTGTCCTTTCTGATCGCCAATCTGGGACTGGACTCCATCATCGCCTATTCCATGCCGGTGCTGATGTTCCTTTATCCTCTGGCCATCGTACTGATTCTTCTGACCCTCTGCGGCAGATTTTTTGAAAATGATCCTCTGGTGCTGCGTTTTACGCTGGGCTTTACCGCTGTGGCGGCGGTCTTTGATTTTCTGGGGGCCCTCCCGGCTGCCCTCCGGGAACTCCTCCATATAAATCCGGTGGTTTCCCAGGTGCAGACCTGGCTTCCTCTGGCTTCCCAGGGATTTGGCTGGATCTGTCCGGCACTTCTGGGTCTGGTGATCGGTCTCATGGTCCGGAAGAAATCCTCTTCCCGCAGCAGCAGCCATTAAATTGCATAAATATCAGAAACCGGCGGGGACTGCGTTTTCAGTCCCCGCCGTTGTCCGTCAAAGGAGCTTCTGCGCGGCAAAAACCGCGAGTATCCCGCAGAGTACACTTGCCGCCACATAGCTGACAGCCATCCACACGGCCCCTTTTGCCATCAGCTGCTCCGTCTCCAGGGCAAAAGAAGAAAATGTGGTAAATCCGCCGCAAATCCCCACCTTCAGAAAAAGGGTGATCCGGGGATTCAGGGAAGCTCTGGCAGCCAGCGCCGCCACCAGACCGATGACAAAACAGCCTGCCACGTTAATCAGAAAGGTTTTTATGGGAAATCCATTTTCAGGATTCAGCGGGATCAGGCCGATCAGATACCGGAGAACCGCTCCAACGGCGCCTCCGGCGCCCACAATCAGACATTCTGCCATTTCAGGTTACCTCCTGTTGTTTTTCATAATAGCTGACAATTTCCTGTTCCAGCTTCACATTTTGTGTGAGCATAAAGGAAGCCAGCTGGCAGTAGAGTTCCTGTTGTTTCAGAGATTCCAGCCGGATCCGGTCCTGCGCGGTCAGCGGGTGCAGACAGGATCGATACCGGGGATCCTGAAGCTCCTTCGGGGACATCCGGTACATTTCAAAAGGGATTCCGGTGACCCGGCACAGATGCTCATGGATGTACAGACCTCCTGCATCGATATCACCAAAGTGTACGAAACGAAGCCCGGGATTATCCTCCGCTGTTTTTTTCAGAAAATCCCTCTGCTCCCTGGAGGCATAGCCGCCCAGATAAAACAGGGTGGTATCCGCAGGGCGCAGCCGCAGCCAGGAAGTGTAGTTTTCCACGGTCATCAGCCTTCCATCCCGGATATGAATCTTCCGGATCCGTTTTCTGTCGTCGGAGAAAAATTCCACACCCTCCGAAAATGTCCCCAGTTCCACCTGGCTGTCGCCAATGGTCACCGACACGTTTCCCTTCAGGCGCAGTTTCTGTCTCTCCCGGATAATGTGATACTCCTGCAGAATCTCATCTTCCAGTTCCTCCTCGCCGCAGGGCCGGTTCTTCACCTGGCGGAGGGCTTTGCACACCGGATGCAGCATCTCTTCCTCCAGATATTTGGAATCGCCGTAAATCATCATGGATGCTTCCCTTAAAAACAATTCCTCCCGGTTATTTTCGATAAAAACCAGGGCCTTCAGAAGTTCCTCTGTCTGCAGGTATCTGGGCGGGATTTTATTCTTTTCCAGCGCCTGGCGCATCCGGGCACATTCCCGGCCGGCCGCCGGAGAACGGCCGTCATAAACGTTAAGCATATGCTCCACATAGCGCCTTTTCTCCGGTTTCGACAGATAACCATACTGTTCCCTGAGATACTGCTCCACTTCCCCGATTTTTTCGTCCACCAGATAAACGGCGGCAATTTCATTGCTGAAACTTTTCTCTTCCAGCGTCACAAATCCCTTTTCCCGGCAGCTGTATGCCGCCTGATTCACCGCGTCAATCTGATCCAGATCCCCGTCATTTCTGTAATAGCTCCGGTACAGCTGATCCGGAGTAACCTTTGTCCGCCGGGCTATAACGCCGCTCCCGTCATCCTTTTTGCTGTTCCGGTATTTGTCTGCCAGTATGGTCAGCAGTTTTTCCTTATAATCTGCCATATGCCTTCTCCTCATGGAACTGCACAATTCCCAGCTGCATGCTGTCCGGCCGCACCCGCAGAGCAGGCAGAATCACCTCACACTCATTGCCGATGGATTCCGTCTTATCGGGAGAGCAGAAAATCACCTGAAGGCGCTGTTCCCTCATGAAATCCAGCATCAGTTTCACATTTCCCGGATCCATCTTTGCAAAAGGCTCATCGATAAACACCAGCCTGGTGGAATTTACCCGCTGATTGTAGATCAAAAGCAGCGCCGAAGAGAGAATCAGAAGATACGGAATCTGTACCTCCGCCCCGGAGTTGAATCCGGTCTGCCGGGAAAGCTTTGCCCGATCCAGTACCTGATTGGTGATCAGGATTTCATAAGTCATATAGTTGCGGTAATCGGCAAAACGGGCAATGGTCTCCTCGCTGTTCTTTTCGATAATCCGGTTGATGATCTCTTTCATCTCCTGCTCCAGGCGCTCTCCGTCCGCATCGGATACATTGGTCACCATCTCCAGAGTCATCTGTCCGTCGCCGCTGCCTCCCAGCTGCTCCCGATCATCCAGAAATCTGGCATATTCAATGATCTTGGCGAAGGGAGATCCGTCACGCACATAGTGTACATCAAACTGGTATTTGGCCGAAAAATGCAGTTTTGCCAGTTCCCCGTTGATCTGTTTTAAATCCGCCCTGGCCCGTTCGCAGGATTTCAAAATGGTAAGGACAAACTCATTTTTGAAAATGTCCTCATACCGGCGTGTCTGACTGGCCAGTCTCTGCCGGATCTCCTGCAGGTCATCCATCCAGATCTTCTCTCTTCTGGCCGCATACTGCTCCCGTCCCTCTGTGCCGCGGGGCAGCATACTGCCGGAGTGTCTGGCATTGTAGTCCGCCTGTTTCTGCATCAGATCGCCCTTGTGCTGCTCAATACTTCTGCGGACACGTCCCCTTGTCTCCTCGGCCAGGAGGCCGCCGGGGCCTTTGCCATCATTTTCCAGGTATTTTTCATAGGCTTCCACCGCCCGCTTTGTCACGGTATAATATTCCGTCTGATAGAACCGGTACTGCTTTTCCTGCTGCTCCAGCTCCT
>DVON01000038.1 GCA_018713585.1 Candidatus Pullilachnospira stercoravium | reverse complement strand
TCCTGAAGGAGAAGATGAAACGGTATCAGATGGCGGGATTTCTGGTGAGTATCTGTGCCATGGCGCTGATGGGCTGGGCGCCGCAGAGCACCCAGGTGGAAAATCTGCCGCTGGGTATCCTCTGCGCGCTGCTGTGTGTCTGCGGCTGGGCCGTGGAGGTGGTGATCTGTGCCTACGGTATGAAGGATCCCAACGTGAACAATGAGCACGCGCTGATGATCCGCCAGATCACTTCCGCTATCTTCTATGGCGTGGTGATTATGAATGTGATCCGGGGCTGGAACCTTGTGGGGGATGTGCTTCCCACCATCGCGACGCCGGTGATCCTGGCCTCCGCGTTTTTCGGGACCGCCTCTTATCTGTGCTATTATAAGGCGATCCGGGATCTGGGTCCGTCAAAGGGAATGGCTCTGGATATCACCTATTCCGTCTGGTCCATTCCGGCGGCTTTCGTGCTCACCGGAGCGGTGCCGGATGTGCGCAGCGTGATTTTCGGTCTGATTATCCTGGCAGGCTCGCTGGTGGCGGCCACCGATATCCGGGAAGTGTTTGGGGTTCGGAAGGCGTGATACAGAGGTTATCACATTTTTTGCTATGCGCCCGGCGCGGAGGATGCTCTTTTTTGGAAGCCTCCGGCGGGCGCTTTTTTACGCGGTAGGCCCGGAGGGTAGCCGCCGTGCTTGCACGAGCGGAGATCCGGCGGGCAACGGTCATCCAGCGGCGCTGTCGCGGCTAAAGTGCCGCTTGTGAAAGCCGTTCCGCTGAACTATAATAGAGGCAGAATCTCCGGCGGAAGCCGCCGGAAAACGACGGGAGGAATGAGCAATGAAATTTGCGGTGATTTACTACAGCAAGACGGGACATACCCGGGAAATGGGAGAGGTGATTGCCAGAGGCCTGGAAAAGAAAGGCGGCCAGGTCCGGTTGTTTTCCATCGAAGAGCCTTTGGATGTGGACTATATCAATGCCTGTGACGGCGTGCTGTTCGGGACGCCCGTTTATCTGGCCAGTACCTGCTGGCAGATGAAGAAATGGTTTGACACGGAAAGCGCTTCCGTGAATCTGGCGGGCAAGCTGGGAGGCGTGTACTCTACCGCCCATTTCGCCCAGGGAGGCGGGGATGTGGCCATTCTGACCCTCATCGGCCATCTGCTGGTGAAGGGAATGTTGGTGTACTCCGGCGGCGCTGCTTTGGGCAAGCCCTTTATCCATCTGGGACCGGTGGCGCTGGACGCGGTGGAAGGCCATTACGAAAGCTGCAAGGCGGACTTTGAGGTGTACGGGGAGCGTTTCGCCCAGAAAGCCCTGGAGCTGTTTGGAAACTGAGCCATGGTGCAGAAGAAAATTTCCAATTTTGACATTCGGCAGATCCACACCTCCGGCCAGTGCTTCCGCATGGAAGAGATCGGGGAGGGAGAGTTTCGTATCCTGGCCGGCAGCCGGTATCTTAAGATACGGCAGCGGGAAGAGAATTGTGAGTTTTTTTGCAGCCGGGAGAAGTTTGAGGATTTCTGGAGCAATTACTTTGATCTGGAAGGAGACTACGCCGGCTGCATTGCTTCCATCGATCCGGAGGATACCTATCTGACCGGGGCGGCCCGGATGGGCAGCGGGATCCGGATTCTGCGGCAGGATCTGTGGGAAATGATCGTCACATTTCTGATTTCACAGCAGAATCATATTGCCAGAATCCGCCGCTGTGTGGAGAATATCTGCCGCAGATACGGACGGGAGATGGAGGCGGAGGGCCTGCGGTATTATGCGTTTCCCACGCCCGAAGCCCTGGCCGGCGCCACGGAGCAGGAGCTTCGGGACTGTAATCTGGGATATCGGAGCAAGTATGTACTTCAGACGGCCCGCAGCGTGGCGGCAAAGGAAGTGGATCTGGAGCTGGTGGCCCGCATGGATTACCCTGCGGCCCGGCGGGAGCTGCTGCGGCTTTACGGAGTGGGAGAAAAAGTGGCCGACTGCATCTGCCTGTTCGGCATGCACTGCCTGGAGGCATTTCCGGTGGATACCCATATCCGGCAGGCACTTAAGAAGCATTATCCTGTAGGATTTCCCATGGAACGGTATATGGGATGCCAGGGTGTGATCCAACAGTACATATTTTACAGGGAGCTGATGGGACAGTAAAACGGGAGGAGGGGGTTCGTCTTTCAGTTCCTGTCGAAATGTTTACAGAAATTTAAGGCCCAAAGGACAGGATATCGTGTATAATGAGGGGAAAGGACAGCGAGGATATGCCGGAGTAAGGCAGACAGAGCTGTCCGTGATAAGGGGAGTGATGGAATGATATGTCCAAATTGTAAAAATGAAGTTACTGGAAAATACTGCAGCTACTGCGGAACCCTTCTGCAGCCGGATACAGACGGAGAGGGAAGGAAAGGCAGTCAGGACGGTCCGGATCAGAACGGTCTGAATGTGCCGGGAGAAGACAGCGCCCGCAGTCCCCAGTCCGGACGGAATATTCCGGATCGGGCATATGCAGAAAACGGTCAGGTGGATCCGGAAAATTTCCCCTGGGAGGAAATGAATCTGGGGCAGAACACCCAGCAGATTCAGGCATCGGTGGTGCTCTCGGAGGCTCTCCGGGGGAAAAGTTCCGACGGACAGCTCCGGGAAGACACGGATGATTTTCAGACGGAGGGAAGAAAATCCGGCCAGACATATTCAGGCAGTGTACCCTCAGGCGTCTCTTCCGGAAGAGTGAAGGTAAAGCAGACCACAAAGAAAAAGACGAAGGTAAAGAAAAAAGGGAAAAATCCGGTTCTGGCTGCGATTTCATCAGCCGGTTCCGCAGCCAAAGGAGGAACCCGTGCCGTGTGGAAGACGGTGATCATGTTGCTGCAGGTAATCTGTTTCGTACTGATGGCTTATCTGACGATCCGCTTTGCCCGGAGCTTCTGGGCGCAGCGGTCTGCGCTGGGGGCTGTGCAGGAGATCTTTTCTCAGCGGAACCTGGCGGCGGCCGTTTATGTGATTGCCGGTGCGTGTACGGCGGCGTACGGAGCCATGCAGGCGCTGTGGATGCTCAGCAGAAGAAAGATCGCGGACCGGGGACGGATTCTGAGATACGATGCCGGCAGAGGGATGACGGGATTTGCCGCATTCCTGATCCTGGGACTGGCAGCCAGGTATGTGGGCGATCTGTTTCCGTCCGCTCCATGGCCGTTTCTGGGAATAAAGCAGTATCTTCTGGTGGCACAGACTATGGAAGGAACTCTGATCAGTCTGGGGATTCTGGGGATCATTCTCTGTGTGGCCAGAAAAACAGGAGCCAGATAATCAGCAGGCTGCCGCGGGTTTTACGGTTGGTATTTTGAAACGGCCGTGAAATCCCGCGGCAGTTTTTTTATGCCAAACGCAGCAGTCACTTCAAAAACATACTTCCGTCAGAAACGGGCAGACTATTTGTGACAGTGAAGCCGCCGCGCCTGCTTCGTGGCTTACGTTTTGCTCCGGCCGGCACAAAACGTTTGCTGCCGCCACACAACGCCGTTGAATGGACACACGGGCATGTCCGCCTGGCCGTTGCCCGGGAAAATAAAATTTTTATTCTGGTATTGCAGAAAGCGGATTTCTATGGTATCTTAAAGAGACTGTTAAAATAATGTCAATCTTGTGAGGCTATGACATAAAATTTGCGGAGGAGTTTGCATGACAGGAAAAAGGAAATCAGGATTTTTCGGCGGCATACATCCCACGGATGGATCGGACAAGGCGCTGACGGATCGGAAGCCCATCCGGATTCTGGAACCGGACACGGTAACCATTTATCTGAATCAGTCGCTCACCGGCGGCTGTAAACCTCTGGTAAAAGAGGGGGAACAGGTGGTGAAGGGGCAGCTGATTGCCAGGTCAGAGGGATTTGCCAGGGATCATCTGCATGCCAGCGTCACCGGCCGGGTGGAGAAGATTACCGAAATCGGAGAAAAGGGAAGCTCCAGGACGGCATTTGTGATTGCCCGTCTGGGAGAGGAGACAGAAGAACCTGCCGGAACATATCAGAAAGAATTTTCGGATCTGTCCGGGTATTCCAGAGAGGAAATTCTGGAGCGGATGATGGAAGGCGGCCTGGTAGGCATGGGCGGCGCGGGATTTCCCACCTATAAAAAGTATGACGGCGGGAAGCTGGACTGGCTGCTGATCAACGGAGCGGAGTGTGAGCCTTTCCTCACCTGTGATCATCGGCTGATGCTGGAGGAAGGGTACCGGGTGTTGAACGGCGTCCGGCTGCTTTTGAAAGCTTCCGGCGCGAAAAAGGCCTATATATGCATGGAAGAAAATAAACAGGATGCGGCCGGGCATCTGCAGGATCTGATGTCTGGGGCGCTGCAGGGCGCGGCCAAAATGACAGAGCCGGTGGAAATCCGTCTGCTGCCGGTGAGATATCCTCAGGGCGGCGAGCGGCAGCTGATTCAGACTGTGCTGGGCGTGGAGGTGCCCCAGGGAGGACTGCCCGCTTCTGTGGGGGCGGTGGTTTCCAATGTGGGAACTGCGGCAGCCTGTGCGGACGCGGTGCTGGGCGGCAAACCGCTGACTCACCGGATCGTGACGGTGACGGGCCTGGTGAAGGATCCGGGAAATTACCGGGTTCCCATCGGAACCCCCATCCGGCAGCTTCTTGACGCCTGTGGAGGAGTGACGGCAGAGAAGAACCGCGTGATTATCGGCGGCCCCATGACCGGAAACTGCGTTGCGACGGACTGGAAGGGGGAAGAGCTTCCCTTTGTGACCAAAACCACCTCCGGCGTGGTGGTTTTGCCGGAATTTGCCAGCCAGGAGCAGCCATGCATCCGCTGCGGCGGCTGTGAGCGGGTCTGCCCTGCAGGACTGATTCCTTATCAGATCGACAGCGCTTACCGGCAGGAGGATTTTGATCTGTGTGAGAAATTGTACGCCAGTGAGTGTATTGCCTGCGGCTGCTGTTCTTACACCTGTCCCGCCCGGCGGGAGCTGACCTGGACCGTCCGCGCGGCCAGGGATACGGTGAAACAGAGAATGCGCGAGAGAAAGGCGGGGAACTGATGAGAGAGATACAGAAAAATGCGGGGCCGCATCTGCGGGCGCCGCGAACCACCAGAGGTCTGATGCTGGATGTGGCCATCGCCCTGGTGCCGGCCCTTCTGGGAGCGATTTATTTCTTCGGAATCCGCTCCCTCTACATGACGGCATTTTCCGTGGCTGTCTGTGTGCTGACAGAATTTCTGTGGCAGAAGCTGACGAAAAAGCCGGTGACGGCAGGGGACTTCAGCGCGGTGGTGACCGGTATGCTTCTGGCTTTCAACCTGCCGGTGACCACCCCTCTGTGGGTAATCGGCGCTTCCGCGGTTTTCGCCATTCTGGTGGTGAAGCAGATGTTCGGCGGAATCGGAAACAATTTTGTAAATCCGGCTTTGATGGGACGGCTTCTGATTATGGTAGCCTGGCCTCAGACGGTGATGCAGTATGCTGCGCCTGTAACGGTGCAGCAGACGGATGCGGTAGCATCCGCCACTGTGCTGGGAACCATGAAAAACGGGGCGGAAAGCGCGTACAGTTACTGGCAGATGTTTATTGGAGAGATGCCGGGAGCCATCGGAGAGACCAGCAAGCTGCTGCTTCTGGTAGGATTTGTCTATCTGTGCTATAAAGGCGCGGTCAATATTGAGGCGGCGCTGACCTATATCGCCACAGTAACTGTTCTGACCTTTGTGTTCGGTCCCTCCGGACTGTTTACCGGGGATATTCTGGGGAATCTGCTGGGCGGCGGACTGATCCTGGGCGGCTGTTATATGCTGACGGATTATGTGTTCGTTTCCAGAAAAGGAAAGATTCTGTACGCCATAGTGGCCGGGGCAATTACAGCGGCCATCCGTATTTTCAGCCTTTACCCCGAAGGTATCTGCTTCGGAATCCTGACAGCCAACTGTCTGGCAGGGCTGATGGCGTTTCTTTATAAAAAGCATGTATATGGAGTCTCTTCTGAGAAGAAGCAGGAAGAAGGAGGAAAAACTGAATGATGAATAAGGATGTAAAAGGAATTCTCGCGTTGGTGGTGGTGACCGCCCTGTCCTTTGGGGTGATTTTCGGTACCGGAAAGCTGACGAAGAACAGCGGAGAATCTGCGGCGGAAAATACGGGCACCGTTCAGGCGGAGCTGGATGTTTCCGGTGCGGAAAATATTGAGAGGGCAGTTCAGATGGACGACGGCTCCTATGTGGTATCCGTGAAGGCGGCGGGCTACGGCGGAGATATCCATATGGATGTGACATTTGACGAATCCGGAAAGGTGATCAACGGCCTGGCGGTGACCGAACAGTCGGAGACGGAAAATCTGGGGGCGAAGATTACAGAAGAGGAATTCCTTTCTCAGTTTTCCGGTATTGAGGCTCCGGTATACCTTCCGGGTATGACCCTGGAGGCCGGAGATGCCGGTGAAGAGCAGGAGGATAGTCAGGAACCTCAGGCAGATCCGCTGGACGGGGCAGTATTTGCGGACGGTACCTATGAGGCCAAAGCGGATGCGCCGGATGACAACGGATTTACGGAGCAGGTGACCATGACGGTGGAGAACGGAAAGATCACCCAGATGAACTGGGACAGCATTTCCGAGGATGGAACGAAGAAGAGTGACCTGGCCAAGAACGGCGAGTATGTGATGACCGAGGACGGCCTCAACTGGGCAGAGCAGTCCCAGGCGCTGACGGATGCGGTGATTGAAAATCAGTCTCTGGGATTTCTGACCATGGACGAACAGACGAAAACCGACGCGGTGGCCGGTGTGAGTATTTCTGTGGGCAGTTTTGAGCAGCTGGCCCGCCAGTGTATGGAAGAGGCCGCCGGCATTTCTCCGGCTCTGACGCTGACGGACGGTACTTATGAGGCTCAGGCAGATGAGGCCGATGACAATGGTTTTACAGAGCAGGTGACCATGACGGTGGCAAACGGAAAGATCACCGAGATGAACTGGGACAGCATTTCCGAGGATGGAACGAAGAAGAGCGACCTGGCCAAGAACGGCGAGTATGTGATGACCGAGGACGGTCTCAACTGGGCAGAGCAGTCCCAGGCACTGACGGATGCGGTGATTGATCATCAGTCTCTGGATTTTCTGACCATGGATGAGCAGACGAAAACCGACGCGGTGGCGGGCGTGAGTATTTCCGTGGGTAGCTTTGCGGATCTGGCGCAGCAGTGTATCCGGCAGGCCGGAGGCGAGACGGCTGTGGCAAATACAAAGGAAAGTGCAGACGGACAGGCAGATGATTCCGCTGAAAATACACAGAATCCGGGAACTCAGATTGATGCCGTGTCCGGCGCGACCATTTCTTCCACAGCGGTGGTAACCGGAATCAATGAGGCCTATGAATTCCTGCAGAGCGCGAAGTAACAGCGAAGTCAGACAACTGAACTGTGACACAGAATCGCTGTATGTGATATTTTCACAGCGAAGAATGATAGAAAGGTTGGACGCGTAATGAAGATAAAATATCCTGCAGGGGCGGCGGCCCTGGCGATGGTTCTGTTTTCCGGAAGCATGACGGAAGCGTTTGCTGCCGGTGTTCTGGTGCTGGCCGTGCTGGTATTTGCGGAATTTCTCAAAAACCTGCTGAAGCCCCGTCTGGTGCAATGGAGCCTGTGGGCCTGCGTGCTGATCGCCTCCGGCGCAGTGAGCGCCTGCGCCTTCAAATGGGCATGGTATGCGCTGGCCTGGGAAATGCCCCCCATCCTCTGGGTGATGACCTTTGCGGTGGGCCTTCTGGCGGCGCTTCAGGTGTTGAAATGGGACATGGAAGCGGATTACGGAGAAATGTTCTGGCAGACGGCGGTTCTCTGGTTTTTCTGGATCCTGCTGGCCGCTGCCCGTGAGTTTGCCGCTTTCGGCGATGTGGCCGGAAACCATCTGGCTGATCTGGATTTTATGTCCTCCAGATTTGGGGATCCGATTTTCGGCTTCCTCACCGGCGGCCTGGCCCTGGCCTTTGCCAACGGTGTGCTGAAGACTACTTTGCCTAAGGGGGAATCCCTGTTTATCATGGTACCCGCCGTGATTTTCGCTCAGCCCTATGTGCTGGATTCCCTTCCGGAGGTGGCAGGCCTGGTGATTACCATTGCAGTGCCGCTGGTTCTGTTCTGGTCCGTGCGGCACTATCTCCGGTTTTCCCAGCCGGGGAGAGCCTACCGGAACCTGCCGGTGGAGATGCTGTCTATGGGACTGATATATATGATACTCAGCATTTACTGAGAAATCTGTGAAACAGGGATCCTGTGCATTTATTCCCGCGAGGATCTTTGGATTCGTGAAACAGGTCAAAAGAATAAACAACAGGCAGTTTTGTGGAAATTTCAAAGCGGTCGGGAGACCGGAATTTCCGCAAAGCTGCTTTTTTATATGGAGTAACAGTTCGGCCTTCCACTGTCCCGCGAAGGCGCTGTGTGCCAGTGGCACACGTTTAGCGCAGACCGAAACGGGGAGTGTAGACCACGCTGCACATGCAGCGGGATTCAGCGACTTGCGGGCGCCAGGCTGCGGAAAACGCAGCATGTGTGCATATTTTTGTAATGGTGAGCAGGAAGGCCGGGCTGTTACTAAAAAGCGGCCAAACCGGAGAAAGTCTCGAAAAAAGATGCTATCAGAACTGAGACCTGAACTGTCTGTAACGAAAGGAATAATAAAATCCATTTTTCACTTGCAAAGTACATTCCTGTATTATATACTTTCTTTATACTTATTCAGGGCAATGCTCGATTGCCCTGGCGGAAGTCTATTCAAAGGTTTCCGTATCTACAGTTTCTATGGAATATGACCATTCGGTCGAAAATCACCTTTTAAATGTCGACAATGAAATCGCAGAGATGACGGGAATGTGTGGGAAAAAACATTGCATTCTGGTTGGTTTGATATGCAGAAACTGAGCCGGGATTAAAAATCACCTTGTCTTTTTGGCAGTAAATTGTTACACTTGTTTTATAAAAGAAAGCTAAGGACGGAATCAGGGAGAGTACGGGAAGCTTTCGCGTACTGTTGCAGTTTCCGGACAAAGTGTTGCAGATGAAGTCAGTTTTTCATGTATTCTCGGAACGCTCTCTGGGTGGATTTCCCAAAGGGTTAAGAAACCTTGAGGATCCTTAAATGGCCATGCGGCCTGAAATAAGGAAACCCTAAAGGATCCCTTAATGGCCATGCGGCCTAGAATAAGGAAAGGAGAAGTACATGAGGAATGTTGGAAAAAATCGCAAAAGCAACAGGAAAAAGGACGGTAAAAAAGAGGAGAATGCCGGCAGAATACGGAATACCAGGACAAAGGACAGCGGAGCAAAGCTGATCTTTGACAATCACATTTTGTGTGCGCAGTTTCTGCGGGGCTATACCGATGTGGATCTGCTGAAGGATGTACAGGCGGAAGATATCGAGGATATCACAGAGCGTTTCCTGTGGATGTGGCAGGAAGGACGGGATTCCGATTCCGTTAAGAAAATCCGGCTGAAGGGGATTCCGGGAGTGGAGACGCTGTATCTGATTGTGCTGATTGAGCATCAGTCAAAGGTGGATCATGACATGCCTTTCCGGATGCTGCGCTATATTGTCCAGGTACTGACGGATTATGCGCAGGAGCAGGAAAAGAAGAAAAAAGGAATCACCAAAACGAAAGGATTCCGTTACCCGCCGATTCTTCCGGTGGTATTCTATGACGGTCCGGGGAAGTGGACGGCAGAGACCAGCTTTCGAAAGAAAGTGTATCTGAATGAGATACTGGGAGAATACATTCCGGATTTCCAGTGCCTGGTGGTGCCTCTGTCACAGTATTCCCCTCAGGAACTGGTGGAGAAGGGCGATGAGCTTTCGCTTTTCATGCTGATCGATCAGCTGCGGAGTGCGGAGGATTTTCATAAGATCGGAGAGCTGCCGGAGGAATATCTGGAAACACTCCGTCTGCAATCCCCGGAATCAGTGCTGGAATTGTTGGGTAAGATTCTGTCCGTGCTGCTTTTGCGGATGAATGTTCCGAAGGAGGAAGTGGAGGAGTTCACTGACCGCATAGAACGGAGGGATTTTACGGTGTTGTTTGAGAATTTTGAGGCGTATGACGTGCAGGAAACGCGAAGGATCAGCAGAGCGGAGGGAAAAGCGGAATTCCTTATAGAAATATTGGAAGATATCGGGCCGGTACCTGAAGAGGTCAAAACCCGGATTTTATCTGAAAGAGATCCGGAGCAGCTGAAAAAATGGAGGAGAGCGGCGGTAAAAGCGGAATCCGTTGAGCAGTTTGTTGAGAATATGAAAACAGAGAAACCTCTGGAATAGGATAGTAAACTGATAAGCGGGCAGAAGGAGATATTCCCTCTGCCCGCTTATTCATGCCCATGGAAAGTTAGCGCGGCATGCTTTCCATGGTTTGCGATAATGAAAGCTCACAAACATCCCTCTTGTTGGGGGAAAGCCGTTTTTACCGGCCAAAGCCGCATGCAGGCCGATCAACCCTGCGGAAACCCGCTGCTGTAATGCAGCTCATTATCCTCTGTGATAAACATGGCTTCCACATTTTCCAGGCTTTCAATCAGCTCCATGCCATTCTCCAGCCCCAGGGCGAAGCAGGTGGTGCTGAGTCCGTCTCCATCGGTGGATTCCTCGGAGAGAATGGTTACGGCTACCAGATTATTTTCACAGGGATATCCGGTGGCTGGATCCAGAATGTGGTGATACAGCTGTCCGTCCTGCTCGAAATATCTTTCGTAAATTCCGGAGGATACCACCGAAAGATCCGACACCTCAATGGTGGCGATAGTCTCATTCCGATCCGCAAATGGCCGCTGCAGTCCCACCCGGAAGGGGGTTCCGTCCGGGCGGGAACCAACGCAGAGCACATTTCCGCCCAGATTGATGACGGCGCTTTTCACTCCGTTCTCCAGCAGGTAATCCTTCAGCCGGTCGGCGATGTAGCCTTTGGCGATGGCGCCCAGATCCAGCTGCATTCCTTCCTTCTGAAAGGTAAGATCCTGACCGTCCAGCACCACGTCATGATAATCCACCAGCGGCAGCGCCGCCTGGATCAGGCTGTCCTCGGGAACCGAGGGGTTATCGGAAGTGAAATCCCACAGGGAGGAAACCGGGCCGATGGCGATATCAAAACGTCCGCCGGACAGCTGCCCGTATTCCAGGCCGCGTCCGATCAGTTCCGCCAGCTCAGGGGAAAGATGAGAAACGCCGTCCGCGTCCGCCAGTTCTCCGTGATTCAGCCGGTACAGTTCGCTGGTTTCCAGGGTACGGCTGAACATCTGCTCATACTGGTCGCACAGCTCCATACAGCCGTCCAGCAGGGAGGTGTCCTGGGAATCATAGATGCTGATGGTCACCACAGTGTTCAGCTTGAAAGCAGTTTCCGTTATGGGTTCCTGGGAGGACGCCTGCGCACCGGATCCGCTCTGGGTGGCACTGCTTCCGGAACCGGTATCCTGCTGTCCCCTCTGCCGCAAGGCGTAGGCGCCGACAAACAGGGCCAGGACGCAGATGAGAAAGACGGCGGCAATAATTTTTTCACGTTTTGTCATGGAATCAAGATTCTCCTGTCTCTTTTTCAAAGGTCTTTTTTACGATTTCTTCCGGCTGTTCCAGGCACAGGTTTTCCATTCTGTCGTAGACAGAGGAGGCGTGGGCCTCGTCCGTCATGGTCACCAGCGTATCGCCGGCCATGATAATGGTGCGGCCTTTTGGAATCAGCTCTTCTCCCTCCCGGCGGATGGCCACCAGCAGACAGTGCTCCGGCCAGGAAATCATCTGAATCATTTTGTGATGCACGGGACTTCCGTGGGATACCACAAATTCCTGAAGAATCCGTTCCCCGGCGCTCTGTGTCACCTGCTCTCCCCGGCGGCGCAGCAGGCCGTCCAGCAGGCTTTCATAGATGGGCCTGGATTTCAGCAGAGTGGCCACCAGATAGGCGGCGATGGAGACCAGGGAAAGGCTGAACATCTGGCTGACGTCCCCCGTCATCTCAAAAATGAGAATAATTCCCGTGATGGGCGCCCGCACGATGGCGGTAAAGTACCCGGCCATGGCCAGCAGGACAAAGTTGCTGATATAGCCGGAGGGAAGCCCCAGCCACTGGCTGGCAAAGGTGGCGTAGGTGCCGCCGATCAGCGAACCCAGCACCAGCAGCGGGAAGAAGATACCGCCGGGGGCGCCGGAGCCGAAGCTGACGGAGGAGAACAGCAGTTTTCCCACAAACAGCAGGGCGAAAGACCAGAGCATCAGATTGCCCGAGGCCGCCTCCATCACCAGATCATGGCCGCTTCCCAGAATCTGCGGATACACCATGGCCAGAACGCCTGCCAGAAGAAAGGGAATCAACAGCCGGGTGAAAGTGTTAAGCCGTGGATTGTCCTGGATCAG
>DVON01000037.1 GCA_018713585.1 Candidatus Pullilachnospira stercoravium | reverse complement strand
TTCTTTCTGCGCAAGGGGCTCTTTCTGTACAGATGATCCTTTTGAAAAAGACGGCGTTCTCTGCACAGGCGATTCATCTGAAGGAGACGGCTCTCCATTCGCAGATATTTCTTCTGAAAGAGACGACTCTCGCTTCACAAATGTTTCTTCTGAAGGAGACGGCCCACTTTGCACAGATACTTCTTCTGAGAATGATTGCTCTCTCTTTACAGCATCCTTCTTTCCGGCGGTCACATTCCCCTCCGCCGACGGCTCCTTCCCCTCAGGCCGCTCCTGCCCTGCAGATGCCCCCTTCTCCTTCCTTCCGGAAGAGGTTTTCTTTTCCTGTCTTTTCCTCCGCTTTCCTCCCCGCAGCCGGCGCATCAGCTTCCGGACGGGAATTCCCAGCAGGCGCAGCTCCCATCCAGTCTCCCCCCTGTGCCAGAATCTGGCGCTTATGCCCCCGAAAAGCCAGGAGACGCGGCCGGAGATTCCCCAGGTCTCCTGGCTTTTATCGCCCTGTACCGTATAGGTGACGGGCACAAACAGCAGGGCCAGCACAATCAGCAGCAGAAGCCCCACCGCGATCAGCAGCAGAATGCCCAGGATTTTCAGTATTGTCAGCAAAATATGTAGTAACAGCATCTCAATCCCCCGTCCGTCCTGCGGCTTCTTCCTTCAGCAGATCCTCCAGATAGCTTCGCACATCCGTATCCCGGCGGCATCTCCAGGTTTCTTCCACCAGGCGCCGGACCAGTTCCAACGCTTCCCCGTAACCCTCCGCGATTCCCACAATCAGGGGGCACATCCGGGCCAGAGGCTTTTGAAGAAGCAGATTTGCCCGGAAGATATCCAGAAGGTTTTCCGGGTTGGATGCCAGCGTAATCAGATAAATATCTCTCACCGGCTTCCCCCTTTCCACCCTCCGGATAATTTTCTTCTCTTTCTTTTTTATATTGTCTCCAAGATACAGCTTCTTATACCAGTTCACCTTATTCAGTCCTTGCTTTTATCCTCTTTCAGCCGCTCCTCAATGGCATCCACCACAGACTGCAGCACCTTGATCCGGGCATAGTACTTGCTGTTGCCCTCCACGATAATCCAGGGCGCGTACGTGGTGGAGGTGCGCACCAGCATCTCATCCACCGCCTGCTCATACTGATCCCATTTTTCCCGGTTTCTCCAGTCCTCATCGGTGATCTTCCACTGCTTGTCGGGATTTTCCATCCGCTCCCGGAATCTCCGTTCCTGCTCGTCCTTATCAATCTGCAGCCAGAACTTGCGGACAATAGCCCCGGAATGTACCCAGTTGGCTTCCATGTCGTTCATTTCCCGGTAAGCTCTCTGCCACTCCTCCGTGGTACAGAACCCCTCGATCCGCTCCACCATCACCCGGCCGTACCAGGTGCGGTCAAAAATGGCGATGTGGCCTTTTTTCGGCACGTTGTTCCAGAAACGCCAGAGATAGTGATGGGCCCGCTCCAGATCGTTGGGGGAGGCCGTGGGATTCACCTGGTAGCCTCTGGGATCCATCTTTGCCGTCAGCCGCTTGATAGCTCCTCCCTTTCCGCCGGCGTCCCATCCTTCAAAACCCAGAATCACCGGAATTCTTCTCCGGTACAGTTCCCCGTGAAGCTCCTGGATCCTGTTCTGCAGCCGGTCCAGCTTTTCCTTATACTCTTCCTTCGTGTAGGAAAGAGTCAGGTCCACGCTGTTCAGGCTGGAGGTCTTCAGCGTACTCTCATCCGTCCACTGGCTTTCCGTCCCGGCCCCGGGCCGTCCCGTATCTTCCTTCCGGTTGCGTACCTGCTGGATCTTTGCCTCCAGGCAGCGGATCACCGCCGAATAGATCTTCACGGTAGCAAACTCCCGCTGAGTAGCCTCCACAATAGTCCAGGGAGCGTAATCGGAATCGGTTTTCTGAAGCATCTCCTCATTCATTTCCTTGTAACGGTTATACTCCTTATTCCGCTTCAGATCTCCCTCCGACACCCTCCAGGCACTGGATTTGGACTCCATCAGCTTATGAAATCTTTTTTTCTGCTCCTTCTTGTCGATACAGAGAAAAAGCTTGATAATCACATACCCGTCGTCCGTCAGCTGACGTTCAAAGGAATTGATTTCCTCGTAAGCGTATGACAGCTCCTGATCCGAAGTCAGGCCGTCAAACCGGTCCACCAGCACCCTCCGGTACCAGCTTCTGTCAAAAATGGCGATCCTCCCCTTCGCCGGGGTTTTGATCCAGAACCGCCAGAGAAACGGACGCATCTGCTCCTCCGGCGATTCTCCGTTGATGGCATGCACATGGAACCCTCTGGGATCCAGCGCGGATATCAGTTTTCCGATCTGCACACCCTTTCCCGCGGCGCCGAATCCTTCAAAAACGATCATCACCGGGATACCCAGCTCTTTACACTCCCGCTGCAGTCTGGCAAGATGAGGGGTCATCTCATCCATTTTCCGCCGGTACTCCTCTTTGTCCATTTTTCTGGTCAGATCAATTTGTTCCAGCATAGTAAAACCTCCCTTCCTCATGGCATTTTTTATCTCCCCGACAGTACGGGAAAAAACAGGGAGGGATATGTCATCCCTCCCTTGTGCCATTTCTATCTGCGTTTTCCCCACAGGTTGGATTTCCTCAAATCCAGATATTCACTATATGCGGTTTCCAGAATCTGCCGTTCATTGGCAAATTTCAGCAAGTGGTACGCCTCATGATATTTATAATATCCGGAATCCACAAAATACTCTTCCCGCTGCGGCCGGCTGTAATAGCTTCCTGCTCTCATCAGGAACCAGTGGACTTCCTTCTCCACCGTATCTTCCGGCACATTGAAGGAATACTGGCTGCTGCCGATATACTTGACGATGGACGCCTGTACACCCGTTTCTTCGAGCACCTCACGAACTGCCGTTTCCTCAAACTCTTCTCCTGCCTCCACCGTTCCCTTGGGCAGAACCCATCCCTCATATTTGTTTTTATAGGATTTATACAGTGTCAGAATTTTCCCCCGATAGATCACCACACCGCCGCAGCTCGTTGCCTCGATCATTCCAGTCCCTCCCGTCACGCGTTGTGTTTGATTAAGAACAGTATAAACCTTTTAGGATATCTGTGCAACCGTTAATATTCGGCGGCAAGGAAGCCGGAAGGCTGAACCGCCGCGAAATTCATACTTATTTTTTCCGTCAGCTGTTATAATATGCGTCAAAAACCGCCCGGGCAATGGGCACGGCCACCTCGCTTCCGGAGCCTGCCTCCTCCGCGATCACACAGACCACCAGATCAGGATCTTCCACATTGGAAAATCCCACAAACCAGGAATGGGGCGTTGTCTGACTCACATCTCCGTGTTCGGCGGTTCCCGTCTTTCCCGCCACCGTGTAACCACGCCCGGAAAGGGAGGATGCCGTTCCACTCTCCACCACGCCGGTCATCAGTTCCGTCAGGATCTGGGCTTCCTGGCTGGTCATCACCTTCTCATATTCCTCGCTTCTGTATTCCTGCACCGTATCCCCGGTATAGGTCTCAATCCGCTCCACCAGCCGCGGTGTCATCATCATGCCGTCATTGGCTACCGCGGCAGTAATCATCGCCATATGCAGCGGTGTCGCCAGCGTATCGCCCTGGCCGATGGCCGTCTGCATGGTCAGCGCGTCGGCACTGGAGGCCTCCAGATCAAAGCGGCTTTGGTTGTAAGTGAAATCCACCGGCAGCGATTGGTTGAACAGAAGATCCTCCGCTGTCTGACGGAACTGGGACCGGTTGAGATCCACGCCGATCTGCGCAAAGGCAGAGTTACAGGAATTAGCAAATGCCTGCTGAAAATTCTCCTGACCGTGTACCGTATTATGGTAGCAGTGAATGGTGTACCCTCCGTTGGTCACCTCTCCCTCACAGTCAAAGGAGAATCCGTCCAGAGTATGATTCTGTCTCCAATATGCCAGCGAAGTGACAATCTTAAAGGTGGATCCCGGCGGATACAGTCCCTGCGCCGCCCGGTTCACCAGACTGGAATTGTCCTCATCGGCCACCAGGCTGTCCCAGTCCTGGCTGATGGTATTGGGGTTAAAATCAGGCTTGCTGACCATGGCCAGAATCTTCCCTGTATCCGGTTCCATCACCACCACAGCCCCGTCATAGCTGCCCAGAGCATCGTAGGCCACCTGCTGTAAATTCACATCCAGAGTTGTGACCACATTGTCACCCAGATTTTTTTCTGCCTTGAATTCATTTTCCACCTGCTCCAGCATATTGGCATGGGATGTCAGAAGCTGGGAATTCATCGTCAGCTCCAGTCCGCTTCTTCCCCGGTCCGAATAGCCCACCACATGGGCAAATACATTCTCAAAGGGATACAGGCGGAATTCATTACCCTCCGAATCTGTCTGGGTGGACGCCAGAACTGTTCCGTCAGAAGCCTGAATCTCTCCTTTGATCACCCGCTCCTGGTACGTTTCCTGACGTTGGTTGTAAGGGCTGTTGATGTAGGTGTCCCGCAGCTCCAGATTGAAATAAACCAGATACCCGATCAGAGCCAGAAAAATTCCCACAAAACTGTAGGAAACAATCACATATTCCTTACCAGTTGAGGCTTTTTTCTGTCTGCTCCTGGATTTTTTCTTCGAGGGTTTTCTCTCGTCCTCCTCCCGAAGAAGGTCCTGGTCCCCGATCCTGCCGGTCGTTTTTATTTTTTTGCTTTTTCTTTTTTCTTCTCTGCTTTTCAAGCTCTTCTCCTTCATCTTCTCTGAGTATATACAATCCCTGGATAATGGCCAACATCAGAATTGAACAGATCACGGAGCTTCCTCCGTAGCTGACCAGCGGAAGGGTAATACCCGTAAGCGGAATGAATTTGCTGCTTCCCCCCACCGTCAGAAACACCTGAAACGCGTACTCGGCGCCCAGCCCCAGCGCGATCAGCTTGTAAAACGGTTTGCTCATTTTCATGGAAATATTAACGATCATCAGGAACATACTCATACACACCAGAAGCATACAGACGGCAAAAACACAGCCCAGCTCCTCGCAGATGGCGGCAAAGATAAAGTCCTGATCCACCACCGGAATGGTATTGGGAGATCCTTCGCCCAGCCCCATGCCGAACCAGCCGCCGGCGCTGATGCCGAACAGTCCCTGCGCCACCTGGTAGCCGCCGCCGGATTCGTTGTACACGGCAATGGGATCCTGCCAGGCCACCACCCTCTGCCGTACGTGGTTAAACAGGAAGTAGGCCAGCACAGAAGCGCCGCATCCCGCCGCAATTCCCGCCAGCGCATACAGCGGCTGCCGGGTAGCCACATACAGCATCACCAGGTAGGCGATGAAAAATACCAGCGCGCTTCCCAGATCCCTGGAAAGCACCAGAATCACCACGTGGGCGCCCGCCACCGCGGTGGTGATCACCACCTGGCGGAAGCTGGTATCTTCCCGGAGCATGCCTGCCACGAAAAACACAAAAATAATCTTTACCAGTTCGGAAAACTGAAAAGTAAAATCTCCGATTTCAATGGATAGCTTGGCGCCTCCCGTCACAGCCGCCAGTCCCAGCACCGCCACCAGCATCAGAAGTCCCGCGATACCGTACAGCCAGGTGAGGTCCTTCAGATGCTTGACTTTCCGCACAATCACCGGAACAATCAGGGAAAGCAGCATGGCCGCCGACGCGATGGCAAACTGCTTCACGGCCCGGTCGAACTGCAGCCGGGACAGCATCAGAAAACCAATGCTCAGCAGCATGCACATATTGTTGACCACCAGCATGTTGGCCTTGCGGTAAATCACCCGGTACAGGATCTGCACCAGCACAATGAACACCAGCACCGCCAGATACATAAGAATCATGTTGGTATCCTCTGTCTGCAGATACAGCACCGCATATGCCACGAAATTCATGAACAGCATCAGAACGATCTGTTTGCGCAGCACATGGCGTTTGTCCTCCTCATAATGCTTCCGGAAAATGGTAAAGCACTGAAAGGTATACAGAATCATCAGGATAATAATCAGATATTTGGAAAGCTCTGAAATTACATTTGTCACAACTTCCTCCGTTCCGCCAGCGCCGGCGCCTGATCTGCCCGCGCTGCTGTTTTATCAAACGCTGCGGCATTTTGCCGCCGCGCCTACTCCACGCATCTGGCGAAATGCCCTCTTGTGGTTTCACCGGCCTCAAGACGGACCTTCCGTCCCTGCAGCCAGGCGGAGGCAAAGGTGTCGGCCACCCTCCGGGCCGTTTTCCCGTCCTCCAGGGTAAAAGCCAGACGGAATCCGCCGCACCCCAGCTCCTTGAGGGCTGCCTGCTCCTCCAGAAGTGAGAGAGGCACCGTATTATACAGAATATTATAACAGAATTCGCAGCTGCATACTGCATGAAATTCTTTCATATATCGGTCTTTTACGGTCAATACTGCACACTTTCTGTCGCAGCCGTCCAGATTTTTTTTCAGGCACTGGGCGGAAATCATCATGGGAATATAGCCGTACACCAGCATTTCACTGTTTCGGTTGTCCCTTTGCCGCAGTTCTTTCCTGTTCAGTTCCAGAGGCACCGTATCTGCCCCGCAGCCCGCCTCCTCAAAAAACCGCCGGGCCTCCCCGTTCATGGTATACACATTGGCGTCCAGCCGGCAGCGGTTGGCCAGTCCCATCCGGCGCAGAACGGCCAGGCTCTCCAGATTCCGCACCAGAAATCCCGCCAGTCCTTCTTGTGCCAGCTGCCCGAAATGCTCCTTCCGGCCGTCAAGCTCCCAGTCCCGGACCACCCAGGGCAATGCCAGATACAAACGTTTTCCCGCCGCATCCGCCCGGCAGATGGCCGCTTTCACCTGCTCCGCGAAGGATTCTCTGGAAAAAATCCCGCAGTCCGCATAGACCGCCCTGATCCCTTCCACCGAAAGGACAGCCTCCAGCTGTTCCCCGGTGGCCACCGACGCAGACAGCCGCACGACCGGTTTTCGCAGACCGCCGCAGGACGCGGCTTCCGGGACATCCTTTCCGCCTGGTTTCTCCGGCATCCGCGCTTCCGGGACCACCTTTCCGCCCGGTTCCTCCGGCATCCGTGTTTCCGGAACCACCTTTCCGCCTGGTTTCTCCGGTATCCGCGCTTCCGCGTCCACGGCCATGACGTCCTCCGGAGCCATGTTCCCATCTGTCAAAGTTTGTCCCAAATCCCTTCGGAATCCCTCCAGAATGGCATTTTCAAGAGCCACGATGCCCTCTCTCCGAAGAGCGTTCAGCTGCTGCATGGGCATGAAAATCCTGCCCTCTGTGATAATTTCCAGCTGTTCAAAGAAGAACTCCGTCTCGCCGGTCTTCTTCATCTGCCTGCTGATCTGTTCCTCCTCCAGAGGCCGGTTCACCGCCTCCTGAACAGTTTCCCCCTGGACGGAAACCGAAACCTCTCCCGCCAGGAGAGACAGCACAGCCCGCTCCCCCGCCCGCAGAAGAAGTCTTCCGCAGATGCCTTCCCGCACCTTTTTTTCCAGGTATTCCCGGCGGATCCGCTCAAACAGCGCCTCATTTCTTGCCGGCTTCCGCTCTCTGGCCTGGGCCGCGTTCTTTTCGTTTTTCAGGGCCATCATGTTTTTCCCGTTCCGCTGCCGGTAATAACTCTCATGAAATCCGTCTCTGTTGTACAGATCCAGCAGCTGCTGGTAATCCTCCCGGCTCACCTGAGGCTGCCTGTCACCGCTCAGATACCGGTCCAGATACTTCCGGTAAATTTCCACCACCCCGGCGGTATACTCCGCTTTTTTCATCCGGCCCTCAATTTTCAGGGAACAGACGCCCGCCTCCAGAATCTGCGGCAGCAGGCGGACCGTACACATATCCTTCGGGCTCAGGGGATAGGAACTGTCCCGTCCGTTAAGCCTCCGGTTCTGCTGCCATACCTGGTAAGGCAGACGGCAGGGCTGGGCACACCGTCCCCGGTTTCCGCTTCTTCCGCCGATCAGGCTGCTCATCAGGCACTGACCGGAATAGCAGTAGCACAGGGCACCGTGCACAAAACTCTCAATTTCCATATGGGTGGTCTCCCAGATGGCACGGATCTCCTCCAGGGAAAGCTCCCGGGCCGTAACCACCCGGACGGCTCCCGCCTCCTTCAGAAGCTTCGCTCCCTCCACACCTGTGATGGTCATCTGGGTGCTGGCGTGGATGGGAAGGCCGGGAAAATTCTGTTTGATAAACCGGAGTACTCCCAGATCCTGCACGATCACCGCGTCCAGCCCCTCCCGGTACAGTGGCGCCAGATAACCATACAGCTCCTCCTGAAGCTCCTGCTCCTTTAACAGGGTATTGACGGTAAGATACAGTTTTTTCCCGTGCAGATGCACATAATCGATGGCCCGAAGCAGCTGCTCCTCCCCCGGATTGTCCGCGTAGGCCCGGGCGCCGAACCTGCCGCCCCCGATATATACCGCGTCCGCGCCCGCCGCAATAGCTGCCTCCATGGTTTCATAAGACCCCGCCGGCGCCAGTAACTCTGCTTTCATGTTTCCTCTCTTTCCGGCCGTATGGCCATAAAGGTATCCCTGCAGGGGGTTTCCTCACTTTCCGGCCGCATGGCCATAAAGGTATTCCTCTGCCGCAACAGAAAAAGGGAGATTACGAAAAGGTAATCCCCCAACACCTTCTACTTATTCAGCAGACTATCCATATCCTCTTCCAGCTGCCGGTTCTGCTTCGCAAGCGCCTCCTTGTCCTGCTTAAGCTGTTCGTTCTCCTTTTTCAGGTTCTCCAGCTGAATCTGCGCCTCAATCAGGTCGTGCTTCAGATCGTACATTTCCTTATCTTTCCGCTGAGAATCTTCCTCAAAAACCTCTGCCTGATGTCTGGCCTTGAAATAGTCGTCCGCAATATTCAGGCTCAGAAGATTATTCTTCGTCTCCATCGGCTGCCTGCTGTATCCCGGCAGCTCGGAAAGCTGCGCGATCTTGTGATTCATATAAGAGGCCACCCGCTGCAGATATTCTTCGCTTTCGTAGCCGCTTAATGTGATAATCTTCCCACCAATTAAAACCTTCGTCGTATTCTTCGCTGGCATCCTGGTACTTTCCTCCGTATGGTATATATCTCTATTATAATCAAATCCCGTCAAAAAACAACCTTTTTCTTGTGCCCTGCCGGCCCACTCGTTACAGTTCAGCCCTCGCGGAGTTCTGGAGGGGTGATCCGGAATGATTATTGAAGAACTTTTCCCTGATTTAGCTGCTTTTTCCGGGTTGATAGCATCTTTTTTTCAGAACTTTCTCCGATTTAGCCGCTTTTTCCAAGATTGATAGCATCCTTTTTCGGGACTTTTTCTGATTTAGCCGCTTTTCCCGGGCCTGACGGCATCTTTTTTCAGGACTTTCTCCGATTTAGCCGCTTTTTCCCAGGCCTGATAGCATCCTTTTCCAGGACTTTCTCCGATTTAGCCGCTTTTTTAGTAACAGTGTGACCTTCCTGCTCACCATTACAAAAATATGCACACACGCTGCGTTTTCCGTAGCCTGGCGCCCACAAGTCTCGGGATCCCACCGCAAAAGCAACGTGGTCTACACTCCATTTCGGTCGGCGCTAAATGTGTTGTGCCACTGGCACACAGCGTCCTCGCGGGACAGTGGAAGGCCGAACTGTTACGCTCACTCAGCACCCCAGATGGTGGTAGGCCCTCTCGGTTGCCACCCTTCCCCGGGGCGTACGCATGATAAATCCGTTCTGGATCAGGTACGGCTCATACACATCCTCAATGGTTCCCGCATCCTCACCGATGGCCGCCGCCAGCGTATCCAGGCCCACCGGGCCTCCCTGGAATTTGGTGATCAGCGTGTCCAGAATATACCTGTCCGTCTGATCCAGCCCGCACCGGTCCACCTCCAGAAGATCCAGGGCAAACGCCGCCACCTGGCCGGTGATTTTCCCGTCGTATTTCACCTGGGCAAAATCCCGCACCCGTTTCAGGAGCCTGTTGGCAAGCCTGGGCGTTCCCCGGGAACGCTTCGCCATCTCCGAGGCGCCCTCTTCGTCGATCTCCACCCCCAGGATTCTGGCGGAGTGAAGGATAATGGTCTTCAGCTCCTCCTCTGTATAGAACTCCAGATGGTGAATAACCCCAAACCGGTCCCTGAGCGGCGCTGTCAGAAGCCCCGCTCTCGTGGTGGCTCCCACCAGCGTAAAATGCGGCAGATCCAGCCGGATGGACCGGGCGGTGGCTCCCTTGCCGATCATAATGTCGATGGCGAAATCCTCCATGGCCGGGTACAGTACCTCCTCCACCTGCCGGTTCAGCCGGTGAATCTCATCCACGAAAAGCACGTCCCCTTCCTGAAGATTGTTGAGGATGGCCGCCATCTCCCCCGGCTTTTCAATGGCCGGGCCCGAAGTCACCTTCATATGAACCCCCATCTCATTGGCGATGATTCCCGCCAGAGTGGTCTTTCCCAGTCCCGGAGGGCCGTAAAACAGCACATGATCCAGGGCGTCCTTCCTCTGCTTTGCCGCCGCTATATAAATTTTCAGATTCTGCTTTGCCTTTTCCTGTCCGATATAATCGTCCAGCGTCTGGGGCCGGAGGCTGCCCTCCACCCGCAGATCCTCCTCCAGCATCTCTGTGGTTATCACACGTTTTTCCATCTCTTACACTCCCAACGAAACACTCCCGTCTCCCGGGCGATTTTGCCCCGGGATCTTACTCTGTCACACCATCTTCTTCAAAGCCGCTTTCAGAAGCGTCTCCACATCCATCTGTTCGGCGCCCTCCACCTGTTTCACGGCCCGCAGGGCGTCGGTGCTGGAATAACCCAGGGCCGTCAGCGCCTGTACCGCTTCCCGGCGTCCGTCGTCCTCCATCCGCGGCAGTTCGCTTTCCGCCTGGTGAGACAGCTTCTGCTCGAAGGCTTCCTCCAGATCCAGCTTGTCCTTCAGTTCCAGAATCAGCTTCTGCGCCGTCTTTTTGCCGATACCCGGCGCCTTGGCGATGGCCGCCGCGTCGTCCGACAGCACCGCGAACCTCAGCTCGTCGGCGGACAGGGCGGAAAGAATACCAAGCCCTGCTTTGGGCCCCACCCCGCTGACTCCCAGAAGCAGACGGAAAACCTCCAGATCATCCCTGGTGAGAAATCCGTACAGCTGCATATCATCTTCCTTCACATTCAGATAGGTATAGATCCGGATCTCCTCTCCCATGGGAAGACTTCCCGCAAACATGGCGGCGGGAACGAAAATATAAAAACCGATTCCGTTATTTTCCAGCACGATTCCCTGATCATCCGCCTCTGTCAGGATTCCTTTGATGTATCTGATCATGTATTCTCTCCCTTTCCGGCAGCCGCCTGCCCTTCCGGCGCCTTTTGGCGATTCGGCGGTTCCGCCGTTGCTGTCCTCATTCCTGCCCTCTGTCATCCAGCCTCTGGTCTCTCAGCCAGGGAATCGCCCGCTGCATCCGGCGGACCATCTCGCCGCCCAGAAGCCCGATCAGCACTCCCGTCACAAGGCCGGACACAGCCAGGATGGGAAAATAGTAGGTGATCCGCATATTTTCCACCACCAGGACGGCCACCGCGATCTGGCCCGCATTATGGGCCACACCGCCCACCATGCTGACGCCCACGCAGCTCAGCTTCAGATAACGGCGGGCCAGCTCCATACACAGAAGGCTCACCGCGCCTCCCGCCAGGCTGAAAGCAATGCTGAACAGATTCCCAAATAAAAATCCGATCCCCAGAATCCGTACCAGAGACACCAGAAGCGCCTCCTTCCAGGAATACAGATACAAAACCATCACAATGGCCAGATTGGGAAGCCCCAGCTTGATGCCGGGCACTCCCGCGAAAACCGGCAGCAGAGATTCCACATACCCCAGAATCATCGCTGCCGCCGCCAGCAATCCCAGATAAGCATACCTTTTGTTCATAGTTTCCTCTCTTCCTGGCCATATGGCCATAAAGGTATCCCCGCAGGGGATTTCCTCGCTTTCCGGCCGTATGGCCATGAAAGTATCCCCCGTCCCTGTCAGGAAGCCACCACGTCCGGCGCGTCCTCCTGCTGTTTTTCTTCATCACCGGAAGCATCCTCAATCTCCAGCACAATCCGGTTGGGCAGGCATACGATGGTGCCCCCGCCGTTTTCAATGGCCCGGGTGTGTACACAAACCTGATCCGGGCAGTCCGCCCAGGTCATGGAAACCTGACCGTCCTGAATCCTGCAGATATTGGTATCTCCGATGGAAATCTCCTGATCCTCATCAAGCGGATAGGTACCGTAAACATCTCCTCCCACCGTGATCACAAGCTGGCCCGGCCTCCCTGAGGAAAGCAGACGTCCCGCTCCCCACACGCCAAAAGCCGCCAGCAGAATCACAGCGGCAGCAATGATATCTCTCTTCTTCATACATACTCCTGTTCTGCCATCGGCCTTGCGGCTGTCCGGTCACAATCCTCCGGTTATCATATCACAACAGCAGAAATATTTCAAACCCGAAAAAGGGAAAGCAGATCTTCACTCCGCTTTCCCTCTCACTTTTTCTTCCTATTCTTTTTTCAAAATACAGTCTCTCGGGCAGTTTTCCCTGCATTTTCCGCAGTTGGTGCATTTGGTGTAATCGATGTGGGCCACATTGTTCTCCACATGCACGGCTCCCACCGGACATCCCTTCTCGCACTTTCTACAGCCGATACAGCCTGCCTGACAGGCGGTCATCGTAGCCTTTCCCCGGTCACTGGAACTGCACCGCACCAGATGCTTCTGGTCGTAGGGCACCATTTCAATCAGATGCCTCGGACAGACTGTCACGCATTTCCCGCAGGCTTTGCAGGCCTCCGGATCCACCACCGCCACGCCGTCCACAATGCGGAGCGCCCCGAAGGTGCAGGATTTGACGCAGGTTCCATACCCCAGACAGCCGTGGGTACAGGCCTTGGCGCCGCCTCCCGGGATGTAGGCCATCATGGCACAGTCCTCCACCCCGTCGTAAACGTAATTTTTCCGGGAGTGTTCACAGTCGCCTCCGCATTTCACAAAGGCCACCATCCGCCTATCCTCCGTCACCTCCTGGCCCATAATGGCTCCGATGGCCTTCGCCGCCGCCGGACCGCCCACCGGGCAGCCATTTACCGGTGCCTGCCCCGCCGCAATAGCCGCCGCCAGCCCGTCGCAGCCGGGATACCCGCAGCCGCCGCAGTTATTGCCCGGCAGCTGCTCGCGGACGGCAATTTCCTTTTCGTTGACCTCCACGGCAAACTTCTTTCCCGCCAGTCCCAGAAGGAGGCCGATCACCAGGCCGGTGCCGCCCACCAGGGCAGCCGCAGTGATAATTCCTGTAATCATACCTTACCTCCTTTGTCAGATCATTCCGGAAAATCCGAAGAACGCGATGGACATCAGTCCCGCCGTCAGAAGCACGATAGGCATCCCCTGGAATGGCTTCGGAATGTCGTTATACTCAATCTTTTCCCTCAGGCCCGCCATCAGCACAATGGAGATGGTAAATCCCACCGCCGTGGCCAGCCCGTTGACCGTTCCCTCCAGAATTCCATAATCATTCTGGACATTTAAAAGAGCCACGCCCAGCACCGCGCAGTTGGTGGTGATCAGCGGCAGGTATACGCCCAGGCTCTTGTACAGGGACGGTATGGTTTTCTTCAGAAACATTTCCACCAGCTGTACCAGGGCCGCGATCACCAGGATAAATACGATGGTCTGCAGATATTCCAGCCCGGCAGGCGCCAGCAGAAGGTGATAAATCAGCCCGGTGAAAAAGGAGGAAATGGTCAGCACGAAGATCACGGCTCCTCCCATGCCCGCAGCCGTCTCCATTTTCTTTGAGACGCCCAGGAAGGGACAGAGTCCCAGAAACTGGCTCAGCACCACGTTGTTCACCAGCGCCGAACCCACCGCGATCATCAGCAGTGTCTGCAGCTGTTCACCCATGATTACGCGCCTCCTTTCTCTGAGTTATCCGCGCCCGCCTGACTGCACAGCGTGTTGGAGCAGGCCGCACAGCCCGCGGCGCAGCCGGATTTTATCCGGTTCTTATCGTGCTTTCCCTCTTTCAGTTTATTCTGCAGCGCCACCAGCATGGCCAGCACGAAAAATGCTCCCGGGGCCAGCACAAAAATGGTTGCCCCGCCTTCAAAAATCTGATGGCCGAAAACAGCGCCGCTGCCCAGAAGCTCCCGGACAATCCCGATACTGGTAAGCCCCAGGGTAAAGCCCAGCCCCATGCCGATCCCGTCGAACACGGAGGCCAGCGGTCCGTGTTTGGAGGCGTAGGCCTCCGCCCTTCCCAGGATAATACAGTTTACCACAATCAGCGGAATATAGATTCCCAGGGAATCGTACAGGGAGGGAAGAAAGCCCTGCAGCAGAAACTGCACGATGGTCACAAAAGAAGCCACCACCACGATATAGGCCGGCATCCGCACCCCGTCGGGAATCGCTTTCCGAAGCAGGGAAATCATCAGATTGGACATGGCCAGAATCACCATGGTGGTCAGCCCCATCCCCAGCCCGTTGACGGCAGAGGTGGTCACCGCCAGGGTGGGACACATGCCCAGCATCATCACAAACGTTGGATTTTCTTTTATAATGCCGTTATACAGCCTTTCGGCCGGCGAATTTGCTTTCATGTCACTTGCTCCTTTCCTATTTATTGGCCGAATGGCCATAAAGGGACCCTTTAGGGTTTCCTGTTTATTGGCCGAATGGCCATGAAGGGATCCTTTAGGGTTTCCTATCAGGATTCCAGGATACGGAACGCGCACAGCCCGGCGTTGACCGCGTCGGTCACCGCGCTGGTGGTGATGGTGGCGCCGCTGATGGCGTCGATCTCATCCTCCTCGGAGGCTCCGTTTTTCGTATAAGTAAAGGCTTCCACCTGCTTCTGGGCAAACTGGCCGCGGAACTCTTCTGTGTCCGCCTTCATGCCCAGGCCGGCCGTCTCACTGATGGACAGGAAAGAAATCCCGTTGACTGTGCCGTCCAGGCTGACGCCCATGGAAAACTGGATCTCCCCTCCGTATCCGGCGGTGGTAAGCACGGTGATGGCATATCCCAGCCGCTGCCCTTCATCGTCCAGGGCCTCCGTCACCTCCTGGATGCTGTCCTGGGTATAGCCGGCCTCATCCAGGCCGCTGCGGATCTGCCCCGACAATTCCTCATCCAGCGTGACTGTCTGAAACTGTTCCGCCTCCGGAAATACCTCCTGGTATGCCTCCTGCTTTGCCAGTTCCTCCTGCCGGGCAATGGGCTCTTTGGTGATCCCGTAAACCGCTCCCAGCGCCAGGCCCGACACCAGCGTGATGGCCGTCAGCGCCAGGGCGTCCCGGATAATCTTACTGCTCATGTGCTCTGCCCCCTTTCCCGAAGGCTGCCGGAATGGTCAGCCGCTCAATCAGCGGAATCAGCAGGTTGCTGAAAATAATCGCGTAGGAGACCCCTTCCGCGGAAGAGCCGAATACCCGGAAGATGCCGGTCATAATTCCCAGAATCACGCCGTACACCACCCTTCCTGTGGGGGTGATGGGGCTGGTCACATAGTCCGTGGCCATAAACCAGGCGCCCAGCATCAGGCCGCCGCCGAACAGCTGCCCCAGAAGGTAGCTCCCATCCGCTCCATGACCGCCGAAAAGAAGCATGAACACCAGGAAACTTCCCAGATATGTCAGAGGAATCCTCAGGTCGATGACGCCCATGAGAACCAGGAAAATCCCTCCCAGAAGCAGCGCCAGCGCCGAAGTCTCGCCGATGGTGCCCGTCGTATTTCCCAGGAACATGGACAGAAGGTCCACCGATTCCCCCGCCCGCAGGGCTGCCAGAGGCGTGGCCCCCGACACCGTATCCGCCAGTGTTCCGAAGCCACTGGTGGGAGAAAAATCTGTCATGGGGCCGGTGAAGGCCAGCAGCAGGAAGCATCTGGCCGCCAGCGCCGGATTCATGAAGTTCTGTCCCAGCCCGCCGAACAGCTGCTTCACCACAAGAATGGCGAAAAATCCGCCGATGACCGGGATCCACCAGGGGGCGGCCGGCGGCAGGTTCAGTCCCAGAAGCAGCCCGGTCACCACGGCGCTGAGATCCTTCAGGGTGGATTCCTTATGCATCAGCCGCTCATAAATCCCTTCCGTGGCCACGCAGGCGGCAATAGATATCAGAATCAGACAAAGTGCCCTCACCCCAAAATTCCAGATACCGGACAGCGTCGCCGGCAGCAGGGCGACAATCACCATCGCCATCAGATTCGGCGTCTCTGTCCTGGACCGGATATGCGGCGAGGAGGATACGTGCAGCATTTCACTCATTTCTTATCTCCCTCCTGTCTCTTTTTCCGGTTGGCAAGAACCATCTTTCGCATGGACTTGATCTCCTGGGCCAGGGGGCGCCTGGCAGGACAGACATAGCTGCAGCAGCCGCACTCGCAACATTCCATGCCGTAATATTTCAGGAAATTCTTTTCATCCCCGTGCTGTGCAAACCGGGCCAGCCGGGCAGGCACCAGATGCTCCGGACATTGGGCCACGCACCGCCCGCAGTTGATACAGGCGGTGGGCCTGTGACGGCTCACCTCATCCGCCGACAGACAGACCAGTCCGGAAGTGGTCTTTGTCACCGGCACATGGAGATCGAAAAGGGCGAAGCCCATCATGAGGCCTCCGGATACAATCTTTTCGGCCGGCTTTGCCAGACCTCCGGCGGCTTCCAGAAGCTCCTGGTGGTCCATGCCCACCGGCGCCAGAAAATTGGAAGGACGCGCCACCGCCTCTCCGGTCACTGTCACAATCCGCTCGGTCACCGGTTTCCCCAGCGCCACCGCCCGGTAAACGGCAGCGGCCGTCTCCGCGTTGTCCACCACGCAGCCCGCGTCTGCCGGCAGCAGGGAAGAATTGATTTTTCTTCCCGTAACCGCGTAAATCAGCATCCGCTCCGCGCCCTGTGGGTATTTGGTTTTCAGAGGTCTCACCTGAAGAGACGAATCCCCGGTGCAGGCCTGCTCCATGATCCGAATG
>DVON01000036.1 GCA_018713585.1 Candidatus Pullilachnospira stercoravium | reverse complement strand
ACCGGGATGCCGTAGACCACTTCCGTCACCAGATCCGCCCGGGCCGCCATGGCCTGGTTGATGGTCCCGAGATTTTTCAGATACAGTTCCGTGGAATCGTCATAGCGGATTCCGTCAGAAAAAATTTCATTGGTCACCACCGCCAGATTTGCCGCCTGAGCCAGCAGCCGGTCAATACCCTTGCAGATGGCCTGGACCGTATCCTGTCCGGCGCCGTCCTGGCGGTACATCTCGTTGGCGGTCAGGTTGGACATACACTCCAGCAGGACGTCCGCCCCTTCCGGGAGGGACAGTCCCGCCAGATCCGTATACCGTTCCACCGTCACAAACTGCTTGCTGGCGCGCATGGCCCTGTGGCGGCGGATCCGCGCGTGGCTTTCCTCGTCGAAGGGATACATGGTGGCAATATAGATTCTTTTTCCCCGGGAAACACGGACAAGCCAGTCCTCCGCGAAGGCGGATTTTCCGCTGCCGCTTCCCCCTGTTATCAGATGAAACACGATCTTCCTCCCGGCCGCGCCTCTCAGGTCAGCGGCACATAGTTGTCCATATTGTTCTCGGCAAAGGTGGTCATGCCGCCGTAGATGGTCATGGCCATATCCAGCAGCGGGTAAATGGCCACCGCGCCGGTACCCTCGCCCAGACACATGTCACAGTCCAGAAACGCGGGAACATCCAGCGCTTCCAGCACCATGGCAGCCCCCGGCTCCTTGGAACGGTGGGAGGTAATCAGATAGTCTTTTACCTGCGGGCAGATCCGCAGGGCGCACAATGCCGCCGCACAGGAGATAAATCCGTCGGCCACCACCGGAATCCGCATAGCGGCGCCTCCGATAAACGCGCCCACCAGGCCTGCCAGATCCAGGCCGCCCACCTTGGCCAGCACATCCACGGGATCCTCCGGATCCGGCTGATTCAAAGCGATGGCTCTGCGGATGGCGTCCACCTTCCGGTCCAGACCGGCGCTGGAAAGACCTGCCCCCCGTCCGGTAACCCTGGCGGGATCCTGTCCCAGCAGTACAGCCGTCACCGCGCTGCTGGTGGTGGTATTTCCAATTCCCATCTCACCGGTGGCAATGATGGTATACCCTTTTTCCTTCAGCTCCTCCACCATGGAGATTCCCACCTCAATAGCCTTTTCGGCTTCCTGTCTGGTCATGGCAGGTCCCTTGGTCATGTTTTTCGTTCCCCAGGCGATTTTCCGGTTGATGGCGTGGCTCTCGGCGGCAATTCCCACATCCACCGGAAACAGATCCGCCCCGGCCCTGCGGCAGAACAGGCTGGATACCGCCTCCTGCTTCACCATGTTTTCCGCCACCAGAAGGGTAACCTCCTGTCCGGTCTGGGTGACGCCTTCCTCCACCACGCCGTTGTCCGCGCACATCACCAGCAGCGCCTTTTTCTTCAGGGAAACCTCCACATTTCCCGTCATTCCGGCAATCCGCACGATGGTATCCTGAAGTCTTCCCAGACTGTGAAGGGGCATGGCGATATTGTCCCATCTCTCCTTTGCCGCATCCATAGTTTCTTTGCTGGCCGGACGAATCCTGCCCAGCGCTTCCTCTAACTTCATAAACGTTCCTCCCATTCTTCACAGGCCGACAGAAAAGCCCTGGCGACCTTACGGTTTCCGTAATAATACAGATGGGGAAATCCCGCCATCCCCTGTCCGCTGCTGTGAATACATTTCCAGCTTCTGCTGCCCGCGGGTTTTCTGGCCGTGAAAGCCTCCCCGCAGTTATCCGAATCAAAATAGTGAAATTCATGAGCCGGGATGGGCCCTGTCTGCCGTCCGAAGCAGCATCCCTCCTCCAGCGTCACATAGCCGAACCGGGACAGCCGGGGCGTCCGGTAGCCCTTTCCGTCGATGACACCGGCCATGGGCCAGCTGTTGCCGTCCATATCCTCCAGCTCCCGGTGCAGATACAGAAATCCCCCGCACTCTGCCGTGTAAGGCATCCCTCCTTCCAGGGCTTCCCGGATGGAAGTCCGCATGGAGGTGTTGGCGGAAAGCTGCCGGGCATACAGCTCCGGATAACCGCCGTTTAACATCAGACCCTGGAGATGATCCGGCAGCTTCCGGTCATGGATGGGGGAAAAATATACCAGCGAAGCCCCCATCTCCTCCAGAAGATCCATGTTATCCTGATAAAAAAAGCAGAAAGCCTCATCCCGGGCCACACCGATCCTCACCGGCTTTTGGGTATGCCAGGATTCCCGGCAGCCCTGCATGTCCGCCAAAAGCGGAGGCGCCTCATGGGCCAGGGCCAGAAGGCCCTCCACATCCAGCGTCTTCGTAAGCTCACCGGCCAGCTGCTGAAGTTTTTCCCTGAGATCCCGGATTTCCTCCGGCATCACCAGCCCCAGATGGCGGCTTTCCAGCACACAGTCCGTCAGCATGGGCACATAGCCCAGCACCCGCAGGCCGGGCAGTTCCTTCTCCACCAGCTCCTTCATCCGGGGATACATCATGGGGGAAATCCGGTTGAAAATCACTCCCCGGATCCGGCTGTCGCGGCGGTATTCCACAAATCCCTTCAGATACGGGATCAGGGACAGGCTCAGCCCCCGGCAGTCGGCAATCATCACCACCGGCGTATCCGTGACGGAAGCCACATGGTAGGCGCTGGCTTTGTCGGAAATTCCGCCCAGTCCGTCGTAATACCCCATCACGCCTTCCAGCACGGAAATATCACAGTCCGCCGCGTTTTTTGCCAGCAGATAACGGACCGTTTCCTCACCGGCAAAAAAGGTATCCAGATTTCTGCTTTTGGCGCCGATGACCCTGCTGTGAAACATGGGGTCGATGTAGTCCGGGCCACATTTGAAGGAGGCCGGCCTCAGGCCTCTCTCCTTCAGCACCTGAAGAATCCCGCAGGTAAGCAGCGTCTTGCCGCTGCCGCTTCTGGCGGCGGCAAGCATAATCCGCGGAATCACCTTTTTCTCGCTGTTCATGGCTGTTTCTCCTCTTCCCCTCTTCCCGTGCAGGAAATCACGGTCACCGGATTCTGCCCCATCATCAGATGATAGGGACCGGCCGCCTTCCCTTTGGCCGCGGTAATCTGAGCGATGTCCACGTCCTCCACCGGAAGCTGCCGGATACACTGTAATGCCTCCGCCATGGTCTCCAGGGTAATGCAGTTGATCACCATCCGGGCCCCGGGATTTTTCTCCAGAACCAGTTCCATGATCTCCCGGAGATTTCCGGAGGAGCCTCCGATAAATACATGGGTGGGAGCCGGAAGGGATTTCAGCGCCTCCGGCGCGCATCCCCGGATCACCTGCAAGTTGCAGATGCCGAAGGCTTCCCTGTTTTTCTCAATGAGCGCGGCGGCTTCTTCTTTTTTCTCCACGGCATACACCATGCCGTCCACCGCCATCCGGGCCATTTCCACCGACACGGAGCCGGTACCTGCCCCCACATCCCAGATCCTAGCGCCTCTGGTGAGCCGAAGCTTCGACAGGGACACGCTGCGGACTTCCTCCTTGGTCATGGGAATCCGGTCTCTCACAAAAGCATCGTCGGGGATCCCGTGGGTCACCACTGGATCCAGGGCGTCCGGATTTTCCAGAAAGATCACGCTCAGCGGATCCGTTTTCCGGTCCGCCAGCTCCCGGGCCGTTCCCCGGGTGATTTTCTCATCCTCGTAGGAAAGCCGCTCTCCCAGGGTTACCTGCACCTTACCCATACCGCAGTCGGAAAGGGTCCGGCAGATCTGCCCCGCTCCCGTATCGGTTCCCACAATGGCAAATACGCGGGCGTGCTGCCGCAGAAGTCCCGGGATATTCCGCTGCCGTCCATGCAGGCTCACCGGCAGCACATCCTCCCAGCAGGTGTGCAGGCGGCCGCAGAAGTACACCAGGGAAGAAATCCCGCAGTAAATCTCTACCTGGCCGTCCAGCACCTCCACCAGCCTTTTCGCCCCGCTGAAAAATCCCACGTCCCCGGACAAAGCGATGGCCACCCGGCGGTATTCCGGATGCGCCTCGATGTAATCCCGGATTTCCTCCGGCTTATAAGCGGCGTACACCGCCTGTCCCGGCAGGGCCGTCTGCTCCAGCATCCGTCTTGCGCCGATGAGAAGCTGGGCCTGGGAAAGCTCCCGCTTTCCTTCCTCCGTCAGGGTATCCGGCGTTCCCATGCCGATGCCCACAAGTGAAATTTTCCTGTCCTCTTCCCGGTCTTCCTCCTTTCGGGGCGGCGCCACATGCAGGCGCTGTGCCAGCATTTCCAGACATTCGGCGAGGGTCACGCCCTCCTCCCGGCGGGGCCGGCCGATGATCACCAGACCACTTCCGGTATCCCGGGCCGCCAGACATTTTTCCTGAAATCCCCCGGCCGCTCCGGATTCCTTGGTCACCAGCCACCGGGTATGAAGCTGCCGGATCATGGCTGCGTTCAGTTCTCTGGAAAATGGTCCCTGCATGCAGATCAGATGCTTTCCCTCAAAGCCCAGAGCGGCGCAGGAGGCGGCCACCTGGGGAAGCGACAGCACCCGGGCATATACCCGGTTTTTATAATCCGGCAGGGCACAGAAAGCTTCCAGCTCCTTGCTGCCGGTGGTCACCAGAATATCGCCCTCGGTGGATTTCAGATATTCCACCGCCTCCGCCGTATACTTCACATAGACAGCCTCTCCCTCGGTCTGGCGGGACGGGCGGATCAGCCGCAGGTAAGAAGCCCCTGCGGCCGTGCAGGCCTGCCGGATATTCTCTGTCACCTGCACCGCGTAGGGATGGGTGGCGTCGATCACCAGACAGTCCGGCCCCATGGAGGTCATCAGCGCCTCCATCTGCTCCCGGTCCATCCGCTCATGGGAGATTTCCAGAAATTCCCCCTTCGGCAGCAGGCTTTCGCCGTATTCGGTGGCCACGCAGACGCGGGCTCTCTGCTTTCTCTCGCTGAGAAATTCCGCCACCGCCCGTCCCTCGCAGGTGCCGGCAAAAATCAGAATCTCACTCATGCCGGTATCCTCTGGGCGTCACCATTTTCCCGCCGATTTCCCGGGTCTGGGAATTGCCGATCCAGACCGTGGTAAACATATCCACCGGCGTATCCATCAGTTCCTTTAAAGACAGCATGCGGCTGCTCTCCCCTTCCCTTCCGATCATGGAGACAATGCCGCAGACCGTGTCCTCACTTTTATACTGCAGCATCAGACGGCAGGCCCGGTTCAGGTAATCCTTCCGTTTTTTGCTGGAGGGATTGTACAGGCAGATGACGAAATCCGCCTGGGCCGCTGCCAGAAGTCTAGCCTCGATCTTCTCCCAGGGGGTCAGAAGGTCGCTGAGGCTGATCAGGCAGAAATCGTGAATCAGCGGCGCGCCCAGCACCGCCGCCCCTCCGGTGGCCGCCGTCACGCCGGGGATCACTTCCAGCTGTACCTGGGGATATCTGACACCCACCTCGTACATCAGCCCGGCCATGCCGTACACGCCGGCGTCGCCGCTGCAGATCATGGAAACCGTCTTTCCTTTCATGGCCTCCTCAAAGGCCATCACACACCGGTCCACCTCTTTTTTCATGGGAGTGGACAGAAATTCCTTGTCCGCAAAATGCTCCTTCACCAGATCCACATATACGGTATAACCGATGATCACATCACTGTTTTCCAGGGTGCGGATGGCTTTCAGAGTCATCTGCTCATACGCTCCCGGTCCAATTCCAACTACATTTATTTTATGCAAAGTCCACACTCCAATCTTTCACCGCGCACGCCACCGTGACGCCGCCCGACGCATATTTTTTCACCGCCAGCTGCCCGCCTTTCGCGGCCAACACGGCGCTTCTTTCACAGACATTATCCACTCCCGTCACGCTTCCCACAAAAGAAGAAGCAGTAAACTGTCCCGGCACCCGCGAAAGCTGATGGGACGGATACGTGACGAAGGGAAGCTTCCAGCGCTGGCAAAAAGCCAGAAGACCCGGCTCCTCTTTTTTCAGATCGATGCTGGCAGCCAGAGCCGCCCCATGGGGGGAAATCCCATGTTTCTTCAGCGCATCCAGCACGGCCGCCTCAATGGCTTCCCAGCCGGTTCCTTTCCTGCAGCCGATGCCCAGCACCAGGTTTTTCGGAATCAGCCGCAGCACACCGCTGCCGGGCATCACAAACCGCAGATCATAAAAGCGCTCCCCGCTGTTCGTGCAGGTCAGCCCCCGGGGCAGCTGTGTCTTCAGGTCTCCCGAAAAGCCCACACCTGCCTCCACCAGAATCTCCTCCCCGGCCAGAAGCCGGGCAGACACCTCTTTTGCCAGCCGCATATCCGAGATTTCCATCCCGTTCTTCTTCGCAAATACATCCACGGCAAATCTGCGGTTCACATCCGTGGCCGTGGTGATCACCGGGCAGGCTCCCAGGGCCCCGGACAGCAGCCGGCACAGGTCATTGGCCCCGCCCAGATGGCCGGACAGCAGGGAAATGCAGAAGGTTCCGGCCTCATCCATCACCAGCACCGCCGGATCCGTCTTCTTGCTTTTTATGAAGGGCGCCATGGTCCGCACCGCGATGCCGGAAGCGCCCACAAAAATCACCGCGTCCATCCGGGGAATCACCCGCTGGGCCCAGTTTCCCAGTCCTTCCTCCACCGGCTGCACCCGGCTTCCCCGGGGCGGCGCCGCGTGACGGCTTTTCAGATACAGCCTGGTCTCCTGGTTTTCCGCTTCCAGAACCTTGCCGATCCTTTCCGCAAGGAGCATCCCCGCGCCGGTAAAGGCAATCACCGCCGTTTTCATGCCGCCACCTCCGCTATTTGCCGCTGTCTTCGGGCATCCGGCTGGCCGGACGAAACTCTGTGGCAAAGGCCGGATTATAAAGCTCAGACCGCTGATAATGGCTGTGGGATACCGCGTCGCCGATAATCATCAGGGCCGTCTTGGTGATATTGTTTCTGGCTGCCGTCTCCGCCAGGGTTCCCACGGTGCAGACCAGCGCTTTCTCGTCCTCCCAGGTGGCCTTGTAGACAATGGCCGCCGGGGTGTCCGCCGAATAGCCTCCGGCGATCAGCCGCAGAGAAAGCTCCTGCAACATGCCGGTGCTGAGGAAAATCACCATGGTGGCGTGATGGGCTGCGAAGGATTCGATGCTTTCCTTCTCCGGCACCGGCGTTCTTCCCGCCATCCGGGTAATCACCACACTCTGGGACACGTCCGGAAGGGTGTATTCCAGATTCAGGGCCGCCGCCGCCCCGGAAAAAGAGCTGACGCCGGGACAGTAATCAAAGGAAATTCCCGCTTCCTCCAGGGCGTCCATCTGCTCCCGGATGGCTCCGTATAAGGAAGGATCGCCGGTGTGCAGCCGCACCGTCGTAAGGCCTGCCGCCTCCGCCTCCTTCATCACCGCCAGCACCTCCTCCAGCGTCATTTCCGCGCTGTTGTGCACCTGGCAGCCTTCCCTGGCGTAATCCAGCAGCTGCGGATTTACCAGAGAACCGGCATAGATGATCACATCGGCCTCCTCCAGAAATTTTTTTCCTCTCAGTGTAATCAGATCCGGCGCTCCCGGGCCTGCACCCACAAAATGTATCATATCTGTTCTCCCTTCACGATAATCAGCGAATAGTAGCCGGATTTCTCCGGAATGTTTTCCGCGCCCTCAAAAATCCGCTCTCCGGGCATCCCGCAGTTTTCAATCATCACTGCCTGCTGCCCGCTCTTCTGTATGCTCTCCCGCACCTGGGCCATTTTTCTTCCGGTTTTCATCAGTACTTTGGTGCCCGGAAGTTTCAGCACCTGATCCATCCCGTCGGCCTGGTAGGTGGCGGGGATCACATGCAGCGGCTCATCCCGCTCCACAAGACCCATGTTCAGTCTGGCGGCCACCGCGCAGAAGGAGGTGATGCCGCTGACAATTTCCGCCTCATAGCCTCTTGCCAGAATCCGTTTGTGAACGTACAGATAGGTGGAGTACACGGTGGGATCTCCTAGGGTCAGAAACACCACGTTTTTCCCCTGCCTAAGATACGCCTCCACATCCCCGGCCGCCTTCTCATGGTTGGCTTCCAGAACGGCGGGATCCTTGGTCATGGGCATGGCCACCGGAAGCAGCGTTTTTTCATCCAGCGCCTCATAGGCTCCTTTCACAATCTGATAGGCCACACTGGCCTGGATATCTTCCCCCGGCACCGCGATCACCGGGTTTTCCCGGATCAGCCGGAGTGCTTTTAAGGTCAGGAGTTCCGGATCTCCCGGACCCACTCCCACGCCATACAATTTTCCTTTCATTACTCTGCTCCTCCTGTCTGTGTATTCTGATGGTTGATCTGCCGGGTCAGCCGGGGGACATTATCCGTGGCAGCCAGCACGCCCCGGACATTGGAAAACAGGATCACACCCACTTCCAGCTGCTCTCCCGCCCGCCGGGCAAGATACCCGGAAATCCGGCCGGTCACCCATTCCATGGCTTTCTCAAGAAGCCCGGCGTCCGCAAGGATTTCCACGCTCTCCTCGGTGGTGTTGGAATCCAGAATCTGTTCCACCACCTGCCGGGACGCCCCGGCCCGGACGGCGGCCGCCGCCATCAGCTCCGCCCGGCAGTCGGCGCTGCGGGAATGGGTGTTCATGATCCCGCCCGCCACCTTGATGAATTTCCCGATATGGGCGATGAACAAAATACCGCGGATTCCCAGGCCCCGGGCCATGTCCAGGGTTTCCCCCACATAATTGCTGCACTTCATGGAATAGGCCAGGTCCACCGTCTTCTGTTTTTGAGAAAAGGCCTGTCCGTAGTTTCCGGGGGTAATCACCAGGTAGCGGGCTCCGGCAGCCTTCAGCATCTTCATTTCCAGCCGCAGGCTTTCCACCAGGGCCGCCTCGCTCATGGGCACCACAATGCCGCTGGTTCCCAGCACCGACAGGCCGCCTTCGATTCCCAGACGGGGGTTGAAGGTCTTTTTCGCGATTTCTTCTCCCCGGGGGATCCCGATGATCACCGACAGGCCGCCGGCATATCCCAATTCTTCACAGACCTGCTGTACATTTTCCCGGATCATCTGCCGGGGTGTTTCATTGATGGCCGCCGCTCCCACCGGCTGGTTCAGCCCCGGCTTTGTCACCCGGCCCACGCCGCGGCCTCCGTCAATGACAATCCCCGGCTGCTCCGTCTTTTTCACACAGGCATAGATCAGAAGCCCATGGGTGGCGTCGGGGTCGTCCCCTCCGTCCTTTCGCACGGCGCAGGAAACCTCCCCGTCCCCTTCCCGGATATCCTCAATCAGAAGATGAAGAAGAATCCCCCGTGGCGTCATCAGTGCCACCTCCTCCTGCCGCTGTCCGGACAGCAGCATAAACGCGGCTGCCTTTGCCGCCGCCGCCGCGCAGGATCCGGTGGTATAGCCATACCGCAGTTTTCTGTTTTTTTCGTCCACCGCATAGAACGATTCCAGGCCGGTTCTGTGCTCCATCTGTTCCTCCCTGTACCTGTGAAAGAAAAACCGCTGTCCATTCAGACAACGGTTTTCCATAATCATCCGCAAAATATCAGTTGCCGTAATACTTTACGTGCAGATACAGGCAGCGATCTGGCTTTTACAGTAACGGACTTGCGCGGGATTTCCACCCGCTTCCCTGACACTGTATCTGTTAAATTGTATCGTTCCGGGAGGCATCCGCATCCTCTGCCTTCTGCCGGCTCATACCGGCCGCATGGATCCGATGTCTCCCGGACTGCTCGTCAAATTTACGACAACATTATAATCTTTTTGTCTTTCCCTGTCAACAACCGATGGCCGCCGCCAAGATCACATTATTACCGCACATCATTACATTAAAGCCAAAAGGCCAGACTGCCGCGTCATGATTTTTCCTTGATCCAGCGGGTGTAGAAGGTGGTATTCATATAGGTAAAGGCATCGGTGGCCTCCCAGTCCAGCCCCGCATTTTTAAATGCCGCCGGAGTCATAAATCCCATGTAATCAAAGTCTGTTTTCCCCTCCGGCATGGTCAGCCCTTCCACGGTTCTTGGCGTACCGTTCTTCTGGTAATCCTCCATGATCGCCCGCGCGGCCGCCACCGCTTCCTTGGCATCGTCCAGATATGAGCTGTTGATGTTGTTCAGATGTCTGGTGAGCGTGCCGTTTCTGGCCACCTCAAACTGCTGATTCTGGTACAGCATAAACCGGACGCTGGAAGGATACTCCGAACTGACGCAGCGGTTGAGCATCACCAGCGCCACCCCCGTCATGCCGGGCATTTTCTGATTACCTGCCTCCGCGTAAACAGCGGCAGCCAGAAGCTCATCATCGGATACCTGGGGATCGGTCTGGATCTGACGCTCCAGAAGATAATTTTTTCCGTTGATGGGGTCCTTCATGGTTACGTACCGGTTCTCCCGGCCCGTACATTTTCCGTTTTCATCAAAAGTATAGATGGAATAATCCAGGCTGTACTGGCCGTCCGCCACCATTCTTCCGTACTTGTTTATGTAATAGCCGCCCACACCTGTCTTTCCGATCCACTGGTCATAGGCCTTGCTTCCATCGGAATTCAGATAATACCAGGTGCCGTTTTGCTTAAGCCATCCGACTTGCATCCAGCCGGCATCATCAAAATAGTATTCCTTCCCGCCGATGGTTTTCCAGCCGGATTTGGCGTAGCTGCCGTCCTCATACTGGTACCACCACAGACCGTTGGTGTTGATCCAGCCTTCCTCAAAGACTTTTTTCTTGCCCTCGATCCAGGCGCCGCTGTCATCCACATACCAGTCGCCGATCCAGGTATCCGCCGCCATGGCTCCGGAAGGCTGAAGATAATAGTATGTTCCGCCGATCTGCTGCCACCCGGTAAGCATATGGCCGCTTCCATCCAGATAGTACCAGCTGCCACCGATAAGCTGCCAGCCGGTGAGCATACGGCCGTTTCCATTCATGTAGTACCAGATCCCGCCGATCTGCTGCCAGCCGGTGAGCATCTGACCGCTTCCGTTCATGTAATACCACACGCCGCCCAGATACTGCCAGCCGGTGAGCATGCGGCCGCTGCCTTCCAGGTAATACCATTTGCCGCCGATCTGCTGCCAGCCCGTCAGCATACGGCCGCTTTCGTTCATATAATACCAGGCACCGTTCACGTAAGCCCAGCCGGTGAGCATATGGCCGCTTCCGTCCAGGTAATACCAGGCGCCGTTCAGATACTGCCAGCCGGTGAGCATCTGACCGCTCCCGTTCATATAGTACCAGATGCCGCCTACTTTCTGCCAGCCGGTCTGCATCTTTCCTTCCTCGTTCAGATAATACCAGCTGCCGCCGATCCACTGCCAGCCCGTCTGCATCTGACCGCCGGCGCTCATATAATACCAGACGCCGCCGATCTGCTGCCAGCCGGTCACCATCCAGCCCGCCGCGTCAAAGTAATATCGGCTGCCGTCAATATCTTCCCACTGAGAGCGGGGATAACTGCCGTCCCGGTACTGATACCACCAGCGGCTGCCGGAACGCACCCAGTTTCCCAAGGTGTCCGCTTCTTCCTCCGCTTCCGGGGTTTCTGTATCCTCCTGCGTCTCATCCTCCCCGGCATCTTTGGCCGTCTCTGAAACGCCGGTATCCGTTTCCCCTTCCTGTGCCTTGGGCGTCACCTGCGCCGGCTGGGATGGGGTTTCCAAATCTGCTTGGGAACGCGCGTCCTGCCGGTTCTCCGTCTCCTGGCTGCCCAAAGCCTCTTTCGGCTGGTCTCCTGCCGCTTCCTTTCCGGAGGTGCCATCCGGCTGTTCCTGGTCATCCCGGATATTCTGCTGTTCCTCGCCGGAATTTCCTGCTTCCTGCGCATCCGTGCCGTCAGAAAGAGCGGGATCCTCCGCCTGGATATTTTCGTCTCCTTCCGGTATCTTTGGGGTATCCGCTGCCGTTTCCTGCCCTGCTTCCTGCTCAGACTCCTCCTGTTCCAGTATGGCCTGCTCCGCGGCCGTCTGGTCATCCACAGCTGCCTGGGCGGTGTACGGAAGCAGAAGTGATGCGGAAAGTGTAACTGCCAGAAGCCTGGTTACTGTCTGTCTTTTCATATGTAGCCTCCCTTTTAATAGGTTTCCTCAGTTTCATTGCCGGCCGCAGGGGTTCCTGCTCACTGACCCCGCAGCCACAGGGGCATCCCCCTGGGTATTCCGAATATGTCACGTTTCTATTATAGCTTTGTTACAAATTCCTGTCAATTTTTTTGCATTTGGAATATTTTCCATTACAGTTCAGCCTTCCGGACTCCGCCTCCACCCTTTGCGCGGCACCCCTCCCACAAACCTGAACCGGCACAAAAAAAGAACCGCCGCACCGATTTCCTCCGGAGCAGCAGCTCTCTTTTCCTGCCTTTCGTTTACCGGTCCACAGCAGCTCGCAGCCATCTGTCCATGCCCTTTTGGCCGTCCGCCTCCGCGCATGCGCGGCGCTCAGATGATGATACAGATCATGCCGCCCTTGCTGTCGTTGACAATTTTCTGCATGGTGTCCTGCAGCTTCACCTGACTTTCCTCGCTGATCTGGGCGATTTTGGTGCGGATGCCGTCCTCCACCAGCTGTTCGATGGATTTTCCGAAAATGTTGGTCTTCCAGATACCCCCGTCCTCCCTGGCATTCTCCCGGATAAAGGAAATCAGATCCTCCGCCTGTTCCTGGCTGCCCACAATGGGGGCGATCTCTGTCTCTATGTTGGCCTTGATCATGTGAATGGACGGGCTGGCAGACTTGATTTTCACGCCGAATTTGCTGCCCTGACGGATCACCACCGGATCCTCCAGGGTAATTTCATTTTTCTCGGGAATCACCACGCCGTAGCCGGTGCCGCGGACGGATTCGATGGCACGCTGCACCTTCACATATTCATTCCGCATCCCGGCCAGCTCTTTTAAGGTGTGGATCAACTGGTACTCCCCGGTGATGGATACACCCGTCATCTCGCTCATCACCTGATAGTAATACTGCTCCCGGATATCCATCCGGGCCTTCACCACGCCGTCGGCCAGATTCACCTGCTCCAGGGATACACCCTTTACGTACTCGCTGTCCACCTGCAGGTTTTCACTTTTCATATCACGGATACAGGAAAGTTTCCCCATAATCGCCCGGATCTGCTGCAGCAGCTCCGCCTTCAGATAATGGGAAACAGGCAGCAGCTCCACCCATTTCGGTATGTAAAATTCCACCTGGCTTACCGGAAATTCATACAGAATTTTTTCCAGAATCCGCACGATATCTTCTTTTCTCAGCTGCTCGCAATTTACCGCCATCACGGCTGCCTGGTACTTTTCCTGGAGCTTCTGGGTCAGCTTCACCGTCTCCTCCCGGTAAGGGCGCTGGGAATTTACCAGAATCAGAAAAGGCTTTCCCTGTTTCTTCAGCTCCTGAACCGTGCGGGCCTCGCTCTCCTCAAAATTTCCCCGGGGGATTTCCCCGAAAGAGCCGTCGGTGGTCACCACCAGCCCGATGGTGGAGTGTTCCTGAATTACCTTCTGGGTGCCGATCTCTGCCGCCTGGTGGAAAGGGATCTCCCGGTCAAACCAGGGGGTCTTCACCATCCGTTCTCTCTCGTTTTCCATATTTCCGGCGGCGTCGGGGACCATAAAGCCCACACAGTCGATAAGACGCAGCTTCACGGGGATATCCTCCCCCAGCGTCACGTCCACCGCCTCCCGGGGAATGAATTTCGGTTCCACCGTGGTGATTGTTTTCCCGGATCCGGACAGGGGGAGCTGGTCCCTCACCTCGGCTCCGGTCTGCTCATCCATGGCAGGAAGCGCCAGAAGCTCCATGAATCTCCGGATAAATGTGGATTTGCCCGTGCGGACCGGTCCCACCACGCCCACCAGAAACTGACCGTCGGTACGGGCCTGTATATCCCTGTAAACAGCAAATGGTTCCATAACCTGATATCTCCTCCTCACCTGTGCTGATACTATCTTATGCAGAGGGATACCGGTACAGAACCATCTCCTTTATTCCTGTTACAGCTTTTACCTGTTCTCAGCGGACGCCGTAGAAAGAATACGGCGCGTGGCGCTCACTGCTCTGAAAGGGAATCTGACAAAGGCCTTCCCGGCCGCTTACCGCGCAGGCGATGAGTTTTTTGGTCAGATCCGGCACATCATCTCTCGCGAGAGCCTCCTCCGTATCCATCCAGACCACTTCGCTGTTCTCATCACCATCGGAATGGGCCTGGCCTTCCACATATTCCGCCGCAAAGGCCACGTACCAGTCGTTCATGTTAAATCGGATTCCGATGACCGGCCCCGGCTCGGCCCGGACGCCTGTCTCCTCCCAGATTTCCCGGCGCACCGCCTCCTGCGGGGTTTCCCCCTGCTCCACATAGCCGCCCGGCACAATCAGGCGTCCCTTTCCGGCGCCGTAGGTATGGCGGGCCAGAAGAACCTTGCCCTCCCGGATCACCACGCCGGTCACCGACTGCTGCCAGTTGGTATTCTCACGATTCATGCGGGGCCTCCTTTCCTTCCTCTTCCTTCTGCCGCTCCTGCCGGCAAAGTTCCTCCAGGTACTGCCGTTCCTTCTTCGACAGCTGCGCTTCCTCAAGAAGCTCCGGCCTTCTCTGCCAGGTGCGGAGAATGGACTGCTGTCTCCGCCAGATCTCCACATTGGCGTGATGGCCGGACAGAAGGATGGGAGGCACTTCCTTTCCCCTCCAGACAGCCGGCCGGCTGTACTGGGGGTACTCCAGCAGGTTATCCTGGAAGGATTCAAACTGGGCGGATTCCTCATTGCTGAGCACCCCCGGAACAAACCGGGAAATGGCGTCGATCATCACCATGGCAGGCAGCTCCCCGCCGGTCAGCACATAGTCTCCGATGGAAACGTAATCCGTCACCACTTCCTCCAGCACCCGCTCGTCAATGCCTTCATAGTGGCCGCAGAGGAACACCAGGTCCTCTTCCTTCGCAAAATCCTCCACCATGGCCTGGCTGAAAGTCTGGCCCTGGGGCGTCAGATAAATCACCCGGGGCTTTCTACCGATCTTTTCGGCCACCGCCTGGCAGGCCTGGTACACCGGTTCCGCCTGCATCACCATCCCGGCGCCGCCCCCATAAGGATAGTCGTCCACCTTTCCATAGCGGTTTCCGGCGTAATCCCGGATATTGACCGCGGAAAGGGTGATGGTGCCTGCCGCAATGGCCCGGCCGATAATACTGGTATGAAGTCCCTGCTCGATCATCTCCGGGAACAGGGTCAGTACATGATAGTGCATCATAAGTCCTCCTGATGGATACCTTTATGGCCATTCGGCCAGTTTCAATGAAATCCTAAATCAGCCCGTCCATCAGATGAACCGTCATGCGGTTTTTCTCCACATCCACATGGAGAATACACTGATGGATGGCGGGAAGCAGCACCTCGCCGTGTTCCTGCGTCTCGACACAGTACACATCGTTGGCGCCGGTCTCCATCACCTCCGTAAGCGTTCCGAAACGGGATCCGTCCTCCAGATACACTTCCATGCCGATAAGATCCGCCAGGTAATACTCATCTTCTCCCAGCTCCACCGCCTGGTCTCTGGTGACGTAGAGACTCTTCCCTTTATATTTCTCAATATCGTTGATATTGTCAATTCCTTTAAATTTTAAAATCACAAACTGTTTGAAATATTTCACTCCCTGGATAGCCAGTATCCGATGTTCTCTTCCGGTGTCCAGAATCACTTCCTCAAGATCTTCAAACCGGGTGGGATCATCTGTGGTGGGAAATACCTTAACCTCCCCGCGGATTCCATGGGTGCTGGAAATCACTCCAACCTGTAAAATTTCTTCCATTCTCTTGTCTGCTCCTTCCGGTGTTTTCCGTTTTGCCGCAGTACCCTCGCTTCGCCGGGGCAGATCCTGCGATCCTCGCAAAGCGTTATTATTTCGCAGGAAGGCAATTTCCTGTGAAATAGTCAAATACCCCGCAGCAAGCTACGGGGCATCAAACTTGCAGCACAGCAGAGCTGCGGGATATTTGACCCTCGCGGCAGGTCTACGTTCCACTTCGGTCGGTGCTAAACGTGTGCCACCGGCACACAGCACCGCCAAATGGACATGCAAGCATGTCTGCCTGGCTCGTTGCCCGCGGAAATAAAAAGGACATAGCCCCTGGCTACATCCTCATATTTCAGCTATTGCAGAATTTCCACAACGACCTTCTTGTCGCATTTGGAGGAAGCCGCTTTCACAACGGTGCGAATGGCTTTTGCGATCCGTCCCTGACGGCCAATCACCTTTCCCATGTCGGAGGGGGCCACTTTCAGTTCTACCAAAATCGCATTGCTCTCTTCTGCCTGTGTAACCACTACTTCTTCCGGATGGTCTACGAGGGATTTTGCAATTACTTCCACTAATTCTTTCATCACGCACCTCCACGTGTCTGTCGGCCATTCCTCACCTGAAGGATCCCTTGGCGGCACCCCCTGGGGGAAGAATGTACCGGGCAAAAACGACTCCGCAGCTTCCGGCTTTATTTTTCAATACCGGCCAGTTTGAAGATCTTGCTTACTACGTCTGTGGGCTGTGCACCGTTTGCCAGCCACTTTTTCGCAGCCTCTTCATCTACAGTGTAAGCGCTGGGCTCACAGTTGGGATCGTAAGTACCGATCTCCTCGATGAATCTTCCGTCTCTGGGAGATCTGGAATCTGCAACGATGATTCTATAAACAGGAGCTTTTTTACGGCCCATTCTTCTCAGTCTGATTTTTACTGCCATGATATATTCACCTCCTTAAAATTTCATAAAATATCTATTAGAAGGGAAGTTTGAAGCCTCCCATTCTACCACCTTTTTTGCCTTTGCCCATCAGTCCGGGCATCTGCTTCATCATCTTTCTGGTCTGTTCAAATTGTTTGACCATACGGTTCACCTCGGCGATATCCACACCGGCGCCCTGGGCAATCCGCTTCTTTCTGGAAGGATTCAGAAGTTCCGGATTGGAACGCTCCCTGGGGGTCATGGAAAGAATGATGGCTTCCTTACGGGCCAGATCCTTCTCATCGATCATTCCCTCAATATCCTTCATCTTGCCGCCAAGTCCCGGCAGCATGTTGAGAACACTGGAAATACCTCCCATGTTCTTCATCTGGTTCATACTCTCCAGATAATCGTCAAAGCCGAAGGTGGCCTTCTTGAGCTTCTGCTCCATCTCCCGGGCTTTGGTCTCATCGATGTTCTGCTGCGCCTTCTCAATCAGACTCATCACATCGCCCATACCCAGTATTCTGGAGGCCATCCGGTCCGGGTAGAACTGCTCCAGATCGGAGAGCTTCTCTCCCATACCCACATAAAGAATCGGTTTTCCGCTGATGGCTTTGATGGACAGTGCCGCACCGCCTCTGGTGTCGCCGTCCAGCTTGGTGAGAATCACGCCGTCAATGCCCACCTTCTCATTGAAGGTCTCGGACACATTCACCGCGTCCTGTCCGGTCATGGCGTCCACCACCAGGATCGTCTGATCCACCCGGACATTCTCCTTGATCTCCTGCAGCTCCCGCATCATATCCTCATCCACATGAAGACGTCCGGCGGTATCCAGGATCACCACATTGAAACCATTGTTTTTCGCATGCTCGATGGCTGCTTTGGCGATGTTCACCGGGCTGTTTTTGTCACCCATGGAGAACACTTCCACGCCCTGCTTTTCTCCGTTGATCTGCAGCTGTGTAATGGCTGCGGGACGGTAGATATCACAGGCAACCAGCAGGGGCTTCCTGCCTTTGGACTTCAGCTTTCCGGCAAGCTTTGCCGTGGTGGTGGTTTTTCCTGCTCCCTGAAGGCCGGCCATCATGATGACGGTAACCTCATTGCCGGGGCGAAGGGCGATCTCCGTGGTTTCGCTTCCCATCAGAGCCACCAGTTCGTCGTTGACGATCTTGATCACCATCTGTCCGGGATTCAGTCCGTTCATCACGTCCTGCCCGATGGCCCGCTCCTGCACCGACTTGGTAAACTGTTTTACCACCTTGAAGCTTACATCCGCCTCCAGAAGCGCCATCTTCACTTCCTTCAGCGCGGTTTTCACATCCGCCTCTGTCAGGCGGCCCTTGCTTCTCAGGTTTTTAAATACATTCTGAAGTTTCTCGGTCAGACTTTCAAATGCCATGCACTATAACTCCTCTAATATCTGATAGGAAATCGTCTCAACCGCAGCCATGACGGCGGCGATGTCCTTCCCTTCATAATTCTGTGTCAGCTGATGAATCTCGCCCACCTTCTCCCGGATGGAAACGAACCGTTCCACCAGATGAAGCTTTTCCTCGTAATCATTCAGCGTCTTCGTGCTGCGCTTCACCAGGTCGTGAATTCCCTGACGGCTGATGCCCTGATCCTGGGCAATCTCACTGAGGGAATAATCGTTGAGAACCACATCCTCATATACCCGGCGCTGGTGCTCCGTCAGAAGCTCCCCGTAAAAATCATACAGCAGTGCCTGTCTCGCAAGTTTATCCATGTGCATCACCTTGGACATGATACACCACTTCCCGGATGGTGTCAAGTATTTTTTCTTTACATTTTTAAAATCCTGATTTTACTGATTTTTATTATTTTTCACCCCACAGCGGATTCCGGAGCATTTCTTAGCGGGTCCGCCCCGTCCATTTACATTTCTCCGGGAATATTTTTCAGAAATTCCGGCGTATACTCCCCGGCCTTTCCGCCGGAGGCCTCCGGGATATCCATGCTTCCGGACCGGAAGCCCTCCAGATCCAGCGTCACATAAGGAAATCCCAGCGCTTTCAGAATCCGCGTGATGAAATCTTTCAGCTGCACCGCCAGCGCGAGCTTCTCCGGCTCCACCTCGATTCTTGCCACCGGCTCATGGTAGCGGACCCGCACCACGGGAAATCCCAGCTCCCGCACCGCCTCTTCCGCCGCCTCAATCCGCCGCAGAAGATCCAGATCCAGCCGGGCGCCGTAGGGAAGCCGGGTGGCCATACAGGGAGCCGAAGGACGGCTGGCCACCCGGATGCCGGCCTCGCGGGCCAGCTGGCGCACTTCCTCCTTGGTAATCTGACACTGGGCCAGCGGGCTGTGTACGCCCAGCTCCCGCACTGCCTGCAGGCCGGGCCGGTATACCGAAAGATCATCCTGATTGGTTCCCTCCAGAAACGTGGAAATCCCCCGTTCCTGCCCAAACCGGATCAGCTGCTCAAAAAGACCTTTTTTGCACAGATAGCACCGGTTTTCAGGGTTGTCCGCAATCTCGGCAAATTCCAGTTCATTGACGGTGATTACTTTGTGAAGAATTCCCGCATCCCTGGCCGACTGCCGGGCTGCCTCCAGATCCGCCGCCGGGTGCAACACTGTGTCAAAGGTCACCCCGTACACTTTCGTATGGTTTCCGGCAGCGTATTTCCCTGCCCACCAGGCCAGCAGAGCGCTGTCCACACCCCCGGACAGGGCCAGACAGACGTCCTGCTTTGTATACTCGTCCATCAGGGCGGCCAGCTGCTGTTTTTTTTCTTCCAGTGTCATATTTTTGCTCTCCTTTTCTGCTGCTTTTTCTGTACGGATATCCATGGAGGGATCCTTCAGGGATTCCTTGTTTTTGGCCGCATGGCCATAAAGGGATCCTTTAGGGCTTCCAGGCTTTTTCCGCTTCCCGGTATACCTGCCGAAACGGGAGATTGGCCGCCAGACTTACCGTCTTTACATCCTCATACTCCGGATACCCCCGCTGCTCTTCTCCCAGGGTACAGACCTTCACCCGCACGCTTCCCCAGGGGGTCTCCACCGGCACGATCCGGCGGGGAAGCACGGTGCGGTGCGCCTCGTAGCGGCGGATGCCGATGGTGGTGGTTTCCCGGAAAATCAGCTGCTCCAGCTTTTTCATATCTTCCCGGCGGCTCAGCACCTGCAGCTGCCAGGCCGGACGGGATTTCTTCATAAATACCGGCAGATAACAGGCGTCCAGAGCTCCCTCCTCCAGAAGCTGTTCCTGCACATATCCCAGCTGCTCCCCGGTACAGTCGTCCACATTGGTCTCCAAAACCCATACGGTATCCCCGGATTCTCTGGCGCTTTCTCCGGACGCGTTTCCATTTTCCGCGGATGCCTCCCGCGCCGGACGCACCCACATGGCCCGCAGGATATTGGCATGGGAAAAATCCTTCTCCCCGGAACCAATGCCGATTTTTTCAATCACAAATTCCTCCGGCAGCCGACAGTTGGCGCAGGCCGCCGCAATGGCTGCCCCCGTAGGCGTAATCATTTCCCCCTGTGTATCCGTGATTTTCACCGGAAGATGATACCGGGCGATCAGCTGCGCCGTGGCAGGCACCGGCACCGGCATCCTGCCGTGCTGACACCAGGAAGTACCCTGCCCCTCCCGCAACGTTCCCAGGGCAATCTTTTCGGCCCCCAGATTTTCCAGACAGATGGCCGCTCCCACAATATCAATGATGGAATCCACCGC
>DVON01000035.1 GCA_018713585.1 Candidatus Pullilachnospira stercoravium | reverse complement strand
GAGAGCATCCGGGAGGGACTTCAGGATCTGAATTTTTCGGATGTGGTTTTTGAGATTGCCTTCGAGCGCACATCCGGATATACCCCGGGCGGCTGGGATAACATCGAATTCCGGATTTCCGCCAATCCGGGTGAGCCGGTGCTGCCACTGGCCCGGGTGGTTTCCGGCGGTGAGCTGTCCAGGATTATGCTGGCCATCAAGACGATTCTGGCAGACAAGGATGAGACGGAAACCCTGATTTTCGATGAAATCGACACGGGAATCAGCGGAAGAACGGCCCAGAAGGTGTCGGAGAAGATGGCTGTGATCGGAAGAAGCCACCAGGTGATCTGCATTACCCATCTGCCCCAGATCGCGGCCATGGCGGACGAGCATTTTGAAATTGTGAAAAAAGTGGAAAAGGGGGAAACCACCACCAGAATTTTTGCTCTGTCCCGGGATGGATCCGTCCAGGAACTGGCCCGTATGCTGGGCGGCGCCAGGATCACAGGCAATGTGCTGGCCAGCGCCCGTGAAATGAAAGAATTGGCACAGGTACAAAAAAATACAAGTGTGAAATAGACGAATCATCACATACTAAAAGAGGGTATCCGAAAGGGTATCCTCTTTTTATTAAGTGTGCCGGGAGACCGCGGCGGTCTCTGGGCGCAGCCAAAAAGGATGTGATGAGCTTGAATACGGCGAAAATACGATACCGGAGGTTTCTCTGCGGCCTTCTGGCGGTCGCGCTGGCGGGAATGGGATTTCTGACCTGGCGGCAGGCCAGGGAAGAAATCCCCGACGAGGTGCGGGTGTTTGCCGGAAGGGACCCCAGCTGGGAGGAACTGTTTGATTTTCCGTTTGTCAGTTATGAGGACGCGGTGGAGGTGTCTGGAAACGGCAGCTACCGGATCGATCTGAAAATTTTCGGTGTGATCCCGCTGAAAACCGTAAAGGTATCTCCGCTGGAGGAACAGCAGGTATATGCCAGCGGTTCCCCGGTGGGAATTTATATGGAAACAAAAGGGATTCTGGTGATTGACTGTGGGCAGATCCGCGGCCGGGACGGGATCAGCCGGATGCCGGCGGAGCATATCGTGCAGTCCGGAGATTATATCTGCTCCGTGAATGGGGAAGAGGTTTCCGATAAGGACCGGCTGATGGAGCTGGTGGCGGAAAGTGAAGGCCAGACCATGGAACTGGAGGTGCTGCGGGGAGGAGAGCGCATAACGCTGGCGCTGACGCCGGTTCTGGCGGAGGACGGTACCTACAAACTGGGAATCTGGGTAAGGGACAATATCCAGGGAATCGGTACCCTGACCTGCGTGACAGGCAGCGGCAGGTTCGCGGCCCTGGGCCATGGGATCAGCGACATCGATACCGGGACACGGCTGGAGATTGAAGACGGAGAGCTTTATCATGCCCAGATCCTGTCCATTCAGAAGGGAGAAAACGGAAATCCCGGAGAACTGCGGGGGGTGATCAATTACGAAAAAAGCCAGAAGATCGGGGAAATCGGCCGCAATACCGCCAACGGCATCGTGGGGCAGCTGGATTCCCTGGAGGAATGTCAGATGAATTTGCAGGAATATGAGATCGGCCTGAAACAGGAGCTTACGACCGGCCCCGCCTCCATCATCTGTAATGTGGACGGTCAGGTGGAGGAATATTCCATCGAAATCACGGATATCGACTGGAACAGCCAGGATACCAATAAAAGTTTCGAGATCCACGTAACTGACAAAAACCTGCGGGAAAAGACGGGAGGAATCGTCCAGGGAATGAGCGGAAGTCCGATTCTGCAGAACGGAAAACTGGTGGGCGCGGTAACCCACGTATTTATACAGGATTCTGCCGGAGGATACGGCATTTTCATAGAAAATATGCTGGAATCCATGGAATAGTTTTCAGAAGGGAATCCGAAAATGGTCTAAACCCGTAAAGGTATGTCGAACGAAAACCGGGAAATCGGCCGTAAGCTTCTTGATTTGCGCAGGGTTTAAATTTATAATACAGATAGTGTTTGGAACACAGAGTTTTTCTGTGAGGGGGCCCGCTGATTCCAAAGAACTAGATAACCTGTTAATTTGGAGGAGCGAACATGGAAAAATTGAATGTAGCCATCGCGGATGACAACGAACGCATGGTGAGTCTGCTGGAAACTTTGATAAAAGACGATAATGAACTGGAACTGGTGGGACAGGCTGACAACGGGAAGGATATCTGTGATATCATCAAGGAGAAAGAACCGGATGTGGTGCTTCTGGATATCATCATGCCGAAGGTGGACGGTCTCACCGTTATGGAAAAAGTAAATCAGGATCATACCATGAAGAAACATCCTGCCTTCATCGTGATTTCCGCGGTGGGGCAGGAGCGGATTACCGAAGACGCGTTTAACCTGGGAGCCTGTTACTATATTATGAAGCCCTTTGACAACGATATGATTCTCAACCGGATCAAACATTTCCGGAGAGGAATGTCGGGAAGAAGCCGGGAGATCCGCAAAGCGCAGGCGGCCAAACCGGGAGGTGAATTTGCCAGAAGGAATCTGGAGATGGATGTGACCAACATTATCCATGAGATCGGCGTCCCGGCCCATATCAAAGGATATCAGTACCTGAGGGACGCCATTATCATGTCGGTGGAGGATATGGAGATGCTCAATTCCATCACCAAAATCCTGTATCCCACCATTGCCAAAAGACATCAGACCACGCCCAGCCGGGTGGAGCGGGCGATCCGCCATGCCATCGAGGTGGCCTGGAGCCGGGGAAAGATGGATACCATCGACGAGCTGTTCGGCTACACCGTCAGCACCGGGAAAGGAAAGCCTACCAACTCGGAGTTTATCGCGCTGATTGCTGATAAAATCCGTCTGGAATACAAAAATGCCTAAAGAAATCGGTATAACACTTTTCTTTGCCGGAAAAATGCGATATAATAATACATGAATATTTCAGCGACTAAGTTGGGAGGGTTATACACATGAAAAAGGTACTTTATGTCGCATCAGAGGCGGTGCCGTTTATCAAAACCGGGGGACTGGCAGATGTTGTGGGATCTCTGCCGAAGTATTTTCCCAAGGAGTATTTCGACGTGCGGGTGATCATCCCCAAGTACGCCTGCATGAAACAGGAGTTCAAGGATCAGCTGCATTATATTACGAATTTTTACATGGACCTGAACTGGAGACAGCAGTACGTGGGAATTTTTGAGATGGAATATGACGGGATCAAGTTCTATTTCATCGACAACGAGGAGCATTTCAGCGGAGACCGGCCCTATTACGGAATGCCGGCGGATCTGGAAAAGTTCGCGTTCTTTTCCAAGGCTGCCCTGTCTGTTCTTCCGGTACTGGATTTCAGACCGGACATTATTCACTGTCATGACTGGCAGACAGGATTGATTCCTGTATATCTGAAAGAACGGTTCCAGGGAAGCGAATTTTACCGGGGAATCAAGTCTGTGATGACCATACATAACCTGAAATTTCAGGGAGTCTGGGATATCAAGACCATCAAGAATATTACCGGACTGTCCGATTACTTCTTTACGCCGGACAAGCTGGAGATGAACCGGGATGCCAATTATCTGAAAGGCGGTCTGGTGTATGCGGATGCCATCACCACCGTCAGCAATACCTATGCGGAAGAGATCAAGACGCCGTTTTACGGGGAGGGCCTGGACGGCCTGATGCGGGCCAGAAGTCAGAGCCTCAGAGGAATTGTAAACGGTATTGATTATAGTGAATACAACCCTGAGACCGACTGGAGAATTGCGAAGAATTACAATGCGAAGAATTTCCGCAAGGAGAAAGTAAAGAACAAAATAGCCCTTCAGGAGGAGCTGGGTCTGGATGTGAACCCCAAGACCATGATGATCGGTGTGGTTTCCAGACTGACAGACCAGAAAGGCTTTGATCTGATTGCGTATATGATGGATGAGATGTGCCAGGATGCCATCCAGCTGGTGGTTCTGGGCACCGGCGAGGAGCAGTATGAGAATATGTTCCGCCATTTCGCCTGGAAATATGACAAGAAGGTGGCGGCATGTATCTACTATTCGGAGGAGATGTCCCACAAGATTTACGCGTCCAGCGACGCGTTTCTGATGCCGTCTCTGTTTGAGCCCTGCGGCCTCAGCCAGCTGATGAGCCTGCGGTACGGCACCGTGCCTATCGTGCGGGAGACCGGCGGACTGAAGGATACGGTGGAACCCTATAACGAGTTCGCGGGCACCGGAACCGGATTCAGCTTTGCCAATTACAACGCCCATGAGATGCTGGGAACCATCCGCTACGCGGAGCAGGTATATTACGACCGGAAACGGGAGTGGAACAAGATTGTGGACCGGGGAATGGCCAAAGACTTTTCCTGGGCGAATTCCGCGAGACAGTATGAGGAGATGTACAACTGGCTGGCAGGTTTTTGATGCCGCCATAAGAAACGGGAGAGGGCTGACCGGTATCCGGGGCCTTCTCTTTTTTTGTGCGATAAGCCCGGAAGGCGGCCACATGGATGGGCAAGCTTGCTTGCACAGACATGGGGACATCTGACGGGCAACGGACAGCGAACGGCAATGCCGTGAGCTGGCCGGGGGACGGCCGCCGTGCTGGCGTGAGGGAATACGATTTTTCTTGACAGCCGTCCCAAAATCAGCTACTGTAAACATAGAACAATTCCCGGCATATCGCCGATTTTCCCGAAAAGAAATCCTGACAAAAATATTGGTTG
>DVON01000034.1 GCA_018713585.1 Candidatus Pullilachnospira stercoravium | reverse complement strand
TGGTACTGGCCTCTGCGCTCCTGGCACAGATCCATGATGGGGCCGATAAACTCGGTGGTCACCATGATCTCCGCCTTCACCATGGGCTCCTCCATGTACTCGATCTCCGAAGGATCCGGCAGGTTGGAGGGATTGGTCAGATCCATCACTTCCCCGTTGGTCTTATGAACCTTGTAAATAACGCCGGGGGCTGTGGTCACCAGGTCCAGGTTGTACTCTCTCTCCAGACGCTCCTGAATGATCTCCAGGTGCAGAAGCCCCAGAAATCCGCACCGGAATCCAAATCCCAGCGCAGCCGAGGTCTCCGGCTCATAGAACAGGGAAGCGTCATTCAGCTGCAGCTTCTCCAGGGCATCCCGCAGATCCCCGTACTTCGCCCCGTCCGCCGGGTACACGCCGCAGTAAACCATGGGATTTACTTTTTTGTAGCCGGGAAGCGGGCTGTCGCAGGGCCGCCGGTTGTCCGTCACCGTGTCGCCCACCCGGGTATCCTTCACGTTCTTGATGCTGGCGGTAAAGTAGCCCACCATACCGGCAGGAAGCTCCTCGCAGGGGATAAACTGCCCCGCGCCGAAGTATCCCACTTCCACCACGTCCGCCACCGCGCCGGTGGCCATCATCCGCACCTGGGTTCCCTTGCGGATGGTTCCCTCCTTGATCCGGCAAAACACAATCACGCCTTTATAGGAATCGTATACCGAATCGAAAATCAGCGCCTTAAGCGGCGCCTCTGGATCTCCCTGGGGCGCCGGAATTTTCTCCACGATCTGCTCCAGCACCTCGTCGATATTCAGCCCCATCTTCGCGGAAATCCTGGGGGCGTCCTCCGCCTCAATGCCGATCACATCCTCGATTTCGCTGATTACCCGCTCCGGCTCCGCGCTGGGAAGGTCAATCTTGTTAATCACCGGAAATACATCCAGATCATGGTCCAGCGCCAGATACACGTTGGCCAAAGTCTGCGCCTCGATACCCTGCGCGGCGTCCACCACCAGGATGGCCCCGTCGCAGGCCGCCAGGCTCCGGGAAACTTCATAATTAAAGTCCACATGGCCCGGGGTGTCGATCAGGTTGAAAATATACTCCTCCCCGTCCTTCGCCTTGTAGATGGTACGCACCGCCTGGGCCTTGATGGTGATGCCCCTCTCCCGCTCCAGATCCATGTTGTCCAGCACCTGAGACTGCATCTCCCGCTCCGTCAAAAGCCCGGTCTTCTCAATGATCCGGTCCGCCAGCGTGGACTTTCCATGATCGATATGTGCGATAATACAGAAATTACGAATCTTGCTCTGGTCGATAACTGCCACTTTCGTTCCTCCTGACAATTCTATAGTGTATTTTCAGCATTTTTCCCGTTAACGCTCATTGTAACACAGTTTGGCTGGATTTGTCATTCTCCTTTTAATACTTTATTCAAAATCACACTGAACGGCTCCATGGCATTCATCGCCTCCTGCACCGTATTGGTCTGGGCTCCCACCTCCAGCAGGATCGACCGGGGCCGCATATGCAGGTTATACCGGTATCCTTTCAGATAAATACATCTGGTAAACTGCGGATAATATCTGGCCGCCATATAGGAGAGCTGAAAGGAAAATGCCAGATTATCGGTAATATACGGGTTCGGCAGAGAATCCAGCGCCCCGTTGTTTACCGTATAGCTGAGCCCGTTAAAATACATCACCTGGGCGGTGGGCTTGCCGTTGATCTCCGTCACCAGCCGGGTATCATCCGGAACGCCGTCCCGGTGCAGATCAATCACCACCTCGATGGACGGATTTTCATCCAGCACCTGCTGCACCACCGGCTGGGCATAATTGTAGGCCGCGCTGCGGTCGATCTGGCCATCCACCACGTCGAAAGTATTTTTCAGATGAATCACATTGTAGCCGAAGACATCCCGCAGAATGGATTCCAGGTAATTTCCCACCCCGATGACGCTGGTGTTTTCATCCCCCTCCACCGAATCCGCGAATCCCTCCTGGGAATGGGTATGATAAATAAGAATCTGGGGGCTTCCACTGTCCCCTGTGATTTTCAGATCGTCATTCAGAAGCTGGCTGGCGTTCATCTGGCTGCTGTCAATGGTGGTATTGGGATCCACCACGAAAAAATTATTCAGCAGATAATTGAAGTCACTGAGCTGTTCCATGGACAAATCCTTCACCGGTGATGTCTCCACCGCCGTGGTCCAGGCCGGCATCTCGCTGCCGTCCGCCGATGTCTGTCCCTCTGTTTTGGCGCCATTTTCCTGATCTGTCTGCGTTCCCGTCCCTTCCTGGCCGGCAGCGTTCTGGTCTGTCCCGGTCTCTGTGCCGGAGGCCGCCGGCTGACCGGAAGCGTCTGCCGTCTGGGTTTCCGCAGTTTCCTCCCCCTCTGTGGTTTTCCCGCTGTTGTCCACTTCTCCCCCTTCTTCCCCGGTTTCCTCTCCTGTGGAAGTGCCCGATGTGTCCTCTCTGGCAGCCTGATTTTCCGCTTCCACCGCCTGTCCCTGATTTTCCGCCAGAATCCTGTCCGTGATGGTATCGCCGTTTTTCGCGATAATGTCATGCCGGGTACTCTCGTCTTCCACCACCGTTTCCACCGGCTCCTGTTCCTTCAGATATGTAAAAAGGGGAAAATGCTCCTCCACATTTTCCCATATCCCTGCCAGCATCAGCTGATCCTTGTCACCCTCCTGATACTGGCAGCCCGGCAGGTAAGTGCCCAGCGCCGCTTCTCCCACCGCCTGATACGCCTGCTCCATCAGTTTTTGGGCCTGACTGGAGGGATGATCCCGAAGCGCCATATACCCTCTGCCGGCCAGATACCCCGCCAGGCAGACCGCCGCCGCCCAGAGTACTGCCCGGATAATTCTGTCCATCTTCCCCATAAGCACCCTCTCCTTCACAGGGATGTCCCTTCTTTGCCTCCGCCATACGGCAACCCGTTCCGTCCGCTCCGTGCCCCGCCGCCATACGGCAACCCGTTCCGCCCGCTCCGCAGACCGCCGCCATATGGCAAACAGTTCCGCCCGCTCCGCAGACCGCCGCCTAACCGCCCGGTCAGGTTACCCCACGGAGGCCAAAGTCGTCCCACGCCTGATATAAGAGTATATGAGATGCCCCGTCCTTTTATGCTTTCCGGGCCGCTCCCCCTTCCAGAGCCATATTGATGGCCTCCGAAATGGTAAAGCTGAGAAGCTTCAGGGTTTCATCCACATCCTTGGGTGTCACGAACATACTGTGCAGCCGGGGCGTCACCACTTCCCCCAGAAATTCCTCCAGCTCCGATTCCTCCAGATTTTCCAGAACTTCCGCAATGGCATCATGGACAATGGTGGCCGCATCCACCACAGTGGGGACGCCCAGCCCGATCACAGGCACGCCCAGGGATTCTTCATTGAGACCGTTCCGGAAATTGAAAACGCCGGAGCCGGGACTGATTCCCGTATCCGTCAGCTGAATGGTGCAATTGAGCCTTCGGGTGCTGCGGGCAGCCAGCGCGTCAATGGCAATCACCACATCCGGCCTGGTTTCCTCCACCACTCCCCGGACAATCTCGGTGGTCTCCATTCCCGTCTGGGCCATCACCCCGGGCACCAGACTGCTGACCATGTGCACTCTTTCCTCGCCCATACCGGAAGAACCGTATTCCTTCACAATATGGCGGGTGATTTTCAGGTTCTGTATGACCCGCGGTCCCAGGGCATCCGGGGTAATCTCCCGGTTTCCCAGCCCCACCACCAGAATGGATTTCTCCCGGTCAAGCCTCAGAAGCTTCCGCAGATGATCGGCCAGCTCCACGGAAATCTCCCGGTGATAATCCTCGTCAGGCACCACCAGATTGGGCGCTTCCATGGTGATATAAGTGCCGCAGGGTTTCTCCATGGTCCTGGCCCCTTCCTCCGTCTCGATTTTCACCACCGTGGTCTTCAGATCTTTGCTTTCCTGGTAAGACTCGTGAATCACTACCCCCTCGATCTCCACATTGTCTTTTTCAAATTTTTCCCTGCTCTCCACGGCAAGGTCGGTGCGCACCCGATACGTTCCAAGCATTTCCAATCTCCTTTCCTTCGCTGTTGGCCGAATGGCCATAAAGGGACCCTTTAGGGTTTCCTTGAATGTTGGCCGGATGGCCATAAAGGGATTCTGTCAAATCCGGCGCCTTTACGGCTTTTTCCATAGTGTTCCCGGCCTTTCTCATTCTATACACAGAAGCAGGGAAGTGGAATCCGGGAATCTGGGCTTCGGAGGAACGTCTGCCCGCTGCCACAGTCATGAGGAAAGTAAGTTTTACTATTTCCTACGGCAAGGGTCCCAAAATCTCCATTCCTGCAGTAGACTTTTGTCTCTTACTACTGCAAGATTCTCAAAATCCCCATTCCTGCAGTAGACTTCCTCTCTTTCCTACTGCAGGATTATCAAAATCCTCATTCTTGCAGTAGACTTCCTCTCTTTCCTACTGCAAGATTATCAAAATCCTCATTCCTGCAGTAGACTTCCTCTCTTTCCTACTGCAGGATTATCAAAATCCTCATTCCTGCAGTAGACTTCCTCTCTTTCCTACTGCAAGATTATCAAAATCCTCATTCCTGCAGTAGACTTCCTCTCTTTTCTACTGCAAGATTATCAAAATCTCCATCCCTGCAGTAGGCTTCCCCTCTTTCCTACTGCAAATTTCTCAAAATCACTATTCCTGCAGTAGACTTTGACCTTTTCCTACTGCAAGATTCTCAAAATCTCCATTCTTGCAGTAGACTTCTCCTCTTTCCTACTGCAAGATTCCCAAAATCACTATTCCTGCAGTAGACTTTCCCTCTTTCCTACTGCAGATCTCTCAAAATCCCCATTCCTGCAGTAGACTTCCCCTCTTTCCTACGGGTATAATTTCACTTTCTAATATCCCCACCGTACTCCACACCAATAAAATCCATTTTCCAAATGCCGGCATACCATAAAGCCCCGGAAATCATTCCGCAAAGATCCCCAGCTTCCTTAATCCGCTCTTCCTGTATATAGTAAGCAATAGACCATTGCGCTACCCCAAAATTAACCTCGCAAATTTTGTAACATCCCGGCGGCAGCCCTGCTGCCGCGGTCAGAGAAGCTCCGGCAGTACAACAGCCCTCCAGTAACGGCACAGCAGTAAAATACGCAGTCAAACACAGCAAAAACATGGAAATAACATATTGACAAATCGAAGCGGCTGGAATAAACTATATAAGTGTGCTTACATTGGCCTGTCCGTGTCTCGGCCAGTGTAGAGGAAGAAAGAACTATTTTCAGAGACGATATTGGAGGTCGAACAATATGGCAAATATCAAATCCGCAAAGAAGAGAATTCTGGTAAACAGAACCAAAGCCGAGAGAAATAAATCTATCCGCTCCGCAGTGAAGACTGCTATGAAGAAAGTGGATACCGCTGTAGCCAACAAAGATCTGGCAGCAGCTCAGGCAGCACTTCCCCAGGCTGTAAAAGCCATCGAGATGGCTGCATCCAAAGGCGTATATCACAAAAACAACGCCGCAAGAAAAGTTTCCCGCATCAGCAAAGCGGTAAACTCCATCGCATAATTAAAGATAAGAAAATGAAAGGACAGTCATACCGTCAGTGACTGTCCTTTTTTTATGCGATAAGCCCGCAGAGCGACCGCCGTGCTTGCACGAGCGGGTCTCCGCTCCGCTTCGGTCGGTGCTAAACGCGTGCCACCGGCACGCAGCACCATCCGACGGGCAATGGCGCTGAACGTCCGGTGGACGTTCGTTTAGCGCAGACCAAAGCGGAGACCATCGAGCGGCAATGCCGCTCATCCGGCGGTGCTGTATTTTACAATCATCAGTTCCACGCTCATAACATCCTGCAGCTTTCCGGTCTTCACGTCCTCCTCTGTCCGGGTAAAATCCTCCACTGCCTGGCGCAGCCGGTCCATGGAGTATTTTCTGGCAAAAGAGGCGTAATTTCTCACGATGAAACTCTGGATTCCCAGTTTATCCGCAATTCCCTTCTGATCAAATCCCAGCCGCTGCATATCCTTCACCTGCAGCATCATGTTGAACTGCCGGGCCAGGAGAAACAGAATCCGCATGGGCGGTTCCTTCAGGGAAAGGAGATCATAATAAAGATCCAGCGCTTTTTTCTGATTCTGCTCCGACACCGCCCGCACCATCTCAAAAATCCGGTTGGTAATCTGATTGGTGCAGATCTCCTCGATATCCCCTGCAGTCACCACATCCCGTCCCATGGTATAGGCCAGCAGCTTCTCCAGCTCCATCTCGATATTGGTCATATCCGTTCCCGTTTTCATCAGAAACAGCTCCATATCCCTCTGGGTGATCTTTTTCCCCTCACGGGTCAGAATTCCCAGCACCCAGCGCATCAGCGTCCGTTCATCCTGCAAGGGAAATTCCACCACTGCTCCGGCATTTTTCACAGCCTTGTACATCCGGCTGCGCTTATCCACCTCGTCCTCCACAAAAATCATGCAGAGGTAATCCGGCAATTCTCCCATATACTCCGGCAGATCCGGGCACTGTCCTTTGAAAAATCCCGTATCCTCCAGCACCAGAATCCTCCGCTCCGCGAAGAACGGCAGCGTCTCTCCCAGGGAAATCACTTCCTTCACATCGATGCCCTTACCTTCAAAATGGGCCATATTCATGGTATCCCCTTCCGGATTCAAGGCGTGAACCAGCCGGTCCCGGTACTGCCGCTTCAGATAATCCTCCTCGCCGTAAAACAGGTACACCTTTTTAAAATCCTGATTTTTGATATCTTCAAGAACTCTTTTCATAACCGCTCCATAATCTATTTTTGTCAATTCTCAGACCGTATAACGGAACTGTATTGTCCGATGCGTCTACGAAAATTATACCTTCTGCGTTCCCGCGGCACAAGAGGAAAATCCCGGTCACATCTTTCCAGCAAAAAACACCCTCCGCTGCCAGTCACCAAACCCTTCGCCGGCCCTTCACCGGCCCTTCACCGCTCCCCACACCGATCCTCTCACAATCCCTTCACCACATTCTCCGCAAACCGGGCGCCCGGAAACAGGATACGCAAAGTTTCCCTTTCCGGGCGGTCAGTGTCACCGCGCCCATGGTATCCGTGCGGAAAAGCGCGCATCCCTGGGCTTCCAGACGTTTCACCGCCTCCCATCCCGGATGCCCGTACCGGTTGTCAAGCCCGCAGGAAATCAGAGCCGCCTCCGGATCCGCCCCGGCAAGAAATTCCTCTGAGGAGGAGCCTGAGGAGCCGTGATGTCCCACCTTCAGAAAATCGCAGGGTTCCACCAGCGCCAGCAGCTTCTTTTCCTCCTCCGACGGCAGATCCCCCATAAACAGTCCCCTGATTTCCTCATATTCCCAGGAAAGTACCAGCGAACCGCTGTTGGGATCTTCCCACCGCTCCTTGGCCTGCGGGTGCAGTACCGTCATGCGGATCTTCCCCTGCCGGATCTGATCTCCCCGTTTCAGGAAGGTACAGGAGGCGCCGGCCTGGCGTGCCAGCGCGCACAGCCGGAGCCCGTCCTCATCTTTCTGCATCCATTCCGGAAGAAACAGCCGGCCGATCCGCAGTCCTCCTCCATCCGCCAGGACAAGCAGTTCCTCAATCCCGTTGATGTGATCCGCGTCCGGATGGGTGACAAACACCGCGTCCAGTCTGGTGATCCCCTGACTTTTCAGATACGGCCAGATCACATACGTTCCCACCTGGGAACGGCTGCTGCTCCCTCCGTCCACCAGAGACCAGACGCCGTCAGCCCCGGCCAGGATGGCATCCCCCTGTCCCACGTCGATCATGGTAATCTGCATCCCCCACCGGGGACGGAACCCCATGGTCAGCAGCATGAGAAATACCGCAGCGGCCCGCCAAAGTGTGCGTCCTCTCCCCCGGTAAGACGCCCCGCCGGTCTCTCCCCCTTTCTCCTGAGGCTTATTCTGAAGCTTTATCTGAATTTTTTCCTGTCGCTCCTTCCGTTTCCGGTACACCGCTTCCGCCAGAAGAATTCCTCCCAGCAGATAATACAGCAGAATCCGCCACCACTGGGGCTGCCCCGGCGTCCACATTCCCGCCGGCATCTTTTCCGTCACCTGCCCGGTAAATTCATAAAGCTTCAGAAGGGCCCAGGCCGGAATTCCCGCCACACTTCCCGCTCCCACATGAAACGCACCCACAGCCATCGCCGCGATCCCCGATACCAGAATCGCCGGAACCAGCGGAATCACCAGCAGGTTCCAGAAGATTCCCGCCAGCGACACCTGCGAGAAGGCCGCCAGCACCACCGGCAGCGTTGTCAGCCACAGAATCACCCCGGGTCTCAGTGCCTTACATATCCGCCCCATAAGGCCCTTCCCCTCCTTTTTCTGGAAAACGGGTGCCACCGCGCCCACCCCCAGCACTGCGGTGAAGGAAAGCTGAAAGCCGCTGTCGTACACCACATCGGGATTGTCCAGCAGCAAAAGTACGGCGGCCAGAGACAGGGACGACAGAAGATCATAGGAGCGGCCGGTAACCCTGGCTCCCATCAGCACCGTAAACATGAGAATGGCCCGCAGGGCGGACGCGCCGCTTCCGATCCAGATTCCATATAGCGCCAGGGCCAGGATGCTGGCCAGCGCGGAAGGAACCATGGGTATCCTGAAAAATCCCAGCAGCTTCCAGATTCCCATCCCCAGCAAAGTGATATGGAGGCCGGAAATAGCCATCACATGGGAAATCCCCGCATACTGGTACCAGTCCTTCACTTCCTGCTCCACCCCCGACTTGTCTCCCAGGAGCATGGCCCCCAGAATCCCCGCTTCCCGCCGGGGAAGTATCCGGCGCAGCAGGCCAAGGCAGGACTCCCTGGTCTGTGCCAGCATTTTCCGGAATGGGGAATATTCCTCCCCCTTCTCCAGCAGACTGGTATCTTCCAGATAATAATCAATCTTTCGCGCCCGTTCGTAGCGAAGCCTGTGAAATTCCCCCGGATTTCCCGGCTCTTCCGGCAGCGCCAGCGTCCCCTGAAGGCACACCGCCTGGCCAGGTTCATAGGATTCCCCGGCTTCCACTTCGCATTTCAGTTTTCTGACAGGATATTTTACCGACTGAACAGTCAGACTTGCATTTTTGATGGTAAGATAAGTAGTATAAGTTTTTTCTTCCCGCTTTTCCACGATTCCCCATGCCGCGGCGGGCGTCCCGTCCCGGGCCATCTGCTCCAGACGGGCGCTGCCGGGGCCTCTCCAGATCCAGGAGAGCCCCCACCGGCCCGCGAGAAAAACCGCCAGCACAAGAACTGTGGCCAGCAGGCACATGGGCCTGTTTTTCATGAATTTTCGTCCTCTATTAATTCTTCATTCCACTCGTACAGTCTGTCCAGATCCATGCTTTCCCGGAAGGTCACTCCGGTATCGCCGTTGATGGAAATCTGTACTTTTTTCACGTTTCCCGACCGGATCAGAGAATTTACAATGGAATAGATGGGGATTTCCTCCTGTACCGTCAGGGTCCCCGTGGTAAAGTTCTGATCCAGGTTTACATAACCAATGCCATCCGACACCGAAACCCCGATAATCCGGGTATTGGGAGAAATGGTGGGATAGTGTCCGTCCTCCTGAGGCCCTCTGATCAGCTGCTCCACCACCACCTGTTCAATGGGCGTGCTGCTGATATAGTAAACCTTCCGGTCCTCCTGCACCAGTTTCTGTCCGTCCTCTGTGGCGAAGTACAGGGTAATATCTGAATACCGGTAGGAATTGATCTCCTCGCCGGAATTTTCCAGAAAGCTGTCGGCGCTAAGAAGCCCCACCGCGTTTCCCTGGGAGGTGGTCAGATCCGCTCCCTCCACCGTAATCTGCACATAGCGGATCTCCGGGATCTGCACAAAGGTTTTCACCAGCACCGCCCGGGACAGGATTTCCTGTGCCGGATCCAGCTGTCCGTATGCCCCGTTCATGTCCACATAGAGAATTTCGCCGTTTCTCTCGCAGGAGTTCACCGCTACGCCCTCAGGCAGCAACGTTTTCTCCTCTCCGTCACCGGAAGAGAGCAATCCGGCAAATTCTTCCATCAGCCCGTCCGCGTCCTCCGCCTCCGGCTGATACGCTTCCTCCTGAAGGGTACTGCCCGCCACGGCATACAGATGATAACCGTCTTTTTCCTCCTGTTCCTGCCCGCAACCTGCAAGAAGCAGACTGAAGGCCAGCACAACCGCAAAAAAACGCATCCACCGTTTCATACTCTGCTCCTTTCCCCGTATGTTGGCCGAATGGCCATAAAGGGATCCTTTAGGGTTTCCCGCATTTGCTCCGTTTACCCGATATAGGTTAGCGGAATTCGCACGGAAAATGTAGTTCCCTCGTTTTCTTTGCTGCGCACCCGGATGGCTCCCCGGTGCATCAAAATGGCGCTTCTGGTAATGGCCAGTCCCAGGCCGGTCCCGTCAATCTCCGAAGAGTGGGACTTGTCCACCCGGTAAAATCTCTCAAAAATATGGTCGATGGAATCCTCCGGGATACCCATTCCCGAATCCGCCACCGTCACATAGAAATACTTGTGATCCGCATTCAGAGACACCCGCACCCATCCGTTTTCGTGATTATATTTGATGCCGTTCTCCACCAGATTGGAGATGGCCAGCGTCAGCTTCGTCTCGTCGATCTCCGCCGTCACCGGGCGGAAGCTCTCCAGAATCAATTCAATATTCTTTTTGGCCGCAATGGGCTTCAGCCGCTTCAGGATCAGCTCCAGCAGTTCATTGATATTCACCGTCTCAATGGTGACATTGGCCGCCTTTTTGTCAAGCCTTACCAGGGTCAGAAGATCCGTGATGATCTTATTTTCCCGGTCAATCTCGTCGGTGATATCCTGCATGAACTCCTGATACAGTTCAATGGGCACATTTTCCTGTCCCACCAGGGAATCCGCCAGCACCTTCATGGAAGCCAGCGGCGTCTTCAGCTCATGGGACACATTGGACACAAATTCCTGGCGGGATTTGTCCAGAGACTTCACCCTGCCCAACATCTTGTTGAAAGCGTCCGTAATCAGCTCCGTCTCCGTGTAATCCGGCACGGAAATCTGGTCGTCCTGAAATCCGTCCGTGATATCCTCGATGGCCCGGGTCACTTTGGCAAAGGGCTTCATAAGGATCCCCGACAGAATATACCCCAGTGCCAGAACCAGCACCCCGATAATCAGAAGCAGCAGCATACCCTTCTGCTCCAGCACATCCACGCTGGCGGCAATCTCCTCCGTGGAAACGCTGATCATAAGAACTCCCGCCACGCTTCTGTTTTCCTCCAGCGTGGTGCTGATGGGAATCAACATCTCAATATAACGGTTTCTGGCGTCATAATGGCTGGTTTCCTTCCCGTCGGAAAAGCACTGAAGCACCTCCTGGGTGATCACGTATTTCCCCCGGTCCAGGTCATAGGTATCCTTGATTACCTGAAAATCCTGGTTTACAATCAGGATTCTTCCGCTGTACACATTGGTCAGCATATCCAGCTCGCTGTTGATGGCCACGGAGCTGGTATCCTGGAGATACTGCTCCTGCACCAGCTGATTGCTGAGGATGTCGCACTGGTTTTTCACATTGAACATCCGCAGGCTCACAGCCCGGTCCTCATAGCTGCTGACAATCCCCTTCTCCACAAAAACGCTGGGGACGATTCCGATGATCACCAGAATCACCGTGATCCGGAAACGAAGGCTTTTAATAAATTTGAATTTCGGCTTCACCTTGTCCTCTTTTCCCGCTTATCCCTGGAAATAGTAACCGACACCCCATTTGGTATGTACATATTTGGGCTCGCTGGGATTGGTCTCAATTTTCTCCCGGAGGCGCCGGATATGTACGTCCACGGTTCTCACATCCCCGGGATACTCGTAGCCCCACACCATGTTCAGCAGATTCTCCCTGCTGTACACCTTGTTGGGATTGAATACCAGCAGTTCCAGCACGTCAAATTCCTTGGCGGTCAGATTGATTTCCCTGCCCGCGATAAACACTCTTCTGCTCTCGCAGTCCAGCTTCAGATCTCCCACTTCCACCACCTTGGCCTTCTCTTCCTGGGCCGCGGGCTTTGAGGTGCGGCGGATGATGGCTTTGATTCTGGCCTTGACTTCAAGAATATTGAAGGGTTTTGTGATATAATCGTCGGCTCCGTACTCCAGGCCGAGGATCTTGTCCATATCCTCACCTTTGGCCGTCAGCATGATAATGGGCACATCGGAAAACTCCCGTACCTGCTGGCAGACCTCCATGCCGCTGAGTTTGGGAAGCATCAGATCCAGCAGCACAATATCGTATTCCTTATTGTGAATACACTCCAGCGCTTCCTCCCCGTCGTAAGCGCAGTCCACCTCCATGCCGTCCTGCTCCAGACTGAAGCGGATCCCCTTCACAATCAATTTCTCATCATCCACAACCAGTACTTTCTTCGCCATCTTTTCACTCCTCAATTCACCGTAATCTGATCTTTTAACTTTTCAAAGGTCTTTTCCTTGATTCCTTCCACCTGCATCAAATCCTCCGGCGCCTGAAATCCGCCGGTCTCCTGCCGGTAAGCCAGTATCGCTTCCGCCCTGGTCTCCCCGATGCCGGTCAGCGTCATCAGCTCGTCTTTTCCGGCGGTGTTGATATTCACCTTCGACGCTTCCTGACCTTCCTTTTGGCCCGCTGCCGCCTCCGCGCCGGGAAGCGAAGGAAGCGAACCCTGCTGCGCCATCTGCGCGGCCTCCTCTTCCGTATAAACGCGGATCTGCTGTCCGTCCTGAAGAATCCCGGCCTGGTTCAGATTCTCCAGGGAAGCATCCTCCCTGGCGCCTCCCGCCAGCGCAATGGCTTCAAACACCCGGCTGCCCGCCGGAAGGGTGTAGACGCCGGGCGCCTTCACAGCCCCCGTCACATCCACGTAGATCACTGTATTCTCTGTTACCGTCCCGTCTCCGGAATCTCCCGGCTGCCCGGCATCCCCGGCCGTACTCTCTTCCGTCTCGTCTCCGGAATCTCCCGGCTGCCCGGCGTCCCCGGACGCGTCCTCCCGTCCGGCTCCGGACTCCGCCAATTCCTCTTCACTCCCTTCGGCAGAAGGAAAAACCGACGTGGTGCTGCTGCACCCCGCCGCTGCTAAAAACAAAGCGGCCAGCAGACAGGCCGCTGTATTTCTGTAAAACTTTCTCATACTCATGTACGTATCTCCTTTCCGCATGCGCGTCAAGGCTCCCTCCATACATACACATCTTATTTTACCGAATTCCCTCCGCAATTACAAGGTGCTTTTTCAGGAAATGACGGCCTCCTACTCCCATTTGAAAATCACAATTCCCGCCACGGCCACCGCCAGCCCCAGAAGCTTCCGCCACAGAAACGGCTGCTGCTGTGTTCCGAACAGGCCGAACAGCTCAATCAGATACGCCACCGCCAGCTGGGCGATGACGATCAGCAGCGCCGCCTTTGCCGGCCCCAGGCTGCTCATGCTCTGGATAACCGTCACCGTGATAAAAGCCCCGATGACGCCTCCCAGCAAGGTGTATTTATTCTCCACCTGCCACAGCGCGCCGATGCTTTCCCGCCCGGTAAAAAACCATGCCACAATACACACCAGAAGCGCGGAAAACTGCACCCATCCGGTGGAAACCCAGAGACTGCTCTGCTTGGTCACCTGGGTGTTAAACACTCCCTGGATACTCATCAGCGCGCCCGACAGTATGGCAATCCAGAATCCCAACATAAAAAATCCCTCCATCCTGCAGATCTCCGGCCGCAAAGCCGGAGGCTTTTTCTACAGTATGAAGAGATTTTTTCTTCTTTATTCGTCACAGTTCAGCCTTTCGGCTTCACTGTCGCAAATTTTATCTTGGACCGCCTCAGTCCATCCGCAGCACGGCCTTGATGGCGCCTCCGTTGTGGGACTGGGACTCCTTATTCCACGCCCAGCAAGTCCGCCAGCTCCCCGTGAGGCCGCTCCGGATTTTCCTGAAAAATATCCACATGATCCAGATCGGCGCAGCGCTCCGAAAAGGCCGGAAACAGAAATCCGCACTCCGGCGCTCCCGGCTCGTATTCGCCCTCCAGAGGACAAATGGCGCAGATCAGATATTCAAACACATTTTCCGATTCCCCCTGCCGCTGATGATCCGTCCCCTTGGCCGGCACATCGTACCGGTCATGAAACATGAAAACCGCGTAGTCTCCTCCGGCACGGTACCGGGCTGCCACTTCCTCGTAGAAAATCTCCATCAGCGCGTCATTTTTCAGCCCGCAGGACCGGAGGCCCCAAAGCAACCGGTACATGCTGTCCGCCTCCCGGGCCTTTTCCCCGAAACGGTGCCGCTTCAGCTTCCGGTTGGTTTCCGCAAAGGGAATCGTCTTTGCCAGGGCCAGATTCTTTTCCTTCTCCGCCGCGGACAGCTTCAGAAATGACGTATTAAAGGTTCCGTCAATTTCCCCGTCCCGGTCGATATACGCGCCCGCGATCCGGGTCATGGAGGTTCTTTTTACAGTCATCCGTCTGGTCAGCTCCAGCATATCCTCTCTGTCGATCATCCCGCAACTCCCATCTGGCAGCCCTTTTACAGGCTGCCGTTAAATACATACTTGTCCAGCCGTTCCATGGCATCCTTCACCCGCGCAAACGGCACCGCCAGATTCATCCGGATGGACCAGGGATGGTGGAAGGGACGTCCGTCCTGCCAGATCACGCCCACCTTCACGCCGGCACAAAGCAGCTCGTCCATGGTCTTCGCGTGCTCGCGGCACCACTGCTCACAATCCAGATACAGCATATACGTTCCCTGGGGCTTTGCCAGAGAAACGCCTTTGAAATGCTCCGTGATATAATCGTAGGCGTAGTCCACATTGCCGCCCAGCACCTGGCAAAGCTCGTCCACCCACACTCTGCCCTCCGGCTTGTAAGCGCCGATCAGCGCATGAACCGACAGCACATTGGGCGTATTGTAATGGGACATGCCTGAAACCTTCTCCACCCGGTCCCGCAGGCAGGTGTTGTAAATCACATGATAGGACCCCACCAGCCCCGCCAGGTTAAAGGTTTTGCTGGGCGCATACACGGCAATGGTGCGGTTTCTGGCATCCTCCGAAACGCTCTGAGTGGGGATGTGCTTTCCGCCCGGCAGCACCAGATCCGACCAGATTTCATCGGAAATCACGATGCAGTCATGTCTGGCGTATACTTCCATGGCCTTCTCGATCTCTGCCCTCTCCCATACTCTTCCGGTGGGATTGTGGGGAGAACAGAAAATCGCGCAGTGGATCCGGTTCTCCACAATCTTTTTCTCCATATCCTCGTAATCCATCCGCCATACGCCCTGCGCATCCCGCTTCAGCTCGCTGAGAACAATTTTTCTTCCGTTGCTCTCCAGCGTTCCCGTAAATCCGATATAGGTGGGGGAATGTAGCAACACCGCCTCCCCCGGAGCGGTGAAGGCCTGCAGCGCCGAAGCCGCGCAGCCCAGCACCCCGTTTTCATAACCGATACACTCCCGGGTCAGCCCCTCCACGCCAAACCGGTCCTTCTGCCAGCGGATGATACTGTCAAAATATGCGTCCGGCAGTTCAAAATATCCGAAATGCGGATGTTCCAGACGTCCGCTCACCTCCTCCAGAATCGAAGGCAGCGTAGGAAAATTCATATCCGCCACCCACATGGGAATCACAGAAAACCCTTCCTCCACCTTCGCGCCGGGGATGGGAATGTGCTCCACCGCAATGGCGTCATGTCCTTTTCTGTCCAGAATTGTAGTAAAATCGTACTTCATGGCATGTCTGTCCTTTCCTCTTACATTTGGCTGAATAGCCATCAGGGACCCTTACCCATTTTCGGCCCCGTGGTATTCTTGATTTCCGCGGCTCCCGAAAAACCGGCAATGGAAAGCACGCCCGGCGAACTTTCCATTGTCATAAATCCGGCAGATCTCCCTGCGTTTCCGTCCGGAAAAACGACGGAAAATCTTACGCCGAGCCGCTTCTGCCACATGATATTCATTATAGGACGGTTTCCGTAAATCGTCCACTGTATCTTTTACTTTTTGCTGAACTGCGGAAGGTCAAACGCTTACCTTTCCTCTGCCGTCTCTGATCCGTCCTCCCTGGCCGCCACATAACGGATATGGGGCATATCCACGCCCTTGTAATGCTTGACGCTGATGTCTTTGGGAGTCATTCCGTTTCGGAGGGCCACCCGCTGGGAAGCCGTGTTGGTGTCCCGGATAATGGAGCAGACCTCGTCAGCCTTCAAAACCTCAAAGGCATACGTTTTGCAGGCCCTGGCCGCCTCCGTGGCGTACCCCTGATGCCAGTACGCGCGCCGGAACAGGTATCCCACCTCCAGCACCTCCCGGTCCTTCCAGGGCTGCATGGTCAACCCACACTGGCCGATCAGTTCCCCCGTTTCTTTCAGCACCACCGCCCACAGGCCGAATCCCCATTTCTTATATCTGGCCATCTGCCGCTCAAGCCAGTCCCTGGCCTCCGCGTCATCGAAAGCGCCTTCATAGGCATACATGGTTTCCTCATCCTGCAGAATCAGGCACAAATCCGCATAGTCTCCTTCGGTAAGCTCCCGAAGAGCCAGCCGTTCCGTCTCCAGAATGGTCTGTCCCGCCAGAATCCCCTCCAGCCGCATGCTCCCTTCCTCATACGCCTCCTTCACCTCCCGGTACAGACTGTCATAAAAAGCTTCCGCCGCGGCTTTCCGTTCCCCGGCCAGCTCTCTGCCCTTTTCCGTATAAAATCCGGAATACAGATTTTCCAGCTTATATTTATACTCCTGAAAAAAGGACGGTTCCTTATCCCCTGTCCCGTCAGAAACCGTCCCGTCGGGCCTTCTGGTGTAGAGCGGCTGGGAGACGCTTCCCTTATACAGCAGCGTTCTGGCAATTCCCATGGCCCCGGCCGCCTCCAGCTTGTCGGCGTCGAACAGAATCTTTGCCTCCAGGCTCCGGGGCGGATTTCCCTTCCGGTACCGGTGCGTGCTGATACAGTCCCGGACCCTTTCGGCGTAGGATTCTGAAAATCCCTGCTCCAGCAGAAAATGGTACGCCTTTTCGCCCCCTGCCAGCGCGTGATCCACCGCCGGATTTTCCGACTGCTCTTTCCGGCAGATATCATGCAGCAGGCACGCCCCGATCACCACGTCAATATCCGCGTCCTCTTCCGTCCGGGCAATCGCCAGCCCGTGATACAGCACCCGGTACACATGCTCCTTATCATGGGCGCTGTCAGCCATACAGTCCAGCATATAATCTTCCAGTATTTTACAGGTCCTTCTGTCCATCGATTTTGCCTCCCTCAAAACAGACTCAGCTGTGTATATCCTTTATTTTCCGGAAACTCCCTCAGATACGCGAAAATATCCTCCGGCCGGTATAAAATCCCCGCTTTTGCGCAGGTATCATCAAATATCTGCTGCAGCTCCCTGTGGCGGGGGCTAGGCAGCTCATAGGCATTGCCGTATCTGCGCTGATATTCCCGCCTGAGTCCGGGAAAATGCCGGTCCAGGGCCTGATAAAAATATTCCCGGTTCCCTTCCCGCAAAGTCAGCCCCATCCCGAAACAGAGAATCCCCTTCACTCCCGCTTCCAGGCAGCCTTCCAGAATTCCTTCCAGATTCTCCTTCGTGTCATTAATGAAAGGCAGAAGCGGCGTCATCCAGACAACCGTGGGAATCCCCGCCTCCTTCATGGTACGCAGAACCTCCAGTCTCCGGCTGGTGACGCACACTTCCGGCTCAATGATACGGCAAAGCCGGTCATCCCAGGTGGTCAGCGTCATCTGAGCCACCGCCTTTGATTTATCCTGGATACTGCCAAGCAGATCCAGATCCCGTAAAATCCTGTCCGATTTGGTCAGGACGGAAACGCCGAACCCGTACCTGTCTATGATTTCCAGGCACGCTCTCGTCAGCCGCAGCTCCTCCTCACAGTGAAGATACGGATCGCACATGTCCCCCGTTCCGATCATACATTTTTTCCGTTTGGAGCGAAGCTTCTGCTCCAGCAGCGCCGGCGCGTTCCGCTTCACCTCGATATTCTCAAAAGGATGGGTAAATCCGTAGCACCTGCTGCGGCTGTCACAGTAAATACACCCGTGGGTGCACCCCCTGTAAATGTTCATTCCATTGCGGGCAGATAAGATTCCTTTGGCATCCACAAAGTGCATCCGCGGCGTCTCCTTTCTCTCATTCCATATCTATCCACTGGATAAACGCGGTTTTATCTTGGCTGTTATAACCTGCATTTCTGTAAAAATCCAGCGTCTTCTGCTCTTTGGAACCGGTCAGCAGCATCATTTTATAGCAGCCGTTCTCTCCCGCAATCTGCCGGGCGGCCCGGAGACATTCCGTGGCATAGCCCCGCCCTCTGCAGGCTCCATGGGTAACGACATTTTCTATAAAAGCATAGGGCCGCGCCCCTCTTGTGAGATTGGGGATGATTACGCAGACACAGGAGGAGACGATTTTTCCGTCAACGATGTTGACCAGCAGATGATGATCCTCCAGGATTTTCCGCCAGGCGGCAGACAGCTGCCTGGACGGCCCTGGCACCTCCTTTTCGTGCAGATATTGATACAGCTCAAGCAGTTCCTGCAAATCCCCTTCCCTGGCTTCCCGTACCATGCCAACCCCTCCTTTTCTTATCCGCTGTTCCATTCACTCTTTTTCCGCACAGCCTTCTCCAACTTTCAGGCGCATCCTCCTGCATGGATAATCAAACACCGTCAGGTCCTCCCCATCCACGAACCCGCAGGAAAGGTAACAGCGCCGGGCCGCCGCCCCTTCGGGATCTCCCTCCCGGAAGGTGACCACGGAAATTTCCTCTCCTCTGGGAAAGCAGGCGATCACTCTTTCAATCAGCCGTTTTCCGATCCCCTGCTTCCGAAATTCTGGCCGCACTGCCAGAAATGTCAGTTCCCGGTCCTGGCCGGAAAACATCGCCAGTCCGGCCACCTCTCCCTGTCTCTCGGCAAGAAAAGCCTCCTTCCGGGAAACCGCCAGATCCAGCGCCTCCAGAAATTCCTTCTCCTCAAATCCCGGAAAGCTTTCCTTCACCTCATCCATCATGGCCAGCACCTGCCCCCGGTCGCCCCCTTTTACCTTCCGTATCACGGTATCCGCCCCTCTTTGTTCCACGCCGGGATACTCCTTGTCCTTCCAGTACCACCATTTCAGCTTCTCAGGATCGGGATTCTCATGATCCGCAAAATACACCGCGCAGCGAAATACATACAGCTGGCACGGATCCTCCTGAAATCCTTTTTTCAGGCAATCCAGCCGGTACAGTTCCTGCGGATCCTTCCCTTTCAGATCCGCGACTGAAAAAATCCCCAGTTCCCGAAGATCCTGCGCGATATTTTTTCCCACTCCCGGAATCTGCTGCAGCGGATCCCTCTGCCTGTTCTGCCGCGCATGTTCGTTCTTTCGTTCCTCCATATCCCTGACTTCCTCCTTTCAGCCCTGTACCTCCGTGCGGGAGACAGCTCCCGCCGGAAACTCTCCTGCGGCTATTATCTGTGACCGCTTCCGCTGTCACCTGGCCTCCTGCGGCTATTATTTATGACTGCTTCCGCTGTCACATAGCCTCCGGCGGATGCGCAGCGACTTTCTGCGGGACCGCAGAAATCGCCCATGCGCAGATATAATAGCCGCCTTCTGCGGCTATTATATCATACCCCTCCCCACACTGTCTCTGTTCCGGAGCAGAAATTTGGCAGACAAATCCGGTGCCGCAGGCATCATCTCTTCCCCGGACTTTATTCCAGAAGCTTTCCATCTCTCGACACGGTCACCACCTGACAGGGAAGGGATTTTCCGCTGTTTTGAAGTGCCTTCCGGGCGGCACGCTCAAGGCCTCCGCAGCAGGGCACTTCCATGCGGACGATGGTGACGCTTCGGATCCCGTTGTCCCGGATGATTGCGGTCAGTTTGTCCGCATAATCCGCGTCATCCAATTTGGGACATCCGATCAGCGTGATTTTTCCCTTCATAAATTCCTCATGGAATCCTGCATAAGCGTAGGCGGTGCAGTCTGCCGCGATCAGAAGATCGGCCCCTTCAAAAAAAGAAGACCGGGCAGATACCAGCCGAAGCTGACAGGGCCACTGATTCAGCCGGGACCGGACCGCCTGGTCCGCAGGCATCCGTTCTCCGGCCTGTGTTTCCCGGACCTGCATTTCCCGGGCCTCCGCCTTTTTCCTGCTCTGCATCGCTTTCACCGCCGCCTCGTCATAGGCCGGCGCTTCCCGCTCCTCAAACCGGATGGCTCCGGTGGGGCAGCCGGGCAGGCAATCACCAAAGCCGTCGCAGAAATCCTCCCTCGTCAGCTTGGCCTTGCCGTCCACCATAGCGATCGCCCCCTCATGGCAGGCCGCGGCGCAGATTCCGCATCCGTTGCATTTTTCCTCATCGATATGAATAATTTTTCTGATCATTTTTATATTCCCTCCTTGACTTTATGCCTCCATCCTATTACATTGAAAGCAGAAATTCTGTGGTTACAGACACATTTTACAGGAAATCGGAG